>JAEYYY010000036.1 GCA_023430775.1 Pseudomonadota bacterium
GGTGTGACGAGGACGGTCCTGATCACCGGCAGCACCGACGGCATCGGCCGCGCCACCGCGCGTGCGCTCGCCGCCGCGGGCATGAAGGTGATCCTGCACGGCCGCACCAAGCCGAAGGTGGATGCCACGCTCGCGCAGCTCACCGGCGAGCTGCCCGGCGCCGAGCTCGAGGGCGTGTCGTTCGATCTCGGATCGCAGGTCGCGGTGCGGCGCGGCGCGCAGCAGATCCTCGAGCGCGTGCCGGAGCTGCACGTGCTGATCAACAACGCCGGCATCTTCGCCAACGAGCGCACGCTGACCGACGACGGCGTCGAGCTGTCCTTCGCCGTCAACCACCTCGCGGGCTTCTTGCTGACCGAGCTGCTCGGGGAGCGCCTGATCGCGAGCGCCACCGAGTCTCCGTCGCGCGTGATCAACGTGTCCTCGATCGCGCACACCCGCGGGCGGATCCACCTCGACGATCTTCACCTCGCGAAGGCCTTCACCGGCTACGCCGCGTACGCGCAGAGCAAGCTCGCGCAGGTGATGCACGCGATCTCGCTCGCCGAGCGCAGCGATCCGGCGAAGCTGGTCGCCTACAGCCTGCACCCGGGCGTGATCGGCACCAAGCTGCTGCGCCACGGCTTCGGTCCGGTGGCGGGCGCCTCCGTCGAGTCCGGCGCGACGACCGCGATCCGGCTCGCCGGCGCGACCTCCGTCGACGATCCTTCCGGCAGCTACTTCAGCGATGGCTCCGCCACGCCACCTGCCACCACGGCGCGCGACGCCGCCGCACGCCAGGCGCTGTGGCAAGCGTCGCTGCGTCTCACCAGGCTGGCGTCCGATGCCTGACGACGAGGCTCGCATTCCGCTCGGCCGCGACGCGTTTCGCGAGATCGCGCAGCTGATGGAGGCCAACCAGGATCACGCCGCGTTCGGCAAGCTGCGCACGGTGATCGGCTGGCCGCACGGGAGAGCGATCACCACCGCCGAGCTGCCGCGCTGGCTCGGGCTCGTCGCCGAGCTCGCCGGTCGGCGTGGCGCAGGGCAGGTCAAGGAGCTGGCGCTCGCGGCGGTCCACGATCCGGATAGCCCCGACCAGCTCTACGACCTCGGCTACGCCTTGATCGATGCCGGCGCGCCCGACATCGCGGCCTCGATCCTGTGGCGCTGCCTCGCGCTCGTCGGCGAGAGCGAGGAGGTCGTCTGCGAGCTGGTGTCCGCGCTCGAGAGCGCGCTCGCGTATCCCGATGCGCTCGCCGTGCTCACCGAGCACGCCGCGCTGCGCACCCGCAGCTTCCTGTGCCGCTACCTCCACGCGTTCAACGCGGCGATGTCGGGGCGGCTCGACCTGACGCGCGAAGCGCTGCCCGGGCTCGATCCCGATTCGCCCGAGGCCGAGGTGATGGCCGGGACGGTCGCGGCGATGGTCGCGCGCGGCGATCGCGTCGCCGGTGCCACGCCACTCGATGCTCGCGATCTACGCGGCTGGCACTACGTGCTGTCGGGCGGCCTGCTGCTCCATCAATCGCCCTACGGCTTCGACGAGCCGATGCACGGCCGCTACGCGTGGCTCGCCGATTCGGTCGCGCGGATCGCCACCGGGTTGTCGCGCCTCGCCGAGCTCGTCAAGGGGCTCGACCTGCCGTGCGTGTACGCGCCGCCCGGTCGCGGTCACGAGATCGTCGCGCTCGCCGCCTCGAAGAAGCTCGGCATCCCGATCGCACCGTGGCCCGCGATCGGCGTGCCGGCTCCCGGGCTCGTCGTGGTGCACGATCTCGCCGACGTTCCAGAGGCGGATGCCGCCCGGCTCGTGCAGCGCCGCGAGGGTCAGATCCTGTTCGCGCACGCGTGCCCGTGGACGCAGGACAGCCCGGTCGCCCCCGATGTCACCACGCTCCTCTATCAGACCCTGGTCGCGCCGTGGGGGCAGGTCACCGAGCTCGATCCGGAAACCCGCGAGGTCCGCGCTTCGTCGCCGGACCTGCGAACGCCCGAGGCGATCGCGACGGAGATCGCGAACAGCGCCGGACTCGACCCGGCGGAGATGGAGGCCGACCAGCCCGAGCGCTGGGCCTCGCTTCGAGCGGCGGCATGGCCACCCGCACCGGGACCGCGGTCCCGGTTGTGGGCCGGTGGACCCGTTCCGTCGAACCGATTCAGCTGAGCTACTCGGCGCTGACGTCGATGCGTGCCACCGGCGTGCCCGACTTGGCCTTCGCGCAGGTCGGGAACACGAACGCGACGCCCGGCAGCTGCGGCGTCTTGCCGATGCACTCGTCGTGGCCGAGCGTCGGTGGAATCGCCGACAGCCGGAAGTCGCTGTAGGCCGCCTAGAGCTCCGCGAACGTCGACCCGACGCCGAGGCCGGTGGCGGTTCGCGGTCCCGATCCGGTGATCATCAACCCGACGATCGTCGCGCCACCGCGCGCCGCGGCCACCGCAGCAGCGCGCAAGCGATCGGTCGCGCCCTGGGGATTGCCGTCGGACTTCGCGAACGGGCCGTCGACGATCGCGACCAGCGGCGGATCATCGAACACGAACGTGTCGACCGGTCGGGCGTCCGCGATCAGCCGCGCCGCGTAGTGGGAGTCGAGGTCGCCAGCGAGCGCCTCGGGCAGCGGCTTGCCGAGCTCGGCCGGCCCGACCCGGTGGGTGTCGATTCGCCATTCGATCGGAGTCATGGGTGGTTCGGGCGCCGCATCCACGACCTGCGGCGGTGGTGGTGGCGGTGGTGGGGCAGGAGTTCGCGAGGTCGGCGAGCACGCGACGAGCACGCCGAGCCACCAGGGCTTCACGCGCCTAGATGTACCACAGCTCGATCCGCTGAGCCTCGTACCAGCCCGACGAGTCGGACAGCTTCTCGCCGTCGAACAGATCCATGTGACCCGTTCCGCTGTACGAGAAGATCTTGTCGAACGCGACGATGCCGTGCTTGCCGGCGACCGCGGGCTTGATGTCCTTCTCGAAGCCTTCCTGGAACGCCGCCGCATCCTTGTAGCGACCGGCCTTCGGGAAGGCGACATCGGCCTTGCGGAAGGTGTTGGCGATGTACTTCCAGACCTCGGACGCCGCGAGGATGTAGTACTGCTTCGTCTTCTTGCTGTAGTGCGGGGCGCGCGCGATGCCGGCCGCCTTGGTCTTGGCCGGCGTGATCGTCTGACCGATGCCGTTCAGCATGATCGACAGCCGGATCGCGCAGGTGTTCGCGTACTCCTTGGGGAGCCCGTGCTCGTCGAGCACCGTCTCGCTGTCGGTGTTCTGCGACTCGTCTTCCTGCCCGTTGTGCGGATGGTTCGCCCACATGTTGGCGAAGCCCTCTTCACCCTTGGGGAGCTCGCCCTTCATCTGGACCGCGCCGAAGCCACGCTGCGACGCGCTCTGCGCCGAGCTCCCGCGGTCGCCGCCGACGTCGGGGATGGCGCCACGCGACGAGAACTGCACCCGGTTCTGGGGCGGCGTCGCCGTCTCGACCTCCTCGGCCGGCTGCTGCGTGGTCTGCGGTGAAGCTTCGCGATCGAAGGGCATGTCGGGACAACATCTTACGGCAGCCGTGGCCAGACCTCACCCGGAGATTGTTGGGGATAGGCACGGACCGACAAACGTAAGAAGATCAGCCGCTCAGAGGTACGCATGTCTCACGACCTGATCCAGACCAAAGAACGCGCTCCCCAGACCGAGTCGACGCCGGCGGCGGAGGCACCGTCGTCGGCGGGCGGGCGTGTCCAGTTCAAGGGCCAGGGACAGATCCCGCCGGTAGGTGGGCAGTTCCAGGCCAAGGAAGCGGGTGGGGGAAGCGCGTCCGATGCGGCCTACGACGACGTCC
>JAEYYY010000059.1 GCA_023430775.1 Pseudomonadota bacterium
TACTACTTGGTCGCTTTTCGATCGACGTCAGATCGCCGATGTGATCTACGTTTGAGATGACGCCACGCCGACTGCAAAAGCTGCGCAAGGAGTTGTCCTCGTTTTTGAACGAGTTGCTCGAAGGTCAGGGGCGTCCCGAGCGACGCGACGCGCTCGGGCACTACATCACGGGGCTGTTACTCGATGGCGAGCGCAAGAGCATCCAGCCGATGGCTGCTCGCCTGACCGAGGATCCGGCAGCAGCAGATGCAATGCGACAGCGGCTACAGGACTGCGTGTCGGCGAGCCGATGGTCGGAAGTCGATCTTCAAAGACGATTCGCGATCAAGATGGATCGAGAGCTGCCGCGTCTCGAAGTGATCGTGCTCGATGACACCGGCTTCGCAAAGAAGGGCAAGCACTCGGTAGGTGTCGCGCGGCAGTACTCGGGAACACTCGGCCGCACGGACAACTGCCAAGTCATGACGAGCGTGCACCTGGCAGGTGATCTCGGAAGCGTCATGGTCGGTGAGCGTTTGTATCTGCCGAAGGAATGGACCGATGACCGCGAGCGATGTCGCACCGTCGGGATTCCAGACGAGGTGGAGTTCAAGACCAAGTGGCAGATCGCGCTGGACCTGATCGATCAGACACTCGGATTCGGCATCGCGCTGCGACCAGTACTCGCTGACGCCGGCTACGGCGAGACAGTGGAGTTCCGTGATGGACTCGCACAGCGAGGCTTGACCTACGTCGTTGGCGTCCCGAACAACCATCTGATCTGGGCTCCGGGCGCGAATCCGCGACCGCCGAAACAGACTGGTAAGCCAGGCGCTCGCCGTACGCGATGGCGTGACGGCAACAGGAAGCCGATCCGGATCTCCAAGCTCGTCAACGGCATTCCTCGTGAGCGCTACAAAACCGTTTCGTGGCGCGAAGGAGCGCGCGGCAAGCTGTCGTCAAAGTTCCTCGCGTATCGCGTGCATCCCGCTGAGAAGCACACGAAGGGTCGGCCTCCAGGCGAGGAGCAGTGGTTGTTATGTGAGTGGCAGTCATGCGACAGCGAGCCGAAGTTCTACTTCTCGACGCTGCCGGCGACCGTCTCACTCAAGGAGCTCGTGCGTGTCACCAAGCTCCGCTGGCGTGTCGAGCGGGACTACCAAGACCTCAAGGGTGAGGTTGGGCTCGATCACTTCGAAGGCCGTACCTGGCGGGGCTTTCACCGTCACGCAACGTTATGCGCGGTCGCGCACGGCTTCCTGGCGCTCCGACGAGCGCTTTTTCCCCCGATCCAGGGTGAAATGGACCCTGCCGGAAGTGCGGAGACAGCTCCAGCAGATCTTGCTGGAGCGGATCGGTTGGTGCCCGCAGTGCACTCGTCCATTTCGCAGGCGGCGCGTGCGACCGAAGCCACGGCGTGAAAAACCGATCAGGTAGTATTAGCGAAACAGCGCTTCGAGCAGATCGACGAGCATGCCGCCGCGGCTGACCGGCGAGCGCAGCGAGCTGCTGATCGGGTAGCCCTGACCCTCGACACGCGTGGCCGACATCGCATGCGCGAGCGCCGCGTTCCGCTGCTCGCGCTTGGCATCGTCGCGCATCCGCTCGAGCTCCTTCTTCGCGTGTTTCTCGAGCCCGCCCTCCTGGACGTAGGTGATGATCACCGGCAGCTCGCCGACATCGAAGAACGTGCCGTGCGTGCGGCAGACGTCGACGATCACGCCCGCGCCGGCGCCGAACAGCTTGCGGTTCATCACCGTCTTGCAGATCGGGCACTTGACGTAGAGCTTGCCCTGGATCTTCTCCGGTCGATCGGCCATCACCGTCGATGGCAGCGAGCCGAGCAGCGCATCGGCACGCGCTTGCTGGCGATCGGCGATCACGCGCTTGATCGCGACCTGATCGAGGAACAGACCGCGACAGCTCATGCACTCGTCGATCACGACATCGGCGACCAGCCGCGGCGCCATCGTGGCTTCGCAACGCGGACACGAGCGCTCGGCGGCGGCCTCCGTGGTGGCGACCACCGACAGCTCCGAGCCGCAATCGGGGCAGTGCTTGTGGCCGTGGAACACGCGCGACAGGCACCGCGGACACGCCTTGAGCAGCAGGTGGTGATTGCAGTGCGAGCAATCGCTCGCGGTGGGCGCCACGCCCGCTCCACAGTGCGGGCACGACAGCAGGCCCGCTTGCTTGCTGGGGGCCTCGAGCGTGTTGATGGTCCCGCAGCGGCAACGAAACTGCTGGCCGATGGGGTACCCGGTGACGTCGTAGCGGCCGTCGCACCCGGAGCAGGCGAGGATCATTGCGGAGATGATGGCATGGCCGGTGTTTCCTGACATCGGTGTCGCGGTGCGGTCCTGATCGGCCCTGCCACGATGCGGCAACTCGACGAGATGTCCCGGGTGTTGCCGTGGCACGCTGGTTGGAATGGCAATCCCCATGACCGTGCACCGGATTGCAACCACGCTCGCGATCGCCGCTGCTGCCTTCGCCTCGATCGCGACCTCGGCCCCCGCCGACCTGCGCTGGCGACTCGTGGACACCGCGGACTTCGCACCGACCGAGATCACCAGCGGTCCGGCCACTTCGTTCGGCATCACGGCGGAAGCCCGCGGGCCACGCAACGGTCACGAGGGCGGAACCGTCGATGTCTTCCTCGAGCTGTCGAGCGAGAGCCTCGAGGGCGCGAGCATCACGCTGGTGATGTTCCCCGAGTCCGACCCGTCGCAGCGCGAGGAGCAGCAGCTGACGATCACCGGTGGGCCGATCGCGGCGAGCTTCTTCCTCCAGGCGTGGGAGAGCTGCGTGGCCGGTCCGTGCTTCGAGGACTTCCGGCTCGAGGTGTCGAACGCGACGCCGAACACCACGGTGACGCTCGGCGGTCAGGTGCGCGCGGAGCTGATCGGCCGCGACGAGAACCCCGAGCCAGACAGCGAAGTGCTGGTCGAGATCACGCCGCTGTGACCGCACGCGCGGCGCTGCTCCACCCGATCGTGCTCACCGCGATCGCGTTGCTCGTGATCAACGATCACGTGCTGAAGGGAGCCGCGCCGGGTGTGCTGACCGGAAAGCTCTCCGACGTCGCGGGCATGGTGTTCTTTCCGATCTTCCTCGCCGCGCTGCTCGAGCTGTTCGGTGCTCGGCATCGCCGCCTGGTGCTCGGCTGCGCGATCGCGACCGGCATCGTGTTCGCGGCCACCAAGACGATCCCGCCGGCGGCCGAGGCCTATCGCATCGGGCTCGGCGCGATCCAGTGGCCGTTTCGCGCGCTGCTGTCGATCGTGCGTGGCGATGGCGTGCCGGCCCTGGCGCGCGTCGCGATGACGATGGATCCGACGGATCTGATCGCGCTTCCCGCGCTCAGCGTTCCCGTCTGGCTGGTGCGATCGGGACCTCGCGGATGAGCGCGACGTAGCGGTTCGCCTTGCCGGCGGCGAGCGCTTGCTCGTACAGGGCGCGGCGCTCGGGCACGAGCTTCTGCTTCAGCCGTCGCTCGTACAGCCGCTCGTAGTAGTCGTCGGGATGAACCTCGACGAAGACCTTCGCCATCGTCGCATCGCCGACTCGCCCGCCCTTCCACGCGCGCGACAGCACCGCCTTGGCTCCGGGCGCGATCCGGGTGTCGGCGTGCTCGATCCACTTGCCGGCGTCGTACGAGATGTCGCGGCCGATCCGCATCTCCGCGGTCGCGCCTTCGATCACGCGCCCGCGCGCGTCGTGCAGCTCGATCACCAGCCACGCGGCCGGCGTCGGCGTGGTGGGTAGGTAGTGGCCGGCGCCGACGTTGCCGAGCTCGGCGATCACGGTGACCGCCCCATCCTCGACGTGCGCGCGGCCGGTCAGCGAGGTGCCCTGACGGAAGGTGTGCGGATCGTGGATGCCCTTCCACGTGTGCTCGCGGTTCGGCATGTGGCAGTGCTGGCACTGGACGCCGCGCGCCATGTACGGACCCTCGAGCCACTCGCGATAGGTGTCGAGGAGCGGCCTGCCGTTCACCGCCGTGCGCGGCGGCAGCTGGTGACACGGCAAGCAGAAGTCGGAGCGCTCGTAGATGTTCAGCGTGGTCAGCGGATAACCGGCGATCGGCAGCAGCGACGGCGACACGTTCGGTGGGCCGTGACGCTTGAAGTTGCGGACGTGACAGCCGGCGCACGACACCGCCTGCTCGCGGAGCGGCGTGGTCGTCAGCGAGGCCTGCTCTCCGAGCGGCGCGTGACAGCGTAGGCAGGCGAGCGCCTCCTGATCGCTCATGCCCATCATCTGCGCGCGAATGCCCGGCGTCATCGCGCCGCGATGCCGCGAGGCCTGCCAGTCGCGATACTGCTTCGCGTGACAGCGCGCGCACTGCGGTGCCGAGAGCGAGGCCTCGGCAGGTGCGAGCTCCGGCGGTGGCGTGCCCTGCAGCGGCACGAGCCCACCAAACACCACCGCCTCGTCGCCGCTCGCCGGCCACGACGCCGTCGCGATCTTCGCGGTGCGATCGAGATCGATCGCGCGAGCATCCATCGCCGCGCCGCGTGGACGCGCCGTCGCCTGGAGCTGGACCACGTGATCGGCGAGTGCCCAGATCTCGGCATCGGGTAACGAGCCCGCGTAGCCCGGCATCGGGCCGCGTCCGGTCGCGATCGCCAGCGCCGCAGCGGTTCGTAGATCGCCGGCGCGCGGACGGTGCAGCGGCTCGGCGGTCAGATCGTAGGGCTTGTCCGTCAGCGTCTGCGCGACGACGGAGTTGCCGTTGCCCGTCGGGCCGTGACAGGTGCCGCAGCCCTTCTCGGTCCACAGCTGCCGGCCGCGCTCGGGGTCGCGCTTGCCCGGCGTCGCGAGCGCGATCGGCGCTCCGGTGGAGCTCGGTGGCGCGAACGCGAGCACCACATCGACGAGCTGATCGAGCTGCGCCTCCTCGAGCGGGAACGCCGGCATCGAGGTCGCCGGCGCGCCGTGGCGAATTGTCAGCCGCAGGTCATCGCGCGTGGGTGCACTGCCGAGCGGCGTGGTTCGCCACGCGTAGTCGCCCTTGGTGAAGTCGCGCGGTCGACCGGTGGTGAACGGCGCCGCGGGGCCTTTGCCATCTCCTGCCTCGCCGTGACACGCTAGACAGTAGCGATCGTAGAGCGCCCAGCCCGGCAAGCTCCTCGGCGACGCTGGCTGCACCGGTTGAGAGATCCACGCAGCGCACAACGCCAGCGCGGGAACCCCGATAAGTGCGGCCTTTCGCACGGTCATTACCCTCGCACGGAACGCTTGAGCTGCCACCAGCCCTTGTCGTCAAGTGTGTACCTGACATATCCAGTCACATGATCCGCACGAACGTATTAGGGATCGGCAGCTACGTGCCGGACCGCGTGGTCACCAACGAGGAGATCGCGTTTCTCGACGACAAACACGTGCGGCAACCGACGAAGGTCACCGAGACCGACGACGCGTGGATCCAGAAGCGCACCGGCATCAAGGAGCGCCGCTACGTGCCGAACGACGGCAGCGTCGCGACGAGTGACCTCGCACTCGAGGCGAGCAAGCGCGCGCTGGC
The DNA here is from genome assembly GCA_023430775.1 of Pseudomonadota bacterium. Lineage (GTDB taxonomy): Bacteria > Myxococcota_A > Polyangia > Haliangiales > Haliangiaceae > JABFXX01. Next base: position 5,510 of record JAEYYY010000059.1, read on the forward strand.
CGATGCCGGCGTCGAGGCGAGCGATATCGACTGCATCATCTTCGGCACGCTGTCGCCGGACTTTCACTTCCCCGGCACCGCGGTGGTGTTGCAGAAGAAGCTCGGCATCGCCGACAAGAACTGCGCGTGCTTCGACATTCGCCAGCAGTGCTCGGCATTCGTCTACGGCCTGCAGATGGCCGACGCGTTCATCCGTACCGGCACGTACAAGCGGATCCTGCTGGTCGGTGCGGAGCTGCACAGCCACGCCCTCGACTACTCGACGCGTGGCCGCGACGTCATGGTGCTGTTCGGTGACGGCGCCGGCGCGATGCTGCTCGGTCCCACCGAAGGCGACGAGCGCACCGGCGTGATGTACACGTCGGCGCACGCCGATGGCACCGGCGCCAACGATCTCAACCTCAAGATCTTCGAGATCAACAAGCTGCCGTACCTCGACTACAACCCGCTCGATCGCGAGCACAACCAGCTGATGTACCCGCACATGGACGGCAAGCGCGTCTTCCTCTACGCGGTGCGCGGCATGTCGATGGCCACGCAGGCGGCGCTCGCGAAGACCGGGCTGTCGTGGAGCGACATCAACTGGTTCGTGCCGCACCAGGCGAACCTGCGGATCAACGAGAAGGTCGTCGAGGTGGCGAAGATTCCACCCGACAAAGTCCTCAACACGATCGAGTTCTACGGCAACACCACGGCGGCCACGGTCCCGCTCACCATCGACCACTGGCGCAAGCAGGGGAAGGTGAAGAAGGGCGACCGCGTCCTCGCGGCGGTGTTCGGGTCCGGCTTCACGTGGGGCGCCGCGATCTTCACCGTGTAGGCAAATACCCACGCATCCGCTACCCGCGCGAACCCGATCGAGGAATTGACGGGGCGTTCGACGGCGCGCGATCCTTCGCCGGTGAGGTGGTTGGTCCTGGCTTGCTTGCTGACCGCGTGTCAGTCGCCGGAGCCGAAGCTGTCGACCACCGAGCAGCTCGCGGTGGTGGTCGGTCCGCCCGCGTTCGACTTCGGGCCGATCGAGGTGTCGACCAGCTCGACGCCGACAACCTTCGTGGTGTCGCCGGCAGGCTCGGGGCCGACCGACCAGACGATCACGCAGATCATCGGCTGCAGCGGATTCGTGATCGACGCGCCCGGCGTGCCGGGAGCGGAGGTGTTCCGGCACTGCGCCGGCATCGAGCCGGGGACCCCCGACACCCAGTCCGCCACCGAAGCCGCGTGCTCCGGCGCGATGGTGCGCACCTATTCGTTCACCGCCAAGTTCGCGCCCACCGTGCAAGGCGATGCGAACTGCGTCGGTCAGATCGTGATGAACAACGGCGTCCAGCTGTTCACGATGGCGGGCAAGGGCATCCCGCCGAAGAAACGGATCCTGGTCGCACCACGCAACATCAACTTCAGCGGCATTCGCGTCGGCGAGACCAGCAACCTGCGCTCCGTCGAGATCACCAACGACGGCGCGGAAACGCTCCAGCTGAACGTGGCGTTCGACACCGTCGAGCAGATCAAGATGGTCGATGGCAAGCTCGGGAAGCAGATGCTCGAGAAGGGCGCGGTCGCCAAGCTCGACTTCAACTGCGCACCGGATGCGATCGGCGACTTCGCGGCCAGGCTGACGGTCACCAGCGACGACCCGGCCAACCCGCAGATCGTCATCCCGATGGCGTGCCAGGGCATCATGTCCAACCTCGCGATCGCGCCGACCTCGTTCGACGTGACGACGCTGGTCGACAAGCCGATACCCGCGACGATCGATCTGGTGAACGAGGGCAACGTCGCCGGCACGATCCTCAGCATCGCGTTCGCTCCCGGGACGAATCCCGACGTCGCGTTCGTCGACAAGCCGGCGAACGGCACGTCGCTGCCCGGGAACGGCGGCACGGAGCAGATCGAGATCGAGTACGCCCCGTCCGCGGCGGTCGAGAACGGAGAGCTTGGCTCGGTCGTGATCAGGTTCGAGGGCGACGCCGACCGCATCGTCCCGATCAGCGGCGGTGCGAAGCTCGCGACCATCGGGGCGAACCCGGGACTGCTCGACTTCGGCCCGGTGTGCGCCGGCAGCACGAGCACGCAGCAGGTCCAGATCCTCGCCGCGGGCAACGCGCCGATCAACGTCACCAGCGTGACCACCGCCGCGCCGTTCGGCGTCGTGCAGCTGGCGGACGCAGTTCCGCTCCAGGCAGGTGGTGCGGTCCGGCTGACGCTCGACGTGTCGATCTCCCCGGCCCCGCCCACCGAGGAGGACCAGACGGTGAGCGGTGCGCTCGTCGTCACCTCGGATTCGCCCACCACGCCGACGTTCGAGGTTCCGCTGTCGGCACAACCGCTCGACGAGGGCGTCACCGCGACGAAGGAGCTCTCGCTGGGAGCGATCGAGGTCGGCAGCCGCTCGGATGCCCAGGCCGTGCAGATCACCAACTGCGAAGCTCAGGCGATCACGCTGATGGAGCCGCGCTTCCTCGGTGCCAACGCCGGCGACTTCGACCTCATCCGCGCGTTCCCGACCACGGTCGTCGAACCCGGCGATACCGTCGCGATCGATGTCGTGTTCGAACCGAGCGCGCCCGGCCAGCGCACGGCGGAGATGGAGATCGACTTCAGCGGCAGCCGGGCCACGGTGGCGCTGGTCGGCGACGGACTCGGCGAGCTCGACGGTCGCGACACGTACTACGCGTGCAGCACCGGTGGTGATGCCGCGTGGCCGATCGGCGTGGTGGTGATCGTGATCGCCCGCCGCCGGCGGCGTCGCTAGAACGGCGACACGGTCGCCGCGTCGAGCTTTGCCTCGAGCAGCACGGCCAGCTCGCGCACCAGCTCGGGCTTGTCGCTCGCCAGGTTGGTGCGCTCGTCGGGATCGCCGTGGATGTCGTAGAGCTCGTAGGTGCCGGCGTCGGTCGCGATCAGCTTCCAGCGGCCGCGCACGAACGCCGATAGTCCGCCAGGGTTCGAGCGGTCCTTGATCATCGCCGCGAACGCGGTGCCGGTATCGGGTGGCGATGGCCGCTTGCCGGTGATCGCGTCGGCGAGCGATCGGCCGTCGAGGTTGGCCGGCGGCTGAAACCCGGCGAGCTCGACGATGGTCGGTGTCAGGTCGGTGAGGCTGACCGTCTCGAACAGCCGAGCGCTCGGGATGCCCGGACCGGTGATCACGAACGGCACGCGGAGCTGCGAGTTGTAGAGGTCGGTCGAGTGGAACGGTTGGCCATGATCGCCGAGCGCCTCGCCGTGATCGGCGGTGACGATCACGATCGGTGCGTGCTCCGGTGCGCGACCCGTGAACGGTGCGATCACGTCGGCGAGGATCGCGTCGGCCTGTGCGAGCGATCGGTTGTAGAGCATGTTCCGCGTCTCGCGATTGGTGGGCGCGTTGCCGCCGTGGGTCCAGTTGTGCGGCTCGAGCACGTGAACCCAGACGAACAGTGGACGCCGCGTTCCCGCGCTCTCGCGCTTCGCCAGCCAGTCGCGGGCCAGCTGCCCGAGTTGCTGGCCGTCGTGCTCGATCTCGACATGGGCGAGCCCGCGGGCGAGACCGGTGCGTGCGCCGGGCCCCCAGAAGCCCTGGCAGCACATGAACCCGGCCGTCTCGTAGCCACCGGCGGCGAGCCGCTCGGCGAGCAACACGAAGCGTGGATCGACGCGCAGCGCCCAGCCGACGACGCGACCGCGGATCCGGTTCGGCGCGTAGCCGATCACCATCGACGGGATCGAGCGCCGCGTCACGTTGCTCGGCGCGAACGCCCAGTCGAACACCGCGCCGCGCTCGGCCAGCCCGCTCAGGATCGGCATCTGTGCGTTGCCGCCGTACGGTGGCGTCTGCGTCGCGCGCAGCGAATCGATGGTGACCAGCACGATGTCGGGGTGCGCGGCGCCGGCGCGATCGACCGGGCGAAACTCGGCGAGCGAGATGTCGGCGCGGATCGCGTCGATGTCGTAGAGCACGTCGACGGCCGCACCGGCGAGCGGGCGATCGCCCCAGATCTCGATCGCCAGGCTCGGCCGGGCCACGCGCACGACCAGCGCGAACACGATCGTGCCGAGGACGAGACCACCGGCGACGAGGCCGACCGCGAGGCGGCGCTTGATCCGCGGATACGCGAGGTGCACGGTCACCGCGATCGCGAGGGCGAGCACGGGCGCGTAGACGATCGACGTGTCGAACGGCCCGAGCCGTGGCTTGATGAAGGCGAACCAGATCAGCGCGGTGCCGACCACCGCGAGCGATGCGGCGGCGATCGCGATCGTGCGCGGCCGCAACAGCGTGGGCGAACGATCGATGCGGCGTGCCAGCCGGGCGACCGCGGCCACCGTGGGGCGAGACAGCGCGATCAGGACGAGCACGCAACCGACCGCGATCACGGGCTCGACGAAGCTCACCCTCATCGGTTGAAGCTCGTTGCCCTCGGCGAGCATCCATGTCCCGCGATAGATCGCGATGCTCAGCACCCCGCACGCGAGCACGAACAGCGTCAGCCAGCCGACCAACCGCGGTGCCCCGCCTCCGGGCTCGACCAGCCGGTCGATCAGGACGCGCGGCTGCCACGCTCGGAATAACCCGCGCACGATCAACCCGCCGACGAACAGCACCGGGAGTGCGAGCACCCCGAAGAACCCGACGGTGGCGATGGTCTCGCCGAGGCTCGCGCTGAGCCCCTCGACGAGGCCGGCGACCAGGACGCCGGCCGATGCGGCGACCCCGCTCGGCGCGACCCAGCGCGCAGTGGTCAGCAGGCGTGACGGCAGGAACAGATCGTACCAGGGAGTGATAGGGTCTGTCGGAGCATCTAACGACCATGTCCCGGCCACACGTGGTGATCATCGGCGGTGGGTTCGGCGGCCTCGCGGCGGCGCGGGCGCTGGCGAAGTCCGACGTCACGATCACGCTGATCGATCGCCGCAACCACCACCTGTTCCAGCCGCTGCTCTACCAGGTGGCGACGGCGGCGCTCAACGCCAGCGACATCGCCTACCCGATTCGCGCCGCGCTCGCGAAGCAGAAGAACGCCCGCGTGCTGCTCGCCACCGCGAAGGCGATCGATGTGGCGGCCAAGAAGGTCGAGCTCGATGACGGCACGCTCGAGTACGACTACCTGATCCTCGCCACCGGTGCCACGCACTCGTACTTCGGCAACGACTGGGATGACGTCGCACCGGGGCTAAAATCGATCGACGATGCGCTCGAGATCCGGCGGCGCATCTTCGTCGCCTACGAGGCAGCGGAGCGCGAATCGGATCCGGCGGCACAGCGCGAGTGGTTGACGTTCGTCGTCGTGGGTGGTGGCCCGACGGGTGTCGAGCTCGCCGGTGCGCTCGGCGAGATCGGCCTCCACACGCTCGCCAACGACTTCCGCACGATCGATCCGACGCAGGTCCAGGTGGTGCTGTTCGAGGGCGGTGATCGCGTGCTGTCCGCGTATCCGCCGAAGCTCTCCGATGCCGCGAAGCGGTCGCTGCAGAAGCGGCACGTCGACGTCCGCGTCAACTCGCGCGTCACCGCGATCGACGACACCGGCGTGATGTTCGAGGCAGCTGGAACCAAGACACGGCTCGGTGCCCGCACGGTGCTGTGGGCCGCGGGCGTGCAAGCGTCGCCGCTCGGCAAGAGCCTGGGCGTGCCGCTCGATCGCGCGGGCCGCGTCGAGGTAACCGCTGATCTGTCGATCCCCGGCCATCCCGAGGTGTTCGTGATCGGCGACCTCGCGAAGATGCTCAACGCCGATGGTACGCAGGTGCCGGGCGTCGCGCAGGGTGCCTTGCAGGGTGGCAAGCACGTCGCGAAGATCATCACGCGCGAGGTCGAGGACCGCGCGGCGGGCAATCCCGTCGACCCGGTCGCGCTGCGCAAGCCGTTCAAGTACTGGGACAAGGGCAACATGGCGACCATCGGTCGCGCGTCGGCGGTGATCGCGACCAAGCGGTTCGCGAAGCACGGCCTGCTCGCGTGGCTGATGTGGTGGGCCGTCCACATCATGTTCCTCGTCGGCTTCCGCAACCGGCTGCTGGTGATGATGAGCTGGGCGTGGCAGTGGCTGAGCTTCAAGCGCGGCGCGCGGCTGATCACCGGCGAGGTCCGCGCGCTGCCGGCCGTGCGCTCGATCGATCCGCACGGCGAACCGGCGCTGCACCACGGTGCGCGCGCGGTGGCGCTGAGCAAGCCTCCCGAACAGCGCGACGCGGTCTAACCGAGCGTCAACACGATCTTGCCGCGCGCACGACCACGCTCGAGCTCGGCGAACGCCTCGCGGTACTGCGCGAGTGGAAAGGTCGCGTGGAGGATCGGACGCAGCTTGCCGTCGTCGATCCAGCGCGCGAGCTCGGCGAGCTGGCCGCCATCGGGACGCATGAACAGGTACGCGAACGTCACGCCGGCACGAGAGGCTGCGCGGCGACGCCGCATCGTGGCGAGCCAGATGATCGGACGCGCGAATGCGGGGAGCCAGTCGCGCGCGAAGGCGCCGTCGGGCAGACCGCCGACTCCGGCGACGGTGCCTCCTCGACGCGTTGCCTCGATCGAGGCGAGCTCGGTGGTGCCGAGCGTGTCGAACACGGCATCGAGCTCGGTGGGCAGCGGCTCGTTCCTGGTGTAGTCGACGATCGCGTCGGCACCGAGGCTCTTCACGAAGTCGGTGTTCTTGCTGCTGGTGGTGGTGGTGACGTGCAGGCCCTCGAGCTTCGCGATCTGGATCGCGAGACTTCCAACGCCACCGGCACCTGCGTGGATCAGCACGCGCTGGCCGGCGGTGAGCTTCGCGACCTCGCGCAGCGCCTGTAGCGAGGTCAGTGCGGCGAGCGGAATCGCCGCAGCCTCGGCGAACGTGATCGAGCGCGGCTTGTGCGCCACCACATCCTCGTGCGCGCAGACGCGCTCGGCGAACCCGCCCATCCGGTTCTTCTCGAGGCGGACGAACACCTGGTCGTCGATCTTGAACCTGGTGACCTGCGGCCCTACCGCATCGACGATGCCGGCGACGTCGCAGCCGAGCGCGATCGGCGGCTTGACGTCGAGGACGAGCTTGGTCTTGCCCTGGCGGATCTTGAAGTCGAGCGGGTTGAGCCCCGCCGCCTTGACCAGGATCCGCACGTCGTGCGCGCCGGCCTCGGGATCGGGCCGCTCGACGAGATCGAGCACCTCGGGACCACCGTAGCGTCGCGCGACGACCGCCTGCATGCGCCGACGATATACGATGCGAGGAGCAGTGAGCCGGACCCGCGTCTACATCACGATCGACACCGAGTGCGCCGAAGAGCGCGGCAGCGCGCCGCCACTCGGCTGGGACCTTCGCGTGTGGGGACGGTTCGCGAACCAGCGCCGCGCCCTCGGCATCGAGCTGATCATGGACGAGCTCGAGCGCTACAACCTGCGCGGCACGTTCTTCACCGAGGCACTGGGCTCGGCGTACTTTGGCGAGCACGGTCTCGCCGACGTCTGCCGCGCGATGGTCACCCGCGGCCACGACGTCCAGCTCCATACCCATCCCCGCCAGATCGTCGCGAACTACCGCACGCTCGGTCTCGGCGCGGCCTCGGACGACATCGGCGCGTACAGCGTCGACGAGCAGGCCGAGCTGTTGAAGCGCGGCGTCGCGATCCTCGAGCGGTGCGGCGTGCCGGCGGGCAGCGTGCTCGCGTTCCGGGCCGGCAACTTCGGCGCCCACAACTCGACGTGGGAGGCGCTGGCGCGCGCCGGGCTCGTCCTCGACTCGAGCTTCAACCCCGGCTACTTCGACAAGAACTGCAAGATGCGCGCGGACCACCCCTCCGCCGGGCTGTTCCTGGCCGAGCATGGAGTCTGGGAGCTACCGATCACCACCTTCATCGAGAAGGGCGGCGCCCACCGCCACGCGCAGATCACCGCGATCTCGCGCGGCGAGACCCGCGCTCTCCTCGAGGCCGCGCACGCCGCGGGGCTCGCCGAGGTCACGATCGTCACCCACTCGTTCGAGCTCTATCACCTCGACTCCATCGTCGAGCGAACCGGCCGGCCATCCTCGGTCAACGTGCTGCGGTTGCGCGCGCTCGCCCGGTTCCTCGCCGAGAACCGCGATCGGTTCGAGGTCGATACCTGCGGCGCACTCGCCCGCCGGATCCAGGACGGTACCGAGCCGCGGCCTCGCCACGTCGAGCACGTCCATGGCGATTCGCGGCGCCGCGTCTTGCGATTCGCGAGCCAGGCATTCAAACGCCTCGAGCAACGCCTTCCGTGGTCGCTGCCGATCTAAACTGTTCGGCCAATGCTTCAAGGCGAGAACATCGTCTGCTTCGCGAAGGACTGGACCGAAGATCCGACGTCGAACAACCACGTCATGAAGATGCTCGCGCGCGACAACCGCGTGCTGTGGATGAACTCGATCTCCACTCGCGCGCCGTCGCTGACCAGCTCGCGCGACATGGGCAAGATCGTCACCAAGCTCAAGTCGTTCATGAAGGGCCCGGTCCGGGTCGAGAACCAGCTCGATATCTACACGCCGATCGTCCTGCCGTTCCCGCACAACCCCGTCGCGGTCCGGCTCAACCAGCAGATCCTGAAGTCCTCGGTCGACTTTCTCCGCGCTCGCCGCGGCATGGACGACTTCCAGCTGTGGTCATTCTTGCCGAGTGCCGCGAAGTACGTCGGCAAGCTCGGCGAGTCGCTGGTCGTCTATTACTGCACCGACGAGTGGGCACACTTCTCCGGCGTCGATCGCGACAAGACGCTCGAGCTCGAGCGCGATCTGTGCCAGCGCGCCGACATCGTGTTCACCACCGCCGCCACGCTGCTCGAGTCCAAGCAGATCTACAACCCCGAGACTCACCTCGCGTTGCACGGCGTCGATCAGGCGCACTTCGCGAAGGCGCTCGCTCCCGAGACCGAGCTCGCGCCCGAGATGCGCGACCTGCCGCATCCGGTGGTCGGCTTCGTCGGCTTGATCCAGGACTGGGTCGACATCGAGCTGATCAAGTACATGGCGGAGCGCCACCAGGACTGGACGCTCGTCCTCGTCGGCAAATCGCTGGTCGATCTGTCTCCGATCGAGCGACTGCCGAACGTCAAGCTACTGGGTCGCAAGCCGTACGAGTCGCTGCCCGGTTATCTCAAGGGCTTCGACGTCGGCATCATCCCGTTCAAGCTCAACGAGCTCACGCGCAACGTCAATCCGATCAAGCTGCGCGAGTATCTCGCCGCTGGTCTCCCCGTCGTGTCGACCGACATGTTCGAGGTCGCGCGTTACGTCAAGTCGCAGGGCGAGCTCGAGCACGCGTGCACCGTGGTGACCACGCACGAGGACTTCGACTCCGCCGTCGTTCGCGCGCTCGCCACCGACACGCCCGAGCAGCGCCGCGCACGGTCGCACGCGATGGAGGCCGAGACCTGGGAGCGCAAGGTCGCGGTCCTCGGCGAGCACATCCAGCGCGTCCGCGCGAAGAAGCGCTAGCCGTGATCCCGGAGGGCGCTCGACCGGCCGCACGAGTCTTGGTGTTCGATGACGATCACCGGCTGCTGCTACAGCAGGGATTCGACGCGTCGACCAATGAACGGTGGTGGGTGATGCCCGGCGGCGGCGTCGAGGAAGGCGAGACGTTCGAGCAGGCGGCGCGGCGCGAGGTCGAAGAGGAGACCGGGATCGTGGTCGAGGTCGGCGCGTGGGTGTGGTTCCGTCGTCATCGGTTCGTGCTTCACGAGCGTCACTTCGATCCGTACGAGCGGTTCTTCGTCGGTCGCGCCGTCGGCGAGACCACTGCCACGAAGCCGGATGTCTACGTCCAGACGTCGCGGTGGTGGACGCTGGCGGAGATCCGGGCATCGAGCGAGACCTTCGCGCCGCGGCGGATGGCATCGTTGCTCGTCGACATCGTCGAGGGTCGACTGCCCGCACAGCCCTTCGATTGCGGCATCTAAGTCGGCGTGCCGCCGCCGCTCGACGTTGGCGAGACCGTTGCCCCGAAGCCGGATGTCTACGTCCAGGCATCGCGCGAGACCTTCGCGCCGCGGCGGGATGGCATCGTACTCGTCGACATCGTCGAGGGTCGCCTGCCCGCACAGCCCTTCGATTGCGGCGTCTAAGGCCCGGTCGCCGTCACGCTCTCGAACTTCGCCACGTCGACGCCGGTCGTGCTGGTGTCCGCGGTGCCGCCGCCGATCAGGACGTCGGCGTCGGGCTCGACAAACAACCCCGGCAGCGAGCGCCGCTCGAAGTAGGTGATGTTGTCGCTGCTGACATCCCAGGACACGACGTCGTTCTGGACGCGTATGCGCCAGAACCGCAGCGCGGTGTCGACGTCGATGCCGACCACGTCCTCGAGCGTGCCGGCATCGTGGGTGCGGAGGTGGAAGACGCCGCGCGACATGAAGAACTCGGCCTCGCGACCCGCGGCGCGAACCTTGAGCAACGCGAAACCGTCAACGTTCTGCGGCAACGCGGAGACCTCCGCGATCACGCACAGGTCAGCTACCGGATACGTCGACGTGGATCGATAGAACGCGAACTGATTTGCGCCGACGGCAGCCTGGAAGTCGACGTTCGCACTGCCACCCGACTCGGACATCGAGACGCCCGGATCGTTATCGACGACGAACAGCGGCGCGGCCGCCCCGTCGTCGAAGTCGTCGCGGAAGTGGAGCGAGTCGCCACACGGGGGCGCGGCGACCGGCCCGATCGCGTCGCCGGCGTCATCGGCATCGGTAGGCCCATCCACGCTCGCATCGCGCGGCGTGGCGGAGAAGTCGATCCGTCCACACGCCGTCAGCAAGATGACGAGCGAGGCCCTCACGGATCGAGCATACCCGGTCATGGTCTTGCATCACTCGTGGATATGACGACTCGGAAGAATCCCAGGTCGACGAGCGCTCGACTCGCGGCAATCGCGTTCGGTGCGCTCTCGTATGGCGCCTCCGCACTCGGTGCGTTGACGATGCGCGGGCGTGGCTCTGAACGGAGTCTGTGGTACCGCAGCCTGCGCAAGCCGGCGTTTCAACCACCCGGCTGGGTGTTCGGTCCGGTGTGGACCGCGCTGTATGGAACGATCGCCTACTCGGGGTACCGGATCTGGCGCGCACCGAAGTCGCCGGCGCGAACGCGCGCACTCGCACTGTGGGGAACCCAGCTCGCGCTCAACGCGGCCTGGACACCGCTGTTCTTCAGGGCGCATCGCCCGCGCGCCGCACTCGCGGATCTGATCGCGCTGGACGCTGCCGCCGGCGCTTACACCGCGGCCGCAGCGGCGGTCGATCCGCGCGCCGCGAAGGTCGTCGCGCCCTACCTCGCGTGGCTCGGCTTCGCGACCACGCTGAACGGCGCGATCGTGGTCAAGAACCCGCGGTGATCGTCGTCGCGCCGCCGGCGGCGACCTTGACCCACAGGAACTTGCCGAGCGCGTCGTAGCGCCAACCCGTCGTCGCGGCATCGAGCGCGGCATCGCTGTCGACCTCGGCGAGCGTGCTCGCTCCGACCTGCACGGATGTTGGTGCGGTGTCACGGCGGATCCGCACGTACGTGGTGCGTGCCGCGCGCGACAGCGTGATCTCGTCGGTGCGCGCGGTGATCGTGGTCGCGGCGTCATCGTGATCGACGAGCTCGAACGAAGTCTGACTGGTGGCGGGCCACACCAGCACGGTCAACGCATCCGCTCGCGCCGCCGTGCCGAGGCCGGTCACGGTCGACTTGACCTCGAGTGGAACGATCGCTCCCTCGCGCACGAACAGCGGGAACCGTTCCCGCTCCGGCATCGCATACGCGGTCAGCGTGACGTCGCCGTCGATCGGAGCGGCGCCCGGTTGCCACCAGTCGTAGTAGCGACCTGCGGGGAGTGCGATGTCGCGTTCGCTCGTGGCGTCGAGGAGCGGCGCGACCAGGAACGCATCGCCGATCATGTAGCGGTAGTCGCCCGCCCACGAAGCGAGCTCGCCGATCGGCCTCATCGGCGTCGGCCCACCGCGATATGCAGCGCGGCTCAGGCTGAACCAGAACGGCACCATCTCGTCGTGGAGGTTCGCCCAGTAGCGGTACATCGCGACCGTCTCGTCGACGTGATCCGGAACCGTCCACGGCGTGATGTTGGCGCGACCGTGCAGCTGCATGAACGGGTTGAGCGCGCCGAGCGCCGTCCAGCGCGCGAACACCAGCGTGTCGAACGGGATTGCCGGGCCGAGCAGATCCTCGTCGTCCTTGTCGAGATAGCCGCCGATGTCCGAGCCGACCACCACGTAACCCGCGTCGGCGGAGCGGAACATGTGATCGAGCGCGTCCTCGAGACCGATCCAGTCGCGCCGGTTGTCACCGACCCAGCCGACCGGTGCGTCCTCGCTGCGCGCGTAGAACCGTCCGGGTCGGCCATACGATTGATCGTACGGACGCACCATCGTCACGAATTCGGGATTTCGACTCGCGCCGTAGGCGTAGTAATCGGCGTAGTAGGCCTCCGAGTACTCCTGTCGCGTCAGCAGGCCGGCGTCCGTCTCGATCATGTCGGGCAGGTAGTCGTCGCCGAAGTCGAGCTTCCAGCCGTCGATGCCGAGGTCGAGCATCTTGTCCTGCTGGCGATGCCACCACGCGACTGCATCGGGATCGAAGAAGTCGACACCCGCGCCGTTGCCCTTCCACCACAGATAATCGCCGCCGTTGTCGACGTAGAAGCCGCAGCGTTTGCCCTCCTCGAAGTTCGGCGACGGACCGACGTACGTGTCACCGCCGAGCTCGAGATCGAAGCCGGTGCGGTTCACCATCTGCGTGACCCACATGACGACGCGGATGTCCTTCGCGTGGAGGTCGGCGACGAGCTTGTCGAATGCCGGGTAGCGCTCCGGGTTGACCTCCATGCTGTTGTAGTGCGTCGCCCACGGCGAGTCGAAGACCACCGCGCCGACGGGAATGCCGCGCTCCTCGAAGCCCTGCACGAACGCGCGCGTGTCGGCGTCGTCGGAGATGTCCTTCGAGATCCACGGGCGAAACGCCCACCGCGGCGTGTCGATCTGCGGTGTCACGATGTCATCGGCGGCGGTGCGAAACTGACACTCGGCCGGCAGTTCGGGCTCCGAGTTGTTGCCACAGGCGATCACCGCGAGAAGAAGCCACACGCGCATGCGCGCACTCTAACGAGTCACCACCAGGGCCATGCAACAGCGATCGAACATCGGGGCTTTGCTCTCGCGGCCACGCCCCGTCGTCGTCGGCACAGTGCGACCTGTCGTGTGCAGCGTGTTGCCTGTCGGGTCACAGAATCGGTGTTGCGACGGTGAAACAACCGGCGTAGTACGCATGCGATGCGGCGCTTGCTGGTCTGTCTCGCGGCGTGTGCGGATGATCCGGGTTGGGGCGCGGTGGAGAATCCGATCGCCGGCTTCGACGACGTCGCGATCAAGGATGCGTTCTTGACTCGCGGCACCGATGGCTGGCAGCTTGGCTACAGCGAGATCTCCGACGAGCCGTTCCGGTTTCGTCTCGGCTTCGCCTCGAGCAGCGATCTCGGTCGCGTCGAACGCCAGCCCGTGCTCGATCAACCCGACACCGGTGGGCTCGCCTCGCCGAGCGTGACGCGCGCGCCGGATGGTCGGTTCGTGATGACATACAACTCGCACACCGCCGACGTCGATGGTGCGCTCAACAAGCTGTACTACCGAACGTCGACGGATCTGCTTCGCTGGAGCGATCCGCAGCGCATCCACGTCGACGGCGCCGACACCGCCGGCGATCGCCTGATCGATGCGACCGTCGCCTTCACCGACGCCGGCGCGTTCCTGGTCTTCAAGCGCGGCCAGATCGCGAACGCCGCGTACTCCGCATCGGGATCGCTCGATGGGCCATGGGAGCTGCTCGGTCCGCTGAAGCCGCGCGCGATCGAGAACGGGCAGCTCATCGCGATCGACGGAACCTGGCACCTGCTCGCCACCACCATCCCGCTGCACGCACCGGTGCTGCACCGGCTCGCGGGCGATCCGCGCGATCCACGAGCGTGGCTGGAGTGGGAGGTCGTTCGCGAGCTCGCGATTCCCGCACAACCGTGGAACGACGGCGAGCTGCTCGCACACGAGCGCGCGAACGCGGCGTTTCTCGTCGACGATCGCGAGACCGACGGCGTGTTCTACGTGATCTATGCGGGTTCGATCGAGGTCACCTCGTTCGAAGGTCGCGGCCACTCGAGTCTCGGGATCGCACGCAGCGTCGATCTCGAGCACTGGGAAGTCCCACCCGCCCGCTAGGCGTGTCGTATGCACGGAGGACAACCATGTTCACCCCGAGTAACAACTCTGCAGTCGTGCGTTATCAGGTCGGCGACGTCGAGCGTTCTGTCGCGTTCTTCACGCAGCACCTCGGGTTTCAACGGACCCAGCGCAACGGGCCGGTGATCGCGATCGTGTCGCGCGGCGATCTCCATCTGATCCTGAGTGGTCCGGAAAGCTCGGGTGCGCGACCGATGCCCGATGGTCGCAAGCAAGCTCCCGGCGGCTGGACGCGCGTCGTGCTGTACGTCGACAGCATCGACAGCACGATCGCGGCGCTGACCAAGGCCGGCTCCACCTTTCGCAACCAGATCGAGAGCGGCCCGGGCGGCAAGCAGATCCTGGTCGACGATCCCGACGGCAATCCCGTCGAGCTCCACGAACGCCCAGCTTAGAGCTGGCACCAAGAGTCATTGTCGGCTCCCCGAATGTCCAGATCGCGGACGCAGCGAAAAGGATCTCAACCCCGGAGGGACCGGCGCCGCTGAACGGAAAGGACCGAATGTCCAAATCGCGGACGCAGCGGAAAGGATCTCAACCCCGGAGGGACCGGCACCGCTGAGGTCGTGTCTATGGGACGCGCACCCGCTCCGGGGTTGACGAAAGGTCGTCCCTCGAAGTGCCGACCCCGCTCCGGGTGACGGAAGCGTGTCTTTGGATCTGGGCTGGTGCATACCCGCTCCGGGGTTGAGGGAAGGTCGCGTCTTGGGGTTGAGGGAAGGTCGCGTCTTCATGCGCGTTTCCCGCTCCGGGGTTGAGGTCTCCGACGGCAGAGCCCTCTCCGGGGTTGAGGCAAGGTCGTGCTTTGTTTTCCCGCTCCCGGGGTTGAGGTCGTCCTAACGGCAGATCCCTCTCCGGGGTTGAGGCAAGGTCGCGTCTGGAGCATTCGTCTGTTCGAGATGCCCCTCCGGAGTTGAGTGTCTGGCTCAATCGCGGGGGCTCCGGGGTTGAGGGAACGTCGTGTCCTTAGATCCTGGTCGACGAGCCCAACGGCAATCCCGTCGAGCTTCACGAGCGTCCGGCCCTAGAGCTTGGGCTGGAAGTTCGGGTTGTAGCGCTCGACGAAGTCGGGCTGTTCGGTGCCGCCGCTGATCAGCACGGTGCCGTCGCACAGCACGGAGAGCTGCGGATTGGCGCGCGGGATCGAGAGTCCCTGGCGGGGCGATAGCAGGACGTTTCCCGTCGCGACGTCCTGGAGGATCACGGTGATTACGTCCTGCGCCGGCGCACCGTCGCGCTCGCGACCACCCACCATCAGCGTCGAGCCGTCGGGCATGGTGACCAGCGAGAAGTCGATCGCCGGACCGCCGACCGGGATCTGGGCCTGCGCCGGCGGCACCGGTACCACGCCATCGATCAGGGAGAACAGCTCGATGTCGCGAACCGGGTTACCGGCCGCGTCGACGCCACCGATGATCGCGATCGTCTCGTCGGGCAGTAGCAGCGTGCGATGGCCGGTGCGTGGAAACTCGAGGTCGAACTTCGGCGATTCGAGGGCGATCCGCTCGTCGAGGTTGGTGCGATAGAGCTCGGACTCCTTGACCAGCGTGGCGCCGTCGTTGCCACCCGTGATCAACAGGCTCGCGCCGGCGTCGCCGAGCGGCGTGACGGCGTGACGTTCGCGCGCGTGAGCGAGGGCCGCGGAGTTGACGAGCTCGAGCGTGACCACACCGTTCTTGGTGCGCATGCGCGTGATCCGGTTCGAGGCGAGGTCACTGGCATCGCGACCTCCGGTGATCAGGATGTCGCCGTCGGAGAGCGAGGTCGCCGACACGTTCGAGCGCATCACCGCACCGGTGTTGTCGAGCACGGTCTCGACCACGCCGCTCGACGACACCAGCAACGCATCCGCCGCGGGCGCGCCGTTGATGCGGCCGCCGATGATCGCGGGCCGGCCATCCTCGAAGATCGCGATCGCGGCACCGGTGCGCCCGACGAACGGCTGGTGCGCGACCTCGGTCAGCGTCGCCGCGCGCGGGTCGTAGCGCTCGATGACCGACGAATCCTCGCCACCGACGAGCAGCACGGTGTCATCGGCGAGTGTCACCGACAGGCCACCGAGGCGGGCCTGCGCTTGCTGCTCGAGCAAGCCGGTCAACAGGATCTGCGAGAAGTAGAGCCGCGGCGACGGCCGGTTGCCGGCAGCCAGCGAGAACGGACACGTCCTGCCGACCGCGAGGCCCTGCCCTTCGCTGAAGCCGTCGAGGCGAAGCACGAGGTCGTCGCTCAGCGGCACGTCCGCGAGCACGATGTCCTGACCCTTGTCGACGACGTTCTCGAGTCGCGTGCCGTCGAGCGCGATCCGGATCTGCGTCAGCTCGGGCAGCGCATCTGCCTCGACATCGGTCGGCAACTCGAGCACCGGCGTGATCGAGATCGTCGCCTCCTCGCCGCACGCAGCCACCACGACTAGCGCCGCCAGCCTCACCAGGTGTCTCCCGGGAACTTGATCGTGGCGCCCGTCGGTGCCGGATCGCGGGTCGCCGCGATCGTCAGCGGAATCGCGATCGCTGCAGCGATCACCGCCGCACCTGCCGCCCACGTCCACTTCGACTGATACCAGCGCGCCTTCTCCGGTGGCCGCAACAGATCGCGTACCGCCTCGGCCAGCGCACCCAGCCCGCCACGCGTGGCAACAGTCCGTCGCGCGCGCTCGCGACCGTCGAGCCCGATCAACCGCGCGGTCGCCACCTCGCCGCGCACCTCGGCAGCGATCACGGCAGCCGCGCCCGCCGTCCGCGCCTGGATCAACAGCTCGGCATCCGTCGGTGGCACGAGGCGCGTCGGCCGCGCCACCAGCGTCGTGTTCGGTGCGCCGACATCGACACGCGTTCCCCACGGCGCATGATCCGGACACGTCACGCGCACCCAGTGCGTTCCGGCCACGCGCGGTGCCGATGGTTCCGCCGTCGAGCCATCGATCGCGATCGTGCAGCCCGCCGGCGCATCCACCGACAGCGTCGCTCGCGGCCGTGTTTCAACCGCCGTGCGCGCGCGCTCGAGATCCTCGCGCACGTCCGGCGAGAACCGCGCCTCGTCGAGCACGCGATTCGGATCGACCACGATCGCGGCGACCAGCTCGTCGAACGACGTCGGGTCGTTGTTTTCCTTCCTGAGCAGGCCGCGATAAACGAACAGATCGGACAGCTGCGCCGCCGTCATCCCCTCGGCCCCCGTTCGATCGACGACCGTGCGCGCCGCCTCGAGGATCTCCCACGCTTCCTTGAAGCGCAGCTTGTCGTAACCCTCGATGCCCTGCCGGAGCAGCTCCGCGATCGCGGCGGGCTTCGGCGGCGCAGGCGAGCGATCGATCACCGCGGCGCCCGCCGTGCGCGCGACGACACTCACCGGCTGGATGTCCAGCCCGGGCGCCCACACGATGACCACGTCCGCAGCTGGGGCCGCCTGCGCCGGGCTCACGCCCAGCACCGCCAGGGTCACCAGCAACAGGAAGCCGCGCACCTCCGTCGAGTCTATACTGGGCCAAGATGAGTCGCGCGCTCGGGCGCTACGAGCTGGTCCGCCCGCTGGCTCGCGGGGGCATGGCCGAGGTGTTTCTTGCCCGCCGCCGTGCCGGTGGCGTCGAGAAGCTCCTCGTCGTCAAGCGCATCCGCGCCGAGCGCGCCAACGACGTTCGCTTCCAGGAGCTGTTCAAGCGCGAGGCGAAGCTGTCGATGAGCCTCGCGCACCAGAACATCGTCCCCGTCTTCGACTTCGGTCGGATCGGCGATCGGTTCTTCCTCGCGATGGAGCGCGTCGAGGGCAAGGACCTCGGTTCGAGCCTCGCCGAGGCCAAGACATCACTGCCCCCACTGGTCGCAGCGTTCATCGCCGCCGAGTGCTGCCAGGCGCTCGACTACGCGCATCGCCGCAAGAATCCCGACGGCACCAGCCGCAACATCGTCCATCGCGATGTCACGCCGCGCAACGTCCTTCTCTCGTGGTCCGGCGAGGTCAAGCTCACCGACTTCGGCATCGCCAGCCTCGCGGGCGAGGACTCGACCAAGCTGGTGGGCACGCCGGCCTACATGGCACCGGAACAAGCACGCAGCGAAACCGTCGACGTTCGCGCCGACATCTACGCGCTCGGCATGGTGCTGCGCGAGGCCATGACCGCGCAGCGCGCGCGCCCGGGCGATTCGCACGAAGCGCTGCTCGCGAACGCGCGCACTGGAACGCTGTCGCCTTGGCCGCCGAACGAGCTCGATCCCGCGTTGGTCGCGATCGCCGATCGCGCGACCGCCGCCACCGCCGCCGATCGCTACGCCGAGATCCACGACATGCTCGCCGACCTCGACGCGTACATCGTCGCCGAACGAGCGAAGAAGCGCGGCGACTCGCCCGCTCGCCAGATCGCATCCTGGCTCGCCCGCGTCTGGGGACCCGCCGAATCGCGCGAGGACTCCGCCGAAACACTGCCCGAGCCCGGCGAGTTCATGAGCTTCCTCGACGACGCGGATAGCACCGATGCGATCGGCACCGGCACCCAACGCTCGCTCGCCGCGACCGCCGCTGACGAGGAAGCCGCGCCCGTCGAGGAAAATATGGCCTCGCCGGGCGAAGCCAAGTCGCGCGAATCAGTGGCGGGCGTGTCGAAGGTCGTCGAGTCGAAGACGGACAAGTCGAGCGCTACCGATTCGACGGCGAATGATGCGAAGGCAGTCGGGTCGAAAGCGGGCGAGTCGAGGGAGAGCGAGTCGAAGGCGGGCGAGTCGAGCGCGAACGATTCGAGGGAGAGCGAGTCGAAGGGCGTCGGGAAGGCAGTCGAGGAGACGGCGGGTGATTCCGAGCCGAACGCGACGGAGCACATCGGGCCAGCTCGACGGTCGCGCCGTGGCGCACTGGTCGCCGTCGCGGTGGTTGCCGCATCTGCGGCCGTGGTGCTCTGGATCGCGACCCGGAATTCCGGATCGAAGGTCCCCGACGCCGCGATCGCGATCGCCGAGCGCGACGCCGCATCTCTCGTGCCCGACGCACACACGATTGCCGAACCTCCGCCCGCGGTCGACGCCGCGATCGCACCGTCAACCACCGAAGCTGATGCGGCCATCGCTGTCGTGCCGGACGCGCCCGAGCGTCGGGACGCAGCCGTGATCGATCCCGATGCTCGACGGACTGGAAGCAATCGAGTCGTCCGTGCAGGTAGCGGTAGCGCGAACCGAGGAACCGCAGCCGGCGGCAGCGGTGTTGCCGCCAACCGAGGTAGCGCAGCGGGCAGCGGAAGCGGTAGCGCGATCCGCGCCGGAAGCGGTAGCGGCAGCGCCGTGGTCGTGTCGCGCAAGGTCCGGATCAACGCGACGCCGTGGGCCTACTTCAGCGTCGACGGTGGCCCTCGCATGCAGACGCCGAAGCTCCTCGAGTTGACGCCCGGTCCGCACCGCATCCACTTCGAGAACGATGTCCTCAAGGTCACGCGCGACGTCACGCTCGATGTCCCCGCGGATCGCGACATCTCGTACGTCGAACCGCTCCGCTAGACGGCGCGCCAGATCCGCCTATTCGCGACCCGTACTTCGTACACGGAGACGCATCCGCTCTTCATCCACCCAACCTTCTCGTTCTCCTCCATGCGTGCGGGACTCGAACGATTGCTGGACGTGCTTCTTGCGGCGACGCGCCATGAGCTCCTCCGTCGAGAAACTCGCCGCCACAGGCACTCTGACAGTTGCGGCGCCACCTTGCCGACGAGAAAGTGATGGAACACGCACTCGAAAATGCACGAAGCTCGCGTGCTGAATCTTCAGCATGAATCCATCCGAAAGACGGGCGCCATCACCGCTGACAGGGAACGGTGTGGCGGGCGGTGGTTCCTCCGCCGCGGTGTAGTCGAGCGCGAGCGCACTCGATCGAACACCGCTCGGCTCCCGTGAAGCGATGCGCTCCATGATCGCCACAGCCCGGCGGCGAGCAAACGCACTCGGATAATCGCGGTCAGGGGCGCTTCGCCGGAACGTCTTGCTCGTCGACGATCTTGCCCGTCTTCGTGTCGAACGTGATGTGGCGGTTCGAGGTGGTGACGATCGAGAAGCGAGCGCGGTCGAGGTCGGTCGGCATCTGCGCGACCCATCGCACGTGCGAGATCGAGCGCTCGAGCGTCGTCACGTCTCGCGCGAGGCGGGCGATGTCGTAGAAGGCGACGCGAACGCCGTCGCGCCAGATCTGGACTACGGTCGGGTTGTCGATCGCTTCGCTATCGATGTCGGTCGTGACGACCTTGCGCTGCGCGTCGACGGTGCCGGACAGGTAGTCCTCGACCAGGATCACGGTCTTGCCGTCCTTGGACGCGAGCACCGTTCCGCTCGCCATGCGCGAGAACATGTGTTGCTTCGTGCCGACGACAAAGCCGCGGCAGGTGCCGCCCTCGGAGATAATGCGGACGGGTCCGGTCGTGGGCCCCGTGCATCGATACCGAACGGCGTCGGCGGAGGCAGTGGGCAGGGCGGCGAAGCAGAAGGTTGCGATCAGAAGGGAGCGAAGCATGACGGACTCCAGAGCGAGAGCAGATGGCGTTCTCGGTCCAACGAGCGCAGTCTGAGATCGGTCTGGGTCCGCCGACGATTGCACGTCATGTGCAGCCTAACGTCGAGCGCTAGCTATCTGATCAACTCGGCGGCGGCTTGTGGAAGTTCCCCCCGGGTTGATGCGAAGTCGCCCGCTCCGGGGTTGAGGGCTCGCTATGCGCTCCCGAATGCGAAGTCGCCCGCTCCGGGGGTGAGGGCTCGCTCCGGGGTTGCGCCCGCTCCGGGGTTGCGCCCACTCCGGGGTTGTGCGAAGTCGCCCGCTCCGGGGTTGAGGGCTCGCGGGCTCGCTCCGGGTTGCGCTCGCTCCGGGTTGCGCCCGCTCCGGGGTTGCGCCCGCTCCGGGGTCGCGCCCGCTCCGGGGTTGAGGGCTCGCTATGCGCTCCCCGCTATGCGCTCCCGAGAATGGCCCTCCGGGTTGCGGGCTCGCTGTGCGCTCCCCTCCCCGGGTTGTAGAGCCTCTCCGGGGTTGAGGGATCTTTAGAGAGAGATCGCTTCTTCGGTGTCGTCGGCCGTCGTGACGTCGTCGGCGCGCTGGTTGTTTGTCCATGTCCGGCCAGCGAGCGGACACGACGTCCGGCCGGCGGACCAATCGGCAAGGCTGTGTGTGTGATCTCGGAACGTTGGCTGCTGAATAACGTTGGTAAGGAATGTGCTGCTTCTGAGCGTGTGAGTCTTCCGCGCGAAATCCTTCCGGAACAGTTCTACATGCTGACGCGGCGATGCGTTCAACGTCAGTTTCTGCTTAGACCGGACCCGGAGCTCGTCAACGCGTTCCTGTACTGCCTGATCGTTGCAGCGACGCAGTTCGAGATCGTGTTGCTCCAGTCGACAGGAATGTCGAACCACCATCACACCGTCATCTACGATCAACATGCCCGCGTTTCAGAGTTCATGGGGCAGTTTCACAGGCTCCTCGCAAAGTGCGTCAATCATCTTCGCCACCGCTGGGAAAATGTTTGGTCATCGGAGGCCCCATCGGCAGTGCGGTTACTCGAAGTGGAGGACGTGATCAACAAGGTCGTCTACGCCGCCACCAATCCCGTGAAGGACAACTTGGTCGACACCGTCGCCGAGTGGCCGGGGGCCAATACGCTCGCCGCGTTGCTATCGGGCGGAACGATCTCCGCAACACGGCCTGCGTTCTTCGACGACGATGGAAAGATGCCGAAGGAAGTCTCGATGACGCTCGAGTTGCCCGCGCGACTCGGTGATGCGAACGCAGTGAAGGAGACGATCCGTGCGCGCGTTGCTCGATTCGAGAAGCGGAAGGCCCTGATGCGTGCCCTCACGGGACGTCGTTCGCTCGGCCGACGCGCAATCCTCAAGCAGCGCTGGAGCGATTCCCCGCTCTCTCAAACGCCACATCGCAATCTCAAGCCCAGGCTGGCGGCTCGCTCCAAATGGAACCGCGTTGAAGCATTGCTGCGAACGAAGCAGTTCCTCGTCGATTACAGGATCGCGCGACAAGCGATGCTCGCCGGGAAACCGATACCGTTCCCTCCTGGCACGTATTGGTTGCGACGTTACGCGGGCGTCCAGATCGCCAACAGCGTGAACTGAAAAGTAGCCGCCTTTCACGAACGCGTGCGGAGTTGACGCACGCGTCGTTGCGGCGTGGTTGAAACGAGAGTTTGCTGGCTTTGCCACGCTCCTCGGTTTCGGCGTCGAACCGATTTCGAGGCTCATCGAGAGCGGCAGCACTGACGCACCAATGCCGTCAACCTGGGAGGGGGGTGAGAGCGTGCGGCGGGTCCTTAGGAGACGTCGTTGACGTCGCTCAGCCGGCTCCGCGATTCGGCGGCGGCTTCAGGGCGTACTTCTCCATCTTGTAGGCGGGCCTGCAAAGCGATGTGCTCAACATCGTTCGGCCCTCGTCAACGTGCTCAACGTCGACGACACGGTGCTCTCGTCGAGGAGAACAGGGCGGAGGGAGACAAGAGGGAGACAGGAGTTGGGGCATTCTTGGCCGCGCGGTTGGGCGCGCTCATTGTTTCTTCCTCGCGGCCGACCGCGCTAGGAGAAGCGCAGCTTCATGCTCGGATCTGCGAAGGTCCCTGGCCGTCGTCGCGGCTTCGGGTCGACGGCGGTAACGCCACCATCGCGTTCCAGCTCGACGAGCACCCTCTTGTAG
>JAEYYY010000077.1 GCA_023430775.1 Pseudomonadota bacterium
AACCAGGGCCGCTCGGCGGGCGGCTGGTCCGGCTGGATCCGGAACACGGTCAGCGCATCGGTGACATCGATGCGCTCGACCATGGTCGCGTTGTACTCGAGGGGCTTGGCCATCGGCCCGGACGCTAGCACAGCCCTATGGAGCAGTGCTGGCGACCGGACTCTTGCCGACGACGACGAGCGTCGCGTAGCCGGCGGGCTTCCATTCCCGCTCGAGAACCTCGCGGGTTCTACGCATGTACTTTCCAGTTGCCGGATCGAGCGTGACGACGCTGCCGTCCTTCGGATCGATGGCGACCGCCACTTCGTAGTGTGCGAGCGCCTTGTCCTTCGCGAACGGCAGGATCAGTCCCAGCATCACCGGACGGCGACGCTGGAGCTCGAACATCAGATCCTTGTGCGTACCCTTCACCGCGTACGCGATCAGCCCGTGTGACCGAGCGTAGTCGCGTAGTGCTCCGAGCCTGACGCCATCAGCGGTTGCCGGAAGCGACTGCTGGAGCTCGGCGAGGGTCCACTGCTGACCCCACGCACCCGCCACCATCGCGAGCGCCGCCAAACCGCAATCGGTGCGGTTCTTCTGGAGCACGACCGGTGTCGGTGCAGCGCGGTGCCAGCTTTCGTCGAGCTCGGTCGCGGCCACCGGCTTCGCACCGCCTGCGTAGGGCAGACGGCACGCGCCGGCGAGCGCGGCCAAGATGACGAGGAGCGCGGCGCGAGGTGCCTTGCTCATCGACATCTCTTAGAGGAGCAGCAAGAGGAAGAGCAGGACGACGAACGCGCCACCGGACATCGCGATCACGACGGTGTTGCCACCGCGGTAATCGGCGACCGCCTTGTCCTGGGTCTCACGCTGCGCGTAGTTGTTCTCTTCCTGGTTGGCCTGGGCCGGCGCCTGGGTCTTCTCGACCTGGACGATTTGCGCCTTGTCGGCCGCGGCGATGGTCGGCGCGGCAGCAACAGCAAGACCAGTCATCAAAGCAAACGATGCAGTTCGAAGCGACATGGGTAACCTCCGTATGACCGGAGATAGAGCAAGCAGCGGACCATCATTGGATCGCTGACGGACCACGGCGGAATGCGATGTTCCGAAGTCGATCCACGCTCGCTGCGCGTGGGCGCTCGTTCTAGGCCTTACGAGCGATCAGCGCCTTGAACTCGTGCGGCACGAGCCCCATCAGCCGGTCCTCGATCTTGTCCCAGCGCAGCTCGCCGATCTGCGCGAGATCGAGCTTGTCTCCGACCTGCTTCGCGAGGAGCTCGGGCGTGTAGCCGAGCTTCGGCAGGTCGACGCCGGCGTCGGCGGCGAGCGCGCGCAGTGCGCGGAAGTGACTGCGCGTGGTGGCGAGGCCTTGCTGCTCGCGATCGAAGTCCAGCAGGTCGATCACGAACTCGGTGCCGGCGTCGAGGCCGGAGTAGCGCAGCGCCTGCTGGAGCTGACCGAAGTGCGTCGACAGCTCCGGGTGATCGAGGTGGGTGGACAGGGTCGGCCACTTCGCGACATCGCCGAACTCGGTGATCACGGTTGTCCCACCGGGCGCCAGCCACCGCGCGATCCGGGCACACAGCTCGAACGCGCCGGTCTGCAGGTAGAACGGCTCGGGCGCGTCGTCGAGGTTGACGCCGAGATCGGCGGCGATCGCGGCGCCACCGCCCAGCGCGCGCAGCTTCGCGCGATCGACGTTGCCGCCCTCGCGCTCGAGGCCGATGTCGGCGCGTGTCAGCTCGCGAGCGGGCAGATCGCCGGCCATCTCGTTCGACAGGATCAGGTCGAAGCCGGCGTCGGGGAGGTCGACCTCGAGGACGTCGCCGACCTTCCAGACGGCGGTGGGCGCGTGCTTGAGCTTCGCCTTCTGCGCCGTCGCCAGCACGTCGGACAGCTCGACGATCGTGTACTCGACGGTGCGGCCCGCGGCCTGCAATCGCGCGATCGCGTCGCGCGCGACATAGCCGAGCCCGGCCCCGATCTCGAGGATCCGGACCGTGCCCTCGCGGATCGCCTCGCGTTCGATCAGCACGTCGATCAGCGCCTGGCCGTACGTGCGGCCGCGCAGCGCCGGGTGCGGCACGCGCAGCAAGTGAGACAGCGTGGTCTCGAGGTGATCGAACTGCGCGTCGGCGTCGGGGATCGCCTGGTGATACTCGGTGAGCGGCGCCATCTTCGGCACCGGCGTGCCGGGCTTCCACGCCGGATACGGCATCGTCGACGACAGATACGGCGGCGCCATCGCCGGCCGCTTCGCGTACACCGACCACGGCATCATCGAGAGCTTGAGCGCCTGGACATCGTTGTGAACGAGGCGGCGCACCAGCGCGAGCAGCTTGTCGTTATCGGGGACGTGGTGGCGCATCTCGATCAGGCGCTTGGTGCCGTCGAACGCGTCCCACATCTTGACCTCGTCCTGATCGAGGAACACCTGCTGCACCGGGCGATCGCCCCACGCCGTCCACAGCGTCATCCGATCGCCGTCGTCACCGGGCCTGCGCTGCCAGACGTTCCACTTGCCCTTGATCGGGACCATCGCCCACACGCCGTCGATCTCGGGCTCCTTCGGATCGACGAGCACGGCGTGCGCGACCAGGATCTCGACGAACTGTCGCGGATCCGCATCGCCGAGCTTGCCCTTCCAGTACTCGATGGTCTCCTCGGTATCGACACCACCCTCGAAGCTCTCGATCATCGAGGCGATATCCGGCGACATCTCCATCAGGTAGCCGTAGAGGTCGTGGAACAGGTAGACGGCGTCCATGTGGCCGAACCAGGACAGATGATTCGAGCGCCGCAGGCGGGCAGGGACGGCGGCAGACGTCGACGACATGCTTCTTCGTAACACTTGTGACGCCCGGGCGGATCTATGCTGCGCGGCCTCATGTCGCCCTACCTGTTCGAGGGAGAAGTCCACGCTGCGATCCGCGCGAGCGTGCGCGGCTTCGCGCAGCAGCACATCGCACCGTTCGGCGCCGAGTGGGAAGAGAACGAGGAGTTCCCGATCGAGCTGTACCGCACGGCGGCGCGTGCAGGCGTCACCGGCATCGGCTACCCCGAGGCGCTGGGCGGGCAGGGCGGCGATCTCTCCCACGTGCTGGTCGCCAGCGACGAGATGACGATCGCCGGCCGCTCGGTGGGCACGCTCGTCGGGCTCGGCAGCCACGGGATCGCGCTGCCGCCCATCGTGCGGTTCGGTAACGCGGAGCAGCAGGCGCGGTTCGTGACGCCGTGCCTCACCGAGGGCAAGATCGCCGCGCTCGCGGTGACCGAGCCCGGCGGCGGTAGCGACGTCGCCTCGCTCGCGACGCGCGCCGAGCGCGACGGTGACTTCTACGTGGTCGACGGCGCGAAGACGTTCATCACCTCCGGCACGCGCGCGGACTTCGTGACGTGTGCGGTGCGCACCGGTGGCGCAGGGCACGGTGGGATCTCGATGCTCGTGATCGAGAAGGGCACGCCGGGCTTCAGCGTCAGCAAGAAGCTGAAGAAGACCGGCTGGTGGGCGAGCGACACCGCGGAGCTGCACTTCGAAGGTTGCCGGGTTCCCGTCGCGAACCGGATCGGGCCGGAGAACGGCGCCTTCCCGATGATCATGATGAACTTCGCCGGCGAGCGGCTGATGCTCGCGGGCCAGTGCGTCGCGATCGCCGAGCTCGCGTATCGCGAATCGATCGCGTACGCGAAGGAGCGCAAGGCGTTCGGGAAGACGCTCTCGGGATTTCAGGTCACGCGCCACAAGCTCGCGGACATGGCCTCGCGGATCGCCGCGGCGCGAGCGCTGACCGGCGAGACTCTGGTGCGCGTGCTGCGCAACGAGCCGCCGAACGTGGTCGCCGGGCTGGCGTCGATGGCGAAGAACGTCGCGACCGACATGTGCAGCTTCGTCTGCGATCAGGCGGTGCAGATCCACGGTGGCTACGGCTACATGCGCGAGTCGCTGGTCGAGCGGCTCTATCGCGACGCGCGGCTCTACCCGATCGGCGGCGGCACCCGCGAGATCATGAACGAGGTCATCGCCAAGACCGAGGGTTACTGAAACCCGGCTACGCCCGGGTTACCGTCGAGATCGCCATGCAGCCTGCCAAGAGGATCCCCGCCTCGATCGTGATCGCCGTGGCGCTGGCGGTGTTCGGTACCGCCGCCTTCTCGCTCTCGGCCGCGCTCTCGCTCGACCGCGGGTCGTTCGATGAAGCCGAGCGTTCGTTTGCCAGCTTCATTCGCTGGCAGATGTTCACGCACGGAACCGCCGTGGCGTCGTCGCTGTTGATGGCGAGCGGGTTGTTCTTCATCGCCAGCCGGCTATCGCGCTGGCAGCGCACGCTGATCCAGATCTCCGCCTGGATCCACCTCGGCTGGATCGTGTGGGCGCTCGGGCGGCCGGTGCTGTTCGAGCTGGTGAAGGACCCGGACAACCTCGAGCTGCTGGCGGTCTGGGTGTGGCGCGTGATCATGGTCGTGATGTCGGCTGCGATCGTGCTCGTCACGATCGCGGCACGCGCGTGGTGGCGTCCGCGCTCGCCGCTGGTGCCGATCGCGGCGGTCGTCCTGGTCGTCCTCGAGGCGATGGCGTGGGCGCCGTGGATCGCGTCGTCGATCCAGGAGCTCAGCAAGGAGCACGGACTGCTCTATCAAGCGATCTGGCCGATCCGCGAGGTGCTCACCAGCGGCGCGTTCCTCATCATCGTCCACGCGCTGATGCAGGAAACCACGCAGCCGCTGCCACAGCCGAACGCGGCGAGCTCGTGGTTCCGCGGCGCCGAGGCCACCTTGCTCGTACGCATCATCGCCGCGGTCCTGCTCGCGCTGATCGCGATGGCGAAGGTGCCGAGCGCGGGCAAGATCGTGTTTGTCATCGGCCCGCTGATCAATGTCGCGGCGCTGACGCTGTTCGCGTGGTGCATGTTCTCCATCGAGCGCGCATCGCTCGCCGGCATGCCGCGGATCAGGCTGCTGCTCGGTGGCGTCATCGCTGCGTGGGGCGCCGGCGTGACGATCCTGCAGGCGGTGGCGACCTACGGCATGCTCGACCGCGACAGCTTCGGTGGCTTCGACGCCGAGACCGCGACGATGTGGTCGATCGGTGGCCCGTTGATCGGCATCACCGGCATGGTGCTGGTGTGCTCGGCGATCGCCAGCTTCGGTGCGGCGCGCGGCAACCAGGCGCTGCGCGAGATGGCGATGGCACGCGCCGTCATCCACGCGGTGCTGATGGGCGCGGTCATGCTGATGCCGCTGGCCCTCGCCAAGACTTCCTCGGCCGGTGGCGCGATGATGCTCGGCCTGATGATCGCCGCGGCCGCGATCGCCGCGCAGGCCGTGCTCCTCGGCGTGATGCGAAGAGCCGGCGATTCGATCGAGCCGGTGCCGACGATCCCCGAAGCGCGCTTGCGGTAGCCTGGGCGACATGCTGTTCCAGCAAGTCCGCGCCGGAGGCTGCCTGTCCTACGTGATCGGCTGCGAGCACTCGCACGCAGGCATGCTGGTCGATCCGCACCTCGATCAGATCGATCGGTATCGCGCGATCGCCACCGAGCTCGGCATCCGGATCCACTACATCGTCGAGACGCACACGCACGCGGATCACTTCTCGGCGGCGCGCGAGCTGGCGGCGGGGCTCGGCGCGCACGTGGTGATGCATCGCAAGGCGGCCGCGCCGTTCGCCGACGTCCGGGTCGACGACGGCGAGTCGATCGCGCTCGGCCGGCTGCGTCTGCGCACGATCTACACGCCCGGTCACACCGAGGATTCGATGTGCCTGGTGCTCGCCGATCGCGTGCTGACCGGAGACACGCTGCTGATCGGCGGCACGGGACGAACGGATCTGCCGACCGGCGATCCGGACGCGCTGTACGACAGTCTGTTCGGCAAGCTGCTGACGCTCGATGGTGGTCTTGGAGTCTGGCCGGCCCACGACTACAAGGATCGCTCGTCGTCGACGATCGCGCAGGAGCTCGCGACCAACCCGCGCTTGCACAAGACCGATCGCGGCGAGTTCGTCGCGCTGATGCGCGGGCTCGACATCGCGATGCCGACGCACCTGTCCGAGGCGCTGCGCACCAATCGCTCGGGCGCGAAGACGGTCGCGCAGCTGATCTCCGAGGCCTCGCGCGGCATCTCGTTCATGAGCATGGAAGAGCTGGCGCGGCGGCTCGGCAGCAGCGATCTGATCGTCCTCGACGTCCGCGAGCGCGACGAGTTCGCTCGGGGCCATCTGCCCGGTGCGATGCACATCCCGCGCGGTCAGCTCGAGCTGCGGGTCGACAAGGAGCTACCGGATCCGACGATGCGGATCGTCACCTACTGCCAGCTCGGCAAGATCTCGACGCTCGCGGCGGCGACGCTGCGGTCGATGGGGTTCGCGCGCGCGGTCGCGCTCGACGGTGGCTTCGACGCGTGGACGAAGGCGCAGCTGCCTACCGTGGTTTGAAGCGAACGTGGATGTGGTCGCTGTGGCTCGGCCAGTGACGGACCAGGCCGGCGTGCGAGTCGGCGCTGCGCGGGTACTGGAGGATCGCCGACAGCTTGTCGGCGCTGATGCCGTCGCTCTTCGCCCACCGGTAGAGCCGGGCCTGTACGGCGTGATCGAGGAAGATCACCTGGACGCCGCCCGCGCTGCCGGCGGTCGCGGCGAACGCCTCGATCAGCGCCCACGTCGCCTCGAGATCGAGATCGCCGTTGGCCGCGACGAACGTGTGCGGATAGCCCTCGGGCTTGCGGGTGAAGTAGAAGCCGATGTCGACGTCGAGCCCGCTCTGGTGCGACGCGTGGCGACCGAGCTGACCGCCGTGCTCCGCCGACAGATCGCCGATCGCGAGCGTGTGGACGTCGGAGTAGGTCTTGCGGACCTCGGCGATCGCGCGCCGCACGTGATCGACGACGTGCGCCGCACCGAAGGCCTTGTCGGGGCGGCGCAACCAGTAACCGTCACCGTCGGGGAACGCCTTGCCGCCGAGCAACCGCCCGTTCCACGGCTGACCGACGCTCTGCGACGGGCCGTCGGTGCGCAGCACGCGCTCGTGGACGGTGCGCGCCGCGGCGGCGGGGACGCGCGTCTGACCTGGTCGAACAGGCTTGCCGTCGATCACCGCGAGCGCGATCCGCGCGCGGTCGTCGTCGTCGCTGGCGCCGAGCTCGCGAACGCGGGCCCGCGTGCGCACCGTGCAGTCGGGGATGATGACGACCCGTCCGGCACGCAGCAGCACCGTGTCGACGTTGTTGACGCGCTTGACGAGCTCGACGTCGCAACCGTGAGCGCGCGCGACATGCTCGAGCGTCTCGCCGCGCTCCATGCGATGGCGTCCGCCGGCGAATGCCGGGTCAGCGATCGCGAGGAGGCCGAGCGCGCACAACCAGCGCATGGCTGCATGTTCGCTCGCGGCGGGCGACCTCGCAAAAGATCGCCGCGCACTCCTGTGCTTACGTAACCGCTTATCGAGACGGCTACTCGCCGCCGTCGCCGCCGCCCTGCATCTCCTCGACGACGCTGTCGAGGTCGCTCTCGTCGATCAGCGAGTTCGCCTTCACCTGCTCGACCAGCTCTTCCATCGTGCCGCCGACGTTCTCGAGGTTCTCGGCGACGCACTTCGGGTGCATGTAGCCGGGGCTCTTGCGCATGAAGCCGCCGACATCGACCTCGCGCTCGACGGCGACGCGCCACGAGTCCTTCTCGATCGTCTCGTCGCACTGCATGCACTTCGCGCGGCCGGTCGGCGCCTTGTCGATGTACGGGAACGCGCCGGGCTTGGCCTTGCCGCTCTTGATCGCGTCCTGCATCGCCTTCTCGATCTCGGCGCGGTTCGGCATGTCGCCGTCGAAGGCCGCCAGCGCACCCTTGAGCTCGCCGGGCAGCTTCTGCGCGGCACACATGAGGTGGTGCCACTGCATGCTCGGGGTGTCGCTGAACTGGGTCATCTGCTCGACACCGAGTCGCAGCTCGCCCTTCGCGATGGCTTTCTTGCAGGACCGGCAGCTCGCCCGTCCCGA
Organism: Pseudomonadota bacterium; assembly: GCA_023430775.1. Taxonomy (GTDB): domain Bacteria; phylum Myxococcota_A; class Polyangia; order Haliangiales; family Haliangiaceae; genus JABFXX01. The sequence continues at coordinate 7,972 of JAEYYY010000077.1, forward strand.
CTTCGCTTCCTCGATCACGTTCGCCATGGCCGGGAACCTACCAGAACATCTCCCGGGCTATACAAGGGCATGTCCGCCGATACCCAGCCGTATCCGGTAATCGCGACGCGCGTCGATCCGCGGTCGGAGGAGTTCCGCGCGAACGCCGAGGCAAACCTCGCCGCGGTGGAGAAGCTTCGCAAGGCACAGGCGGAGGCCACCGTCGGTGGTGGCGAGAAGTACACCTCGCGGCACAAGGCGGCGGGCAAGCTGCTACCGCGCGAGCGCGTCGAGCTGGTGCTCGATCGCGACTCGTACTTCCTCGAGCTGTGCGCGCTGGCAGGCAAAGACGTCCCGGGTCACGTGCCTGGTGCCGGCATGATCGGCGGCATCGGGCGGGTGTCGGGCGTCGAGTGCCTGATCACGGCGAGCGAGTCGACGGTCAAGGGCGGCGCGATCAGCGAGATGACCGCGTGGAAGTCGGGGCGGCTGTCGGATATCGCCGAGGCGAACCGGCTGCCATCGATCTCGATGATCGAGTCGGCGGGTGCGGACCTGCCGAACCAGTCGAAGATCTTCGTGCCGGGCGGTCGCGCGTTCCGCGATCTGACGCGGCGCTCGGAGAACAAGATCCCGACGATCTGCCTCGTGTTCGGCAGCTCGACGGCGGGCGGCGCCTACATCCCCGGCATGAGCGACTACGTCGTCATGGTCGAGAAGCAGGCGCAGGTCTATCTCGCGGGGCCGCCGCTGGTGAAGATGGCGACCGGCGAGGAGACCGATCACGAGGAGCTCGGCGGCGCCGAGATGCACTCGAAGATCTCCGGCGTCTCGGATTACCTCGCGAAGGACGAGCGCGATGCGATCCGGATCGGGCGCGAGATCGTGGCGCACCTCGACTGGCACAAGCAGCAGCCGACGCCGCGCCCCGTCGAGCCGCCGAAGTACTCGGCGGAGGATCTGCTCGGCATCGCGTCGCCGGATATCAAGGTGCCGTTCGATCAGCGCGAGGTGATCGCGCGCATCGTCGATGGCTCGCGGTTCTCCGAGTTCAAGCCGCTCTACGGCGCCACGCTGGTCTGCGGCTGGGCCCACATCCACGGCTTCCCGGTCGGCATCCTCGCGAACAACGGGATCCTGTTCTCCGAGTCGGCGCAGAAGGGCGCGCAGTTCATCGAGCTGTGCAACCAGTCATCGATCCCGCTCGTGTTCCTGCAGAACATCACCGGCTTCATGGTCGGCCGGAAGTACGAGCAGGAAGGCATCATCAAGCACGGTGCGAAGCTGATCAACGCGGTGTCGAACTCGACGGTCCCGGCGATCACGATCATGACCGGCGCGTCGTACGGCGCCGGCAACTACGCGATGTGCGGCCGCGCCTATGCGCCGCGCTTCCTGTTCACGTGGCCGAATCACCGCATCGCCGTGATGGGAGGCAAGCAGCTCGCCGGCGTGCTCGACATCATCCAGCGCGAGGCCGCGGCCAAGCGCGGCGAGGCCGTCGACGAGCAGAAGCTGACGCTCGGCAAGATGATGGTCGAGGCACAGATCGATAAGGAGGCGGACCCGTACTTCGCGACCGCACGGCTATGGGACGACGGCATCATCGATCCGCGCGACACCCGCACCGTGCTCGCGATCTCGCTGTCCGCGGCGTACAGCAAGCCGTTCGTCGGCTCGACCAGCTGGGGCGTGTTCCGCCACTGATGCTCAGGACCGGCGACGCTTTCTGATCGAGCGCTTGCGCGGTGCTGCTCGTCGACGAAGCGCTGCACGATAATCGCGGACCGCCTGCGCCTGATCGATCTCGGTGTTGCCGACGATCTCCGTGATCTGCTCCAGATCGATCCCGGGAAGCGCGGCACTCTTGCTCGCGCGCTGGTAGCGCTCCCCGACGAGTCGGTAGACGACGACGGCATCGTCCAGCCAGAACCACACCTCGCCGACCTTCATCCGGCGATAGATCTCGAGCTTGTCGATCCCACCGTGGCTCTGAACCACCTCGATCACGAGGTCCGGAAACGCTTTCATGGGACCGACGAAGTAGGCCTCGTCCGGTTCAACGCCAGCTTCTTCCTTGTCGTGCTTCAGCGTCTCCTGGCCGGTGGCATCGAGGAAGCCACCGCACTCGTCGACGTAGGTCTCGGCGAGGCGCGCGATCATCTTCTTGATGATCTCGTGACGACGCGAGGTGGTCATGATCTCGAGCAGACCGTCGACGTATGCCAGACGTGGCTGTGGTCGCTCGCCACGCGCATCCAGCAACGTTTGATAGATGGACCAATCCACGGCGTGCATGACCACGACCTGGTCGCGGTCCTCGTGACGAGGTCGCGGCCGGCGAAGATGCGCGCGATCCATGACTCCGAGCGTAACACCCACGACTCACACCGGCAGCGCGATCTGCGCCGCTGCCAGCTCCGACGACACGCCCTCGAGCATCACCTTGCGAAGCGCGGCATCCTCGCGCGCGACGAACGGATCCAGCGCGTCGAGCAGGCGGCACAACGCCGAGGTGGCCGCCGCGGCGAGCGTGCGCCGCGAGCCTTTCACCTCGCGTCGCGACCGCGCGATCAAGCGCTGCAGCAACACCGCGAGCACGAGCGTGGCGAGAAATGCTTCCCGCACGTTCGTCGCCCCGCGTTCATCGATCTCGATCCGGCGCCCGCCATCGAGCAGCACGAGCATGCCGCTGACCTCCTTGTGAAGATCGAACAGTCCGCGCTGGATCGTCAGGCGGTCGGCCTCGATCGGCCAGCGCTGCTCGAGGAACCGCGTCTCGAGGATGACCTCGCCGAGCGCGGCGGACAGGGGAGTGAGGGGCGTGACGGTGAAAGCTCGCGACATGCGGCGAGCTGCTCCACGAAGCGCGCCAGCAATTCACCGACGTGATTGCGAGCGCTTGCCCGCGCGATCGTCCGCCCGCTGGACGAGCCGTCCGCCGGCCGGCCGGACACGGACAATCCGGGCGATGGCGCGGTGACCGCGATACCATGGAGCGATGCCGGGCGTCGTGCTGCGCGTGCTCGCGATCCTCGCGATCGCGGTGACCGGCTGCGCCGACCCGCAGCATCCCGTCGCTCGGTGGACGCTCGAGGCCGAGGGCCGCACGGCCGAGGTCACGCTGCCGGCGCACCTCGACGTCCCGGATCGATCCAGCACGTACACGTTGCGCACGCGCGCCGACGTGCCGGCCTCGCTGCGCGATCGCCCGACCTCGCTGGTGATCCCGTTCTTCGCCGGCAACACGAAGTTGCGCGTCGACGGCCTCGACGCCATCGAGACCGAGCCCGAGCCGGTGCACGGCTATCGCGCGCGGGGCCCGCGCAGCTGGCAGCTCCCGGCCGCGGTGCGCGGCAAGGAGGTCGTCGAGCTCGAGCTGACCGTCGACCACCGCTGGATGCAGAGCAGCTGGTTCGACACCGTGCCGCGCTTGCTTCCCGCCGAGCGCGTCGACGATGCGCTGTTCCCGATCAAGCTGTTCAACGACTACGGCGCGACGTTCGCGCTGTTCGGGCTGATCCTGATCGGGCTGCTCTACCTGGCGATCTTCCTCGTCGATCGCCGCCGCAAGGAGTACCTGTGGTTCGCGATCCAGGGCCTCGCGGCGACCTCGTATCCGCTGTTCCTGTCGGGCATCGCGCAGGGCGTGTTCGGTCGCTTCGACATCGTGTTCCTCGCCAGCTTCCTGCCGCTCGCCGCGCTCGCCTCGGTGTGGTTCACCCACGAGACGTTCAAGCTCGGCAAGCCATCGCGGATCTGGATCGGGCTGCTGGTGCTGTGCACGCTGGTCGCGCTGATCGCGAACGATCCATTCGCGGCGATGACGTACTCGGCGCGCACCGCGGTGTCGACGATCGCGCTGGTGATGGTCTACCAGATCTACGTCTGCGGCCGGCTATCGTTCAAGCCGGCGGCGCAGCGCCCGGTCGGTGCGCGCTACTTGCTCGTCGCGTGGTCGGCGCTGACGATCGCCGGCGCCAACGACTTCAGCGTCTGGCTCGGGTTCGGCGATCGGTTCGATGGCGTGCGCACCGCGTGCCTCGGCCTCGGGCTGTTCGCGATCGCGCAGACGCTGCTGATCGGTCGCGAGCACATCATGGCGCTCGTCCGCTCCGACGAGCTCAACGCCGCGCTCGCCGCGCGCGTCGAACAACTCGAGGTCCGCCAGAAGGAGATCGAGCTGCTCAATGCCGAGCTGCGCCGCCAGATCGCCGATCGCTCGGAGGAGCTGTTCGGCGCGCTGCGCACGCTCGCCGCGACCGCCGGTTCCGCACCCGCGCTCGAGGAAGGTCAGCTCGTCCAGGATCGCTATCGCGTCGTGCGCTCGCTCGGTGTCGGCGGCATGGGCGCCGTCTACGAGGTGGTCCGGCTCGCCGATGACAGGAGGTTCGCGCTGAAGGTCACGCGCCAGCACGACGCCGTCGCACTCGCGCGACTGGCTCGCGAGGCCCAGATCGCCGCGAACGTGACGCACCCGAACGTGGTGTCGATCGTCGACGTCGACGTCGCGACCGCGGGCTTCCTCTTCATGGTGCTCGAGCTGGTGCCCGGCAAGGCGCTCAACGAGCGCACGGATCGCTACAAGGATCCGCAGTGGATGTTGCCGGTGCTCGCGCAGGTGGCCGCCGGCCTCGCCGCGCTGCACGCGCACGGCATCGTCCATCGCGATCTCAAGCCGGCGAACATCCTGATCGAGGATGGCCCCGCCGGCGAGCCGCTCGTCAAGATCACCGACTTCGGGATCTCTCGGATCACGGAGTCGTCGACCGATGGCAACGTCACCACGCTGCTCAAGCCGAACGCGACGCCCGGCAGCAACCGCACGCCGAGCGCGACGCCGAGCTCGTCCTCGCTGACCACCACCGGCTTCGTCGCCGGCACGCCGATGTACATGGCGCCCGAGCTGACCACCGACGAGTCGGGCGACGTCGCGCCGTCGGCGGACATCTTCAGCTTCGGGATCGTCGCGTTCCAGGTGCTCGCCGGGCAGATGCCGTGGAGCGAGCCGCCGTCGGTGACCAGCGCGGATCACCGGCCGATCGCTCGCCCGCGCTCCCTGACGCGCGAGCAGCCGCGCGTACCGGCGGAGATCTCGAAGTTGATCTCGCGCTGCCTCGCGATCGAGCCGGCGGATCGCCCCACCGCCGCCGAGCTCGCGGCAGAGCTCGCGCGGCTGGTGGCGCCGCTCAGTGCCGCGGGTCCGGCTGGTCGTTGACCGTCAGGAAGAACGCCCACTCGCGCGCGGTATCGCGCAGCTTGTCGAACCGACCCGAGGCGCCGCCGTGGCCCGAGGTCATGTCGATATCGAGCACGATCGGATTGCCGGGCTTCACCGTCGCGCGCAGCTTCGCGACCCACTTCGCCGGCTCGAAGTACTGCACCTGCGAGTCGTGCAGGCCGGTGCTGACGAAGATCGCCGGGTAGCCGACCGCCGCGATGTTGTCGTACGGCGAGTACGAGAGGATGTAGTCGTAGTACGGCTTCTCCGCCGGATTGCCCCACTCCTCGAACTCGTTGGTGGTGAGCGGGATCGAGGTATCGAGCATCGTGGTCACCGCGTCGACGAACGGCACGCCCGCGGAGACACCGCGATACAGATCGGGCCGCATGTTGATCACCGCACCGATCAGCAGACCTCCGGCGCTCGCACCCGCCGCGTAGATCTTCTTGCGATCGCCGTACCCGGTCGCGGCGAGGTGCTCGCTGGCGGCGATGAAGTCGGTGAACGTGTTCTTCTTCCTGAGGAGCTTGCCGTCCTCGTACCAGCTGCGGCCGAGCTCGGAGCCGCCGCGGATGTGCGCGATCGCGTAGACCCAGCCGCGATCGAGCAGGCTCGTCACCGCGCTCGAGTACCGCGGCACCATCGACGCGCCGTACGCGCCGTAGCCGTAGACCGCGAGCGGCGCCGTGCCATCTCGCTTGGTGGTCTTCTTGTAGACGATCGAGATCGGGACCTTCGCACCGTCGGGCGCGGTCGCGTGGATGTACTCGCTCGCGTACTGCTCGGGATCGTAGGTCGGCACCGGCTGCTGCTTCAGCAGCTCGCGCTTCCTGGTCGCGAGGTCGAGCTCGTAGACCCCCTTCGGACGCGTCATCGAGTCGTACGCGAAGCGCACGCGTCTGGTCGCGGGGTCGGGCAGATCGATGACGGACATCGCGTACGCCGGATCGGGCGCGTCGATGACGAAGCGTGCGCCGGTCTTCGGCACCACCTCGACCTTCTTGAGGCCGCCCTGATAGATCGACAGCGCGAGGAAGCCCTTCGCGACGCTGAAGCTCTCGACGAGGACATCGGCGCGATGCGGGATCAGCTCCTTCCAGTTCTCCTTCTTCGTCTCCTTGCCGTCGGCCACCTCCATGACGCGGAAGTTCTTCGCGCCGCTGTTGGTGAGGATGACGAAGCGGCCATCGAGGTGATCGATCTCGTACTCGTGATCGGGAGAGCGGGCGAAGAACACGCGCGGCGGTGCGAGCGGCTTGTCGGCATCGAGCAACCGGACCTCGCCGTGCGTGGTGGCCGAGATCTCGATCGTGACGTAGCGCTTCGACTTGGTCTTGCCGAGATAGACGTAGTACTGCGGGTCCTTCTCCTCGAACACCATCTCCGTGCGGCCGCCGATCGTGTGGCGCAGGATCCGGTCCTCGCGCAGCGTGGCCGGATCCTTGCCGCCGACGAACACGTGCTTGCCGTCGTTCGACAGCACCACCTGGCCGGTGATGTTGCTCTCGGTGTCGGGCAGCAGCTTGCCCGTGGTCAGATCCTTGACGCGCAGCGCGTACTGGCGGCGACCGACGGTGTCTTCCGAGTACGCGAGGATCCGATCATCGCGGCTGACCGCGAAGTCGCCGATCGAGTAGTACGCGTGTCCCTTCGCCAGCTCGTTGCCGTCGAGGAGGATCTGCTCGGCCTCGGTGAGCTTGCCCTTCTTGCGCGCGTAGATCGGGTACTGCTTCCCCGCCTCGAAGCGCGTGTAGTACCACCAGCCGTCCTCGAACACGGGGACCGAGGAGTCGTCCTCGGCGACGCGACGCTTGAGCTCGGCGAAGATCGTGTCCTCGAGCTCCTTGGCCGGTGCGAGCATGGCGCGGGTGTATGCATTCTCGGCCTCGAGATACGCGAGCACTTCCTTGCTGGTGCGGGTGTCGTCGCGCAGCCAGTAGTACGGATCGTTGCGGGTGCCGTGCGGCGACACCACGTCGTGCGGCACGCGCTTCGCGATCGGTGGCACCGGACCGGTGGGCTTGACCGGGTCGACCGGGGTGACGGCGACGGGCTTCGCCGGCTCGACGGCCTTGGGGGTGGCCGGCGCGACGGCGTCGGGTGGGCAACAGGCCGCGACGAACGCGATCAACAAGAGCGGTCGGTTCACGGCGCCGACAATACAGGGTAGCGTCGCCGCCGTGCGCACGCTCGAGAAGGTCCTGATCGCGAACCGCGGTGAAATTGCCATGCGCGTGATGCGGACGTGCCGCGCGATGGGCATCGCCACCGTCGCCGTCTACAGCGACGCCGATGCCGAGGCACCGTTCGTGAAGCTCGCCGACGAGGCGGTGCGGATCGGGCCACCGCCGGCGCGCGAATCGTACCTGGTGATCAACCAGATCCTCGATGCCGCGCGGATCACCGGCGCGCACGCGATCCATCCCGGCTACGGGTTTCTCGCCGAGAACGCCGCGTTCTCCGAGGCGGTCGCCGAGGCCGGCCTGATCTTCATCGGTCCTCCGGCCGAGGTGATCACCAAGCTCGGGAGCAAGCAGGGTGCGAAGCGGATCGCGCGCGCCGCGAACGTCCCGGTGGTGCCCGGCTACGACGGCGACGATCAGGCGACGCCGCGCTTGCTCGAGGAGGCGAAGCGCATCGGCTGGCCGCTGCTGGTCAAGGCCTCTGCCGGCGGTGGTGGCAAGGGGATGCGCGTGGTGCGCGCCGAAGCCGAGCTGGCCGAGGCGATCGAGCGTGCGCGCGGCGAGGCGAAGAGCGCGTTCGGCGACGACACGCTGTTGCTCGAGCGCTACATCGATCGGCCGCGGCACATCGACAACCAGACCCTCGGCGACAGCCACGGCAAGGTCATTCACCTCGGCGAGCGCGAGTGCTCGATCCAGCGCCGCCACCAGAAGATCATCGAGGAGGCGCCATCACCCGCGGTGACCGACGCGCAGCGTGCCGAGATGGGGCGCGCCGCGGTCGAGCTCGGGCGCGCGGTCGGCTACATCGGCGCGGGCACCGTCGAGTTCATCGCCGATCAGAGCGGCGCGTTCTACTTCCTCGAGGTCAACACGCGGCTCCAGGTCGAGCACCCGGTGACCGAGGCGGTGGTCGGGCTCGATCTGGTGCGCGGGCAGCTCCGGATCGCGCGCGGCGAGCGGCTCGCGGATGCACCCACGTCGCGCGATGGCTGGGCGATCGAGGTCCGGCTGTGCGCCGAGGATCCCGACAAGGACTACCTGCCGACCACCGGCAAGCTGCTCGCCGTCGAGGTGCCCGACACCGTGCGCGCCGACATCGGTGTGGTCGGCGGCAGCGAGATCGGCATCCACTACGACTCGATGCTCGGCAAGATCATCGCGCACGCGCCGACGCGTCGCGATGCCGCGCAGCTGTTGCGCCGCGCGCTCGAGCAGACCTGGGTGCCGGGCCTGGTCACCAATCGCGAGCTCCTGGCGAAGGTCCTCGCGCACCCGGCGTTCCTCGAGGGCGCGCTCGACACCCACTTCCTCGAGCGCCACGCCGGAGAGCTCGCCGCGCGCACGCCGGGGCTCGATCGCGTGCGCGTCGCGGTGGTCGGTGCGGTGCTGGCGGCGATCGCGCGACGTCGCGAGGCCACACCGCTCGCACCGATCGGCTGGCGCAACGTGCCGCACATGGAGCAGCGGTTGACGTTCGCGCTCGGCGAGCAAGATGTCGAGGTCGGCTACCGGCCGCTCGGCGAGGGTGTCGAGCTGTCGCTCGGCGGCAAGTCGACGAAGGTCGCCGCGTTCGGGCTCGATGGCGATCGGGTGTGGTTCGTCGAGCACGGCGTGCACCGGCGAAGCGTGCGCGTGGCGTGCGACGGCGCGAAGCACTGGGTGCTGTCGGAGGGCCTGTTGCTCCAGCTCGTCGAGCAGCCGCGGTTCCCGGATCACGCGGCGGCGCGCACCGCCGGTGGGCTGGTCGCGCCGATGCCAGGCAAGGTGGTCAAGGTGCTGGTCACCGTCGGCCAGGAGGTCGCGGCGGGTAGCGCGCTGATCGTGCTCGAGGCGATGAAGATGGAGCACACCGTGCGGACGTCCGAGGCGGGCGTGGTCAAGCAGCTCCAGGTGGCGGTCGGCGATCAGGTCGAGTCCGATCAGCTGCTCGCGGTGGTCGGTTAAGGCTTGCGAACGAAGTCGCCCGCGTTGAGCGTCACCACGCACTGGTAGATGGCGCCGTCGCTGAGGCAGTAGTCGACGCCGAACAGATCGCGACGCACGCGCGTGGTCGAGCGCAGGATCGAGCCATCGCGCTTCGCCTCGGAGTCGATCCGCGCGCTCCACGGACCGAGGGCATCGAAGAACGCGCGGGCCGGTGCACCCTCGCAGGTGAACAGCAGCAGCGTGGTGTCGGTGTCCTGCGCGTAGCCGACGCGCTGGTTCGCGACCGCGTCGCCGAGGCAACTCGCGATCAGCTGGCCGTGCGGCGGCGGTGTCGTGGTCTTGATCGCTTGCAGATCCGGAGACCGCGGCGGCGGCGGTGAGCTTGCACAGGCGACGAGCAGGCCGAGCAGGGCGACGCGCATGCCGCGGTTGTATCGCTGCTAGTACTTTCCGGCGGCCAGGATCGCGTAGTGATCGTCGACCAGCAGCTCCCGGATGCTGCGCAGCGTGGTCGGCCGCTTGCGGCGCGGCAGCTTCGGCGCCGTGATCGCGGGCTCGCGATTGCGGCGGGCAATCTGAACGTCAACCATCACTCTCCACACCGAATCACTCATGGTCTCGAATCCTCTCCAAGCAGAAGAGGAGGCCGGGTCACGCTTGTTGCACGACGATTTCCGCCAGGCGTCAGGCGAACTTGCGAGAGAGCGGGCTTCATCGCACACGCCGTCGCGCTATATGGAGCCCATGCTTCGGTTGGCCGTCGTGGCCCTGGCCGCGTGCTCGTCGTCGATCGGCGAGCCGCCCCGCAAGCACGAGAGCAGCGTCGCAATGATCGATGCGCGGCCGGTGGATGCCAGCGTCTCGGTGGTGTCGAAGCCAGCCCCGCCGCAGCCACCGGGGCAGCGGTTGCCCGATCTGGCGACGCCGATCGCGTACGACCTGCGCCTCGAGGTCGATCCGGACAACCCGGTGTTCCGCGGCACGGTCGAGATCCAGGTCCGGCTCGCGCGCGAGACCGATCACGTGTGGCTGCACGCCGACGATCTGGTGATCGCGAAGGCCGAGTTTCGTACGCCGGGCAAGACCGGAACGCTGACCGACCTCGCGATCGCGAACGACGAGGACATGCGCGCGTTCTCGTTCGGCGGGCCGCTGACCGGCGAGGTCACGCTGCAGCTCGAGTACACCGGCAAGATCGTCGACGAGGAACCGGAAGGTCTGTTCCGGCAGAAGGCCGCGGGCAAGTGGTACGTCTACGCGCAATCGGAGTCGGTGTTCGCGCGCCGGATCCTGCCGTGCTTCGACGAGCCGCGCTGGAAGCCGAGCTGGAAGGTCGCGATCTCCACACCCGACAAGCTGGTGGCGCTCGGCAACGGGGCGGTGGTCAGGGAAGCGATCGCCGACGGTCAGCGCACCGTCGAGCTGGCGCCGATCGCGAGCATGCCGAGCTACCTGCTGTCGATCGCGGTCGGGCCGTTCGCGATCGTCGACGTCGGCAAGGTCGGTCGCGGCAAGGTCCCGGCGCGCGTCATCGTGCCGGCGGGAAATCAAGGTCGCGTCGGCGTGGTGCCGCAGAAGCTGCCGGCCGTGGTCGACGCACTCGAGAGCTACCTCGATCGGCCGCTGCCGCTCGCGAAGCTCGATCTCGTCGCGGTGCCGCGGTTCTTCGGCGCGATGGAGAACACCGGCCTCGTCACGTTCGAGAGCTCGATCCTGATCGGCGATCCCAAGAAGTGGTGGGTGCCCCGGCGATTCATCCGGTTCGCCGCCCACGAGCTGGCGCACCAGTGGTTCGGCAATCAGGTGACGCAGGAGTGGTGGGATGATCTGTGGCTCGCCGAAGGGTTCTCGACGTGGCTCGGCGACAAGATCTCCGACCAGCTCGGCACCTACAACGATCCCGCGATGCGCCGTCAGCTCGCGCGCCTCGATGCGCTCGGTGCCGATGACGATGCAACGCCGCGCCCGCTGCGCCGGCCGATCGACTCCGAGGGCGTCGAGGATCGGTTCGACGCGATCGCGTACGAGAAGGGCGGGGCGCTGCTCGAGATGATCGAGGAGTTCGTCGGCAACGATCCGTTCCGCGATGCGATCCGGTCGTACGTCGCGAAGCACGACGGCAAGGTCGTGACGTCGCGCGACTTCGTCGCGGAGCTGACCGCGATCTCGGCGGAGGCCGGCGCGGTGATGGCGACCTATCTCGATCTCGGCGGCGCGCCGGTGGTGAAGCTCGAGGTCCAGTGCACGGGCAAGCCGGTGATCGAGGTCCGCGCGGCCACCGGAACCGTGCCGGTCTGCGTGCGCTATCCCGACGGTGGCGGCGTCGCGCGCGCGTGCGTCGCGGCGTCGGCGAGGGCGGGCTCGATCTTTCCGGCGGCGTGCCCGGCGTGGGTGATCGGCAACGCGAACGGCGATGGCTACTACCGGATCGCCGATCCGTCGCTCGCCGCGAAGGCACCGGCGACGCCGAGTGAACGCTTGACCTATGCCGACGATCTCGCGGCCGGCGTGCTGCGCGGTGACGTGCCTCTCGCGGTGGCACTCGCCGAGGCGTCGCGACTGTCGCGCAGCAAGGACAGCGCTGGCGTGCTCGCGGCCGCGTTGATCGCGAGCGCGATCGATCCGGTCGTCGACGATGCCGCGCGGCCGGCGTGGAAGAAGTGGCTGACCGCGCGCTTCGGGGCGTGGAGCAAGCGCAAGATCGTGACCGCCATCGATGCCGAGCTCGGCGAGCAGCTGTGGACGCTGTTGCCGCGGCGGCCGCCGGGCAAGGCGTGGTTCGACAAGGTGGTCAAGGCGGCGACCAAGGCGATGGAGCGGCGACAGGGCGCGATCCTCGAGAACCTCGGCGAGCTGGCGCCGGAGCTCGCGGTGCCGGTGATCGAGCTGGCGCTCGCGGGCACGTTCAAGACCGAGAAGGTGCTGCCCGCGATCGCGGCGCTGCTCGCGCGGCCGGCTGCACGCACCGCGACCTGGAAGGCGCTGCGCGATCGGCTGCCGAAGCTCGTCGCAGCGGTCGCGGCGGTCGAGCTCGATGACCTCGTAGCGGCGACCGGATCGTTCTGCGATGCAGCGTCGCGCGCCGAGGTGGTGGCCGCGTTCACCGACAAGGTGCCGGCCGACATGCTGCAAAAGCCCCTCGCTTCGATCGATCGCTGCATCGCGCGGCGCGCCAAGGTCGGCGATCTCGCGGCCGTGCTGGCGAAGACCCCGTAACGACACCCGTAGCGAAACGCGCCGTCGCCTTTTGCCACGGCGAGCTCGCTGAAACTGCTCGGATCAGCCCGTGTCTGGGGAGCATGGGAGCAGCACTCGGAACCGACGGAAAAGGAAGCGTCAACGTAGAGCTCAACATCGTGCCGTTCATCGATCTGATGAGCTGCCTCACCGCATTCCTGCTGGTGACCGCGGTGTGGGTCAACATCTCGCAGCTCGATATCCGGCCGCAGGGCAAGGCGCGCGACGGCCAGCCCTGCGAGGTGACGGATACGTGCGACGAGCTCGAGCTATCGGTGCTCGTCGATGGGGACTCGGTGTGGATCGGCGTGTCGCGTGTCAACGAGTTCCAGCAGATCCCGAAGACCGCTGCGGGCTACGACTGGGACAAGGTCCGCGACGCGCTCGTGGTGCAGAAGAAGTCGGCGTTCTTCGAGGGCAAGACGAAGATCCAGGTCGCCGCCAACAGCACCGCCGCGAACCCGATCCCGTACCAGGAGCTGATCGCGGCGATGGATGTCGCCAAGCAGTCGGGCTTCCTCGATGTCGGCCTGACCGATCCGAACGGTCTGGCAGCGCGCCCGATGCTGTGAACCGGGACGGGGTTCGTGTCAGGCTCGCGGCATGCGCGCCTGGTGGCTGACTCTGATCCCCGCGATCGCGATCGCACAACCCGCACCGAAGCCCGATGCCGCGCTCGCAGCGCGGGCGGCGAAGCTGCATCGCGAGGCGATCGTCGTCGACACGCACCTCGACGCGCCCGATCAGCTCGCCGACAAGTGGGCCGACATCGCGAACCAGGGCGCCACCGATCACTTCGATCTCCCGCGGGCGAAGGCGGGTGGCTACACCGCGCCGTTCTTCTCGATCTATGTCGCCGCCTCGTATGCAGAGCGCGGTGGCGCGGCGGCGCGTGCACTCGAGCTGATCGATCTCACGCACCGCGTGGTCGACGGCCATCCGAACGACATGATGCTGGCGACGACGCCGGCGGAGATCCGCGCGGCGAAGAAGGCGAACAAGCTCGCCGTGCTGATCGGGATCGAGGGCGGCCACGCGATCGAGGACTCGCTGGCGGTGCTGCGGCAGATGTATCGCGCCGGCGTGCGCTACATGACGCTGACGCACACCAACACCAACCACTGGGCCGACTCGTCGGGACCGTTCTACGAGCCAGACTTCGATCCGAAGAAGTCGATCGTGCACGAGGGGCTGTCGAGCTTCGGCGAGAGCGTGGTCAAGGAGATGAACCGGCTCGGCATGATCGTCGACATCTCGCACGTCTCGGACGACACCGTCGACGACGTGCTCGCGGTCTCGCGCGCGCCGGTGATGGCCTCGCACTCGTCGGCGCGTGCGCTCGCGAACATGCCGCGCAACCTGACCGACGATCAGATCAAGCGGATCGTCGCGAAGGGCGGGATGATCAACATCAACTTCGGATCGATCTTCCTCGATCAGAAGGGCTATGACGGGATGCGCGCGAAGCTGGCGAAGATCAAGCGCGAGTGGGCCGCGATCAGACAGAAGTACAAGAACGATCCGGGCAAGGCCGCTGAAGCGAGGCGCGCGCTCTACAAGTCGTTCGGCCCGCCGCATCGCACGCCGTGGACCACGGTGATCGATCACATCGAGCACGTCATCAAGATCGCCGGCGAGGACGCGGTCGGGCTCGGTACCGATTACGATGGCGTCGGCGACACCCCGCTCGGGCTCGAGGATGTCTCGCTGCTGCCGAAGCTCACGCAGGAGCTGCTGCGGCGCGGTCACTCGGAGGCGCGCGTCAAGAAGGTGCTCGGCGAGAACTTCCTCGCATTCTTCGCACGCGTCGAGGCGACCAAGGCGGCGCTCGCGAAGGAACCTCCGTCGACGGCGGTCTACAAGAAGGGCGTCAAGTGAGCGCGCGCTGGACGGCGAGCATCGCCTCGCTCGACACCGCATCGACTCGCAGCGTGGCGTGCGGATCCCCGCGCGTCGGGCCGCGATTGACGATCGCGACCGGCACGCCGCGCTCGGCCGCACGCCTCACGAAGCGGTAGCCCGAGAACACGGTCAGTGACGAGCCGACCACCAGCAGCACCTCGGCGCGATCGAAGGTCGACCACGCGGCGTCGAGCGTCGGCTTCGGCACGCTGCCGCCGAAGAACACGACGTCGGGCATCAGCGTGCCGCCGCAGGCCTGGCAATCGACGACCTCGAACGAGTCGTAGATCGTGTCGACCTCGGCATCGCCGTCGGGCGCGGCCTCGTTCTGGTTGTCTCGCCCCGGCTCGCTGGCGTCCCTCCACCACTCGGGGTTCGCCGCGCGCAGCCGCTGCTGGACCTCGGCGCGGCTGACGACCGTCTCGCAGGTCAGGCAGCGCACGCGGGCGAGCGCGCCGTGGAGCTCGACGATCTCGCGGCTGCCGGCGGCCTGATGGAGGCCATCGACGTTCTGCGTGATCGTCCCGGCGATCACGCCGGTGTGCTCGAGCCGGGCCATCGCGCTGTGGGTGGGATTCGGCTTCGCGGCGCTGATCTTCGGCCAGCCGATCATCGATCGCGCCCAGTAGCGCCGGCGCCACTCGGGCTTGTCGACGAACTCGCGGTGCTGGATCGGCGGGCGCTTGCGGGGCGGCGCGTCCGGACCGCGATAATCGGGAATTCCCGATTCGGTGGAGCAGCCGGCGCCGGTCAGCGCGACCACGCGCTTGCCTCGCAATAGCTCGATCAGCGCGTCGACGCTCACGCGCCGACCGTAGCATCAGGCGACTGACCCGCGTACCATCCGGACATGCCTGTCGAGGACCTGCAGACGCTGGAGTACAAGCTGAACAAGCGCGGGTTCCGTCGCGACGATCTGCTGTTGCACGCGTGCGAGAAGTGCGGCCACGAGCAATCGGTCTGTAGCTTCATCATCGCCGGCAAGAGCGGCGGCCGCGACATCAAGCTGTGCTTGCACTGCGGCAACGCGCGGTCGTGGCGCAGTGGCTCGGGCTTGAACGAGCGCGTCGAGGACGTCGGGTTCGATCTGCGCGCGTTCCTCGGCTAGCATCGAGTCATGCGCAAGCGATGGCAGGTGCTCAGTGCGATCGCCGGCTTCGGGGTGATGAGCTTCATGGCCGCGATCGCGCGGTTCGGCTTTCACCCGAACATCTGGCTGGTGCTCGGGCTGGGCGGCTTCGCCGCGGCATGCGCGGTCGCGCTGTGGGCGGCGATTCGCGACTATCACGGGCGCTGGCCGGCGGCCGTCGCGCTGCTGGCGTTCGCGCCGTTCGCGGAGCGGCTGTTCGGCCTGCTCGCCGAATCCAGGCACGTCTGGCGCGGGCTCGACTTCCTCGCGGCGCAGATCATCCTGTGCTCGATCCTCACGGTCGTCGCGGCGATCGCGATCCTGCTGATGAAGGTGCCGCCGCGCGATGACGAGATCGCGAAGGCGCGCGTGCTCTAGTTGGGCTCGTTCGAGACCAGCTTGAACCACAGCGTGCGCTTCGCCGCGCAGCGCGTGCACGAGATCGCGACCACGCGCAGGCCGCTGTCACGGTCCACCGTGTGAT
>JAEYYY010000079.1 GCA_023430775.1 Pseudomonadota bacterium
ATCGAGCGCCACGCCGGTCGGGCTCACGATCTCCCGATCCTCGACGCGCAGCGATCCCGCGAACACGTAGAGCGTGCGATTGGTCCCGGGCTTCGCCGGCGGCATCGACCACGCCGCGCCGGGCGCGAGCTTGATCGTCCAGATCGCGACATCGCTCTCGGGCCGCGCGGCCCACGACCGTGGAGGCGGTGCGAGCGACGTGCGATCGCCGAGCGCACCGGCGATCACCGTGATCTCGGCGCCGCCCTCGCGGATGACCGGAATCTTGTCGGCCCACAACATCGAGAAGTGCGGCTCGACGAGCTTGTCGGCGTGCGGCAGGTTCAGCCAGATCTGGAACAGCTCGAGTGGGTTGCGGTTCGCCTTGTCGAGCAGCGGAAACATCTCGGAGTGGACGATGCCCTTACCGGCGGTCAGCCACTGGACGTCGCCGCCGCCGAACCGCGCGGCCGCGCCGAGCGAATCCGAGTGATCGATGAGGCCGCGCCGGACGATGGTCACGGTCTCGAAGCCGCGGTGCGGGTGCCCCGGAAACCCGGGCACCTTCTCGCCGTGATACATGCGCCAGCCCGGCTGGCCCGGTTGATCGCTCTTGATCGTGAAGTCCATGCCGAGATCGCGGCCGGCCAGCGAGGCCGCCGGACCGAGCTCGTCGTTTCCCGGAGGGTAGTTGTCGTCGTGGTGGACGCAGAACAGAAACGGATCGAGCGTCGCCCAAGGGAACCCGAGTGGAACTGTCTGACGGATCGCGCTCATGGCGACCACCATATGTCAGCTGGCCTGCCGATCAAGCTAGCTGCGGCGGCAGGAACAAGGAGGGAACCGCTGATCTGCGCGAACGCAGCCGGATCTGCTTCGTGCCGGACAACCTTCGGCGAAGGGCCGCCATTCGGGCCGATCGCCACCGACGTGCTCGCCGATGCCGAGCCGTGACGAGTTCGACTTACGGCTTCGAGGTGCCCTGTCGGGTCATGCAGCGATCACTCACGAAGGCGTGCTCGCGCACCGGGAACTTCGCGCCGTGGCCCTCGAGCAGCAGCAATTTTCCGAGGTCGCCGCGGCGGCCGACCAGCCTCGCGATCGTGCCGGCCGGCAAGTACTGCCAGGTCCGGGCCTCGCGCTTGCCGACCGCGATCTCGGCGAGCACCTCTCGCACCAGCACCACCAGATCGCCGACCTGCGCCGAGAACAGCAGCGGGGTGCCCTGACCGCCGGAGATCTCGGCAACGAACGCCGCGATCTCGTCGGCGAGCGGCGCATCGACCTCGAGCCGGACCTGCTCGAGCTCCTCGGTGGACGCGGCACCGGTCAGGTGCTCGATCATCGCGACGAGGGCCGGCGGGACCGGTTTGGCCTCGCGCTCGCTGGTCTCCTGGAGGTTTGCAAGAAACCGCAGACCTTCGGTGCCGTTGACGATGATCGTGGTGAGCATGGCGATCGCGACACTACTTGGAGGGGCTGACATGCCGCCGCGCACGGAAGTGATCTCGGGATCGCGCCACGCAGCAGCCGACGGCCAATCCAGACATCGACGAGGCGGCGTGTCCTCGGCAGCGACGCCGACCGCGACGCCCCACGACGAGTTACGCGGGTCGGCTGAGGCCCTCCGGGATCGATCAACGAGGTTCGAGGCTCGCGCGCCGCTCGAGAGCTGCAGCGAGGGGCCCGCTCGAGAGGCAGCGTTGCCGCGGTTCGAGATCGACGGCCCAGCACCGTGCTCCGCTGCGCCCGGGCTGCCATGATGCGGCCGTGGTACCCGAGCCCGTTCTGCCATGATGCGGTCCGCGCTCCCCGAGGCCGTTCCTCGCTGGCCATGGCGGACCGGCTCGCGCGGCTGGGTGCTGACGCTGGCGGCGCTGACCGGTGTGGTCGCGCTGTCGATCGACATGAGCCTGCCGGCGCAGCCGACGCTGTCGCGGCGGTTCGATGTCGCGGCCGAGGATGCGCAGCTCACGCTGTCGCTGTTCATGGCCGGCTTCGCCGCGTCGCAGATCGTGATCGGTTACTTCGCGGATGCCTGGGGACGCCGTCGCGTGCTCGCCGGTGGCCTCGCGGTGTTCGTGCTCGCCGGGATCGGGTGTGCCCTCAGTCCGTCGATCGAGATGCTGATCGCGTTCCGCGTGCTGCAAGGAGCCGGTGCGGCCGCCGGCCCCGTGATCGCACGCGCGATGGTGCGCGATACGCAGCCCGCCGCGCAGGCCGCCGCGATCCTCTCCACCATGCTCGCGGCGCTCGCCATCGCCCCGATGGTCGCGCCGATGATCGGCGGCGGGCTGCTGAACGTCCTCGACTGGCGCGCGATCTTCGCGACGCTCGCGCTCGCCGGTCTCGCGATGTACCTGCTCGCGCGCACCACGCTGACCGAGACGCTGCCGGTCGATCGTCGCAACGCCGCGTCGCTGCGCGGCCTGTTCTCGAGCTACCGGCGGTTCTTCGCGACCCGCGGCACGCGGCTGCCGATGCTGGTGTTCTGCGCGACGTTCGCCGGCCAGTTCGCCTACATCGCCGATTCGCCGTTCGTGCTGCTCGAGGGCTTCCAGGTGTCGTCGACGGCGTACGGCTTCTACTTCGGCTCCACCGCGCTCGCCCTGATGCTCGGCTCGATGACGGGCGGACGCATGCTGCGCGCCGGTCGCTCGCCGCGGGCGATGATCGTGATCGGCGCGACGATCGTCGCCCTCGGCGGCGGTTCGCTCGCGCTGACGACCCATCTCGATCTCGGCATCGCGGGCTTCATGGTGCCGATCGCGATCTACTTCTTCGGTGCCGGCATCACCGGACCGAGCGCGACCGCGCTGACGATGGAGCCGGTCCCCGAGATCGCGGGTACTGCATCCGCGGCGATCGGCTGCCTCGTGATGGTGAGCGGCGCGCTCTCCGGCTACCTGACCACGCGGATCGGCGGCAGCGATCCGGCGGTGTTCTCGCGCGTCGTCGTGGTGATGGCGGCGATCACGTTCAGCCTCGCGGTGTGGAGCGCGCTGGCCTCCGCACGACGGGCGCATTCGAGCTAACCGCTCGAGCAGCGGACGCGCGATGCGTGCGCACCGGCGATCCTTGACCTGCTGACAGCGCCGCGGAAGCGGCCGAGCTGCCGCGCCGGAGAGCTCGAAGCGAGCGCCGGGATCGAGGCGTTGCCCGTGCGTCGGCCGCGACTACGGCGCCGCGGAACCGGCGGAGCCCGCGCCCGAGGGCAGCTTCAAGCGGCCGCCGAACCGGCCGTCGGGACGGAACCGTCCGCCGCCCCACGCGCGATTGCGCTGCTCGAGCGCCTTCTCGAGCTCGTCGACGCTGACGTCGCCATCCTTGTTCAGATCGAGGCTCTCGGGATCGAGGCGGCGGAAGTTGCCCTTCGCCAGCTCGTCGGGCGTCAGCTTGCCGTTGCCATCGGCGTCGGCCTGCTTGCGCATGTCCTCGGCGCGGCGGTGGCGCGCAGCCTTGCGCTCCTCGTCGCTGATCTTGCCGTCGCCGTCGGTGTCGAACTGCGCGATGCGCGCGCGGCGGCGATCCTCGATGCCCTCGCGGCGCTCTGCCTCTCTCGGATCTTCCGGTGCGGCCGGATCGGTTCCGGCGGCGGTTGCGGTGTCACCGCCGAGCGTCGGCCGGCGACGACCGAAGTCGACCTTGCCGGAGCGGCCCGCGGTGCCGGCGGCGGCGCCGGTCTCCGTGGCGGTCGAGGTGTCGTCCTTCTTCGCCGGCTCGTCGACCGACGCGTTCTTGCAGCCGGTGGCGAGCAAACCGACCACGACAAACTTCGAGAGTTGCTTCCACATCGCTGCCTGGTTAGAGCAAGGCTGGCGCCACGGTGCAAGGGGATATCCCCTAACCTCGCAATGCCGGTAGGCTGCCCGCGTGATCGGGCTTGGCTGCATGCGGCTGTCGACGGCGCCGGACCGTGATCCAGCGCGCGCCGCGCAGGTGATTGCCGCAGCCGTCGAGGCCGGCGTCGAGCTGTTCGATACCGCCGACGTTTACTGTCACGATGACACCGACCTCGGTGCCAACGAGTCACTGCTCGCCGCCGTCGCGCGCACGCATCGCGTGGTCACCAAGGGCGGCCTGACGCGCCCCGGCGGTGCGTGGGTGCCGAACGGCCGCGCGCGCCACCTCGCCGCCGCTGCGCGTGCGAGTCGCGACCGCCTCGGCAT
>JAEYYY010000100.1 GCA_023430775.1 Pseudomonadota bacterium
TGTAGTAGTCGTCGGGCCGCGCGCCCTCGGGCCAGTACGAGGCGAGCCGATGCAGCAGGTCGAAGTCCTCGCAACCGTGCCCCTGATAGACCGCGCGATTGCCGCCGAGCCGCAAGAAGTGGCCGCGAGTCACCACCACGGTCGAGGTGCTGATCGCGATGTTCTCGACCAGGTGGTTCTCGCCGGCGAAGTACGACGCCAGGTACGGCGCGAGATCGATCGGTCCCGGCCGCTCGAGCTTCTCGCTGCCCGCCTTCGACACGTAGAGACACGGCACCATCAGGAACGCGCACGGATCGCGAGGCTCCGCGCACCAGCGCTCGAGCGCCGGCACGAAGCCCTCGTCGTGAACGAGATCGACATCGTAGAACAGCAGGTGCTCGCCCCTCGCCGCCTGCCCACCGAGGTTGCGCGCGACACCGGGCGCGAACGGGAACAGCGGCGCCGGATCCTCGACCAGCGTCACCCGCGGCCGCGCACAGATCGTCCGGATCCGCGCGGCCAGCGCCGGCGCGCTCGCGCTGTTGACCACCACGCACTCGACACCCTCGTGGGGAGCGAACCGTTCGAGACACCTCGCGAGTCGCTCGACGAGGTACGACGTGCTCGCCTCGGCGCGAACCGGAAAGATCACCGAGAGCATGAGAGTGACATCACTAGCACGGGCGACGTGCGACAGGCCGGCGTCGCATCGGCCGCGACCGCGTCGGTAACACACCTGGTACCCGTGGCCGAGCGCACAGCCTTCGGATCCGTGTGGTAAAAGGCGGCGCCCTCACGCGGGTCTTCTGATGCAGCTCTCGACGACGATGCCGCAGATCACGTGCGGAAGCCCGGAACTCCACGGTGACCCGGCGGATGGGTTATGGTGCCGCTAGATGCGCGGTAACGGCACCAGTGGGTCCCACGACGGCGACCCTCGCCCGCGCCTCGGCTGTCGCCACGCCCTTCTCCTGCAGGGACCGAACGGCCCGTTCTTCGCGCGGCTCGCGAAGGATCTCCGTCGCGCCGGTGCGCTCACCACGAAGGTGAACTTCTGCGTCGCCGACTCGATGTTCTATCGCGGCCCCGACACCATCGCGTTCCGCGACGCGATGGACACCTGGCCCGAGCGACTGCGCCAGCTCGTCGTCGACAAGCAGATCGACGCCATCTTCCTGTTCGGCGACCAGCGCCCGATCCACATCCCCGCGGTCAAGCTCGCGCGCGAGCTCGGCATCGCGGTCTGGGTGTTCGAAGAGGGCTACCTGCGGCCCGACTGGATCACCTGCGAGCGCAACGGCGTCAACGGCAACTCCGAGCTGCCCCGCGATCCCGCGTTCTATCTGACGCGCGCGCCGCTGCTGCCCGATCCCCCGCCGGTCACCAAGGTCGGCAATACGTTCTGGATCCAGACCGCGTGGACCATCCTCGCCTCGATCGGCAAGACGTTCGGCTGGTTCCGCTACCCCCGCTACAAGCACCACCGCCAGACCAACGCGTTCTACGGCGCCTACGTCTGGCCGCGCGGCGCGGTCCGCAAGCTGCGCTACAAGCTGACGGAGGGTGGCGTCGTCGAGGACGTGATCGCGAAGAACGACGGCAAGTACTTCGTGCTGCCGCTCCAGGTCTACTGCGACGCGCAGCTCCAGCACTCCGACTTCTCGTCGATGGAAGAGATGATCGAGAAGGTCGTCTCGACGTTCGCGCAGGCCGCACCCGCCGACGCCATGCTGGTGGTCAAGCACCACCCGCACGACGTGCCGTTCCGCGACTACCGCGTGTTCCTGCGAAACCTCGCGAAGCAGCACGGCCTCGGCGATCGCCTCGTCTACATCCACGACACCCACCTGCCCACGCTGCTCAGGCACGCGCGCGGTGTGGTGACGATGAACAGCACGGTCGGCCCGTCGGCGCTGGCGTATCGGACGCCGGTCAAGGTGCTCGGCCGCGCCACCTACGACATCCCCGGGATGACCTCGCAGGTCGACCTCGCGTCGTTCTTCAAGGACCCCGGCAAGGTCGACTCCGAGCTGTTCGCGGCGTACTCGCGCTGGCTCCGCGTCGTCAACCAGGTCAACGGCAGCTTCTATCGCCGCGTCGATCAATCCACGGCGTCAGGGCTCCCTGCGGCACTGTTCGATCGTGTCGCGCCCCCGGTGGCCGAGGTCGCTGACGACGCCGCGCCCGTGCTGGTCGACCTCATCCATGACTCAGGCAGCCTGAGTAGCAACTAGCGCCTTCTACGAGAATCGAGCCCGGGGACCGGTGCTACGGCGGTAGACTCGAGAGGTGAAGTTCGTCGAACTCGCCCTCGTCGCTTCACTCCTCGGATGTGGAGACAACAAGACTCCGCCCCCGCCGGCCGAGGATCCGGACGGGCCCGTTACCACGCCCGGAACCACCGTCGAGATGAAACGAATCGCCCAGGTTCCTAGCCTCGCGGTCCTCGTCACCTCGCCTCCGAGCGACAATCGGTTGTTCGTCGTCGAGCGCGCTGGTCACATCCACGTGATCGAGAACGACCGTCTCCTCGACGCGTTGTTCCTCGATCTGTCCGCCGATGTGGACGGTCCGGTGTTCACCGATGAAGGAGAGCTCGGCCTGCTGGGGCTTGCATTCCACCCGGCCTACACCACCAACGGTCTGTTCTTCGTCTTCTACACCGCGCGCAATCCCGGCGATCCGCTGAACGAGCAACGCGACGTCCTCGCGCGTTGCTCGGTCAGCGCAATCGATCCCAATCGCGCCGATGCGGGCTCGTGTGTCGACGTGCTCTCGATTCCAGATCTCGCCAGCAACCACAACGGTGGGATGATCGAGTTCGGCGCCGATGGCTACCTCTACGTCGGGACGGGTGACGGTGGCAGCGGGAATCCCAACAACCCACAGGCGCTCGAAGATGCACCTCCGAACACCAACGCTCTGTTCGGGAAGATCCTGCGTCTCGACATCGACAATCCCTCGCCGGGTCTGCTCTATGGCATCCCGCCCGATAACCCGTACGCCGCCGGTGGAGGGCGTCCCGAGATCTGGATCCGCGGACTGCGCAACCCCTGGCGGTGGTCGTTCGACCGACTGACCGGCGACATCTGGATCGGCGACGTCGGACAGAAGTTCACCGAAGAAGTCAACGTGCTCCGTCCGAGCCAGCAGCCGGGAGCGAACCTCGGATGGATGTTCTGGGAAGGCAGCAAGTGTCACGTCGGGGACTGCACCAGCCCGCAGATCTTGCCTGCGGTCGAACGCCGGGCCGTTGACGGGTGGCAATCGATCATCGGTGGCCAGGTCTATCGCGGCGCCAGCTTCCCCGACCTCCAGGGCCTGTACTTCCACACCGATTACTTTGGGGGCGGCCTTGCCGTCGCCGTGCTGAACGACGACGACACGGTCACCACCGCAGATCTTCCCGGGACCTTCCCGAAGAACGTCACCAGCATCCACGAGGCGGGCGCAGCCGCCGAGCTCTACGCAACCGACGCCAAGGGCAACGTTTACCAGCTCGTCGTCGTTCCGTAGCAGCAGTCGACCCCGACGATCTGCCGGTGTAGGTTCCGCGAGTTGACTATCGACGAGTCTGCGAACGCTAGCCCCGGCGGATCCTCCGCCGGCGAACACGCGAGCGCAGAGGAATCCAGTCGCAAGCTGCGTGTCGGCATGGCGTGGAACCTGGTGCCGGTGGTGGTGCTCGGCGTGGTCGGGCTCGGCCTCAACTTCGCGATCGGGCGCTGGTGGGGAACATCCGCGCTCGGCATCTTCAACCAGGTCACGACGGCGTACTTCGTGCTCGGCTCGATCGGTGCGATCGGCCTCAACCTGTCGGCGCTCCGCGCGGTCGCCCAGAAGCCGGATGACAAGGCGCGGGTCGCGGCGATCGTCGTCGGCGCACTGGTTCCCGCTGTCACGCTCGCTGCGGCCGTGACGCTCCTGCTCGCCAGCGGTCGATTCGCGATCGCCGGCTGGCTCGACAGCGATGCGGTCGCTGAGGGCATCGTCTATGCGGCGCCGGGGCTCGCGTGCTTCGTCGTCAACAAGCTGTTGATGGCGATCGTCAACGGCCTCGGTCGCATGCGCGCTCTCGCGATTTACACGACCCTTCGCTACACGATGATCGGCGTGTCGCTCGCGCTCTGCGGCATTCTCGATCTCGAGGCGATCCAGCTCCCCATCATCTGGTCGATCACCGAGGGCACGCTGCTCGTCGTGCTCTCGGTCGAGACGCTCTCGACGGTGAGGTTCTCGCAGGCAGCGGGGTGGCGGTCGTGGATCCCCGAGCACATCCGCTTCGGAATCCGCGGCGCAGGAGCGACGCTGCTGTTCGAGATCAATTAGCGCCTCGATATCTGGCTGCTCGGCGCAGCGATGTCCGATACCGACGTCGGTATTTACAGCATGGCGGCGAGCCTGGCTGAGGGCGTCAGTCAGCTCGCGGTCGCACTACAAGTGAACGTCAACCCGCGGATCGCTGCCTCGCTCGCACTGCATCGTCCTGTGGAGATCGAGGAGCTCGCGCGACGCGCCCGCAGATGGTTCGTGCCGGGCATGGTCGGCGTGTGCGGGCTCGCCGCCGCTTTGTTCCCGATCATGATCCCACTGATCACCGGAAATCCCGACTTCGCGACGGGTGCGGTGCCATTCGCGATCCTGATGGCCGGGCTCGCGGTCGCATCGGCGTGGCTTCCCTTCAATCAGATCCTCTTGATGGGCGGTAAGCCGGGCTATCACACGATCTACATCCTGATGGTCGTTGCGACGAACGTCGTCCTCAATCTGCTGCTCATCCCCCGGTTCGGGATGGTCGGCACTGGCCTCGCCACCGCGATCTCGCTCGCGGGTTCCGGGCTGTGGCTGATGCGCATGTCGCGCTCGCTGCTCGGCGTGCGGATCTAAGCGCTCGCACGCGGGCGATCGTCGCGATCGTCGGATTCGACGGGCTTGGCCGCTTCGATCACCGCCTCGACCGGATTGGGCTGGGCAGCAGTGGGCGTGCGTGGGCTGAGCCGTGGATGCACCGGGATCGTCGGCGCGTTCTGCGAATCGAACGAGAAGAACGAGAGCAGAAACTGGATGCCGAGAAGGAACGGCAGGACGGCGATCATGATCTCGCCCGTCGACGCGAACTCGCCGGTCTTGCTCGACTCGAACCACCGCAGCATGCCGTAGATGAAGCCGAACATCGCGAGCGGGATCCCGGCGAGCAGGTTGACCGACGCCGGGTTGAAGTCGCGCAAGAAGTACGAGTAGAAGACGCGCTTGAAGATGTTCTTGACGTGGTTGATGCCGAACGTGAACAGCGACTTGGTGACGCTGAGCGAGCTGATCTCGTCGCCATAGACGGCGCGCATCGGCACATCGAGCACGACGGCGCGCAGCTGGCCGAGGTTGTAGAGCATGTCGCTCTCGAAGAAGTACCGCTTGTGGATCCGGTCGAGACGGAGTCGCTCGAGCACGCGCGCGTGGATCGCGGTGTAGCCGTTGTTCGGATCGAAGATGCTGTAGTAGCCGGACGACAGCTTCGTCAGGAACGAGAGCCCCGCGTTGCCGACGAGCCGCATGAACGGCATGCCGGTCAGGTGATCGAGCTCGTAGAAGCGATTGCCCTTCGTGTAATCGGCGTGGCCGGCAACGATCGGCTGGACGAGGAATGGGATCTGCGCCGGATCCATCTGACCATCGCCATCGAGCTTGATCACGATGTCCGCGCCGTCGGTAAGCGCGCGCCGGTAGCCGGTGACCAGCGCGCCGC
Source organism: Pseudomonadota bacterium (assembly GCA_023430775.1). GTDB lineage: Bacteria > Myxococcota_A > Polyangia > Haliangiales > Haliangiaceae > JABFXX01. The sequence continues at coordinate 5,726 of JAEYYY010000100.1, forward strand.
CGACGCCCTGGTTCTTCTCGTTGTAGAGGACCGTGACGCGCGAATCCGTGCAGCTGCTTTCGACGAGCTTGCCGGAGCTCTCTGGACAGCAGTCGTCGACCACATAGATGAGCGAGACTTCCTGACCGATCCTCGGAAGCAGCTCCAGGATATGCGCCTTGACCCGGTAGGCCGGGATCACGACCGCCAGCCGCGGTGGCGCCACATCACTCACCGGGCGGTTATATCTGGCGATCCCGGGTGGGTCACGTGTTCTACGCCCGGTCGGGGACGAGGACTTGACACCCAACGTCACACCCGCCAAACATCGCGGATATGTGCGGCATTTTTGGATTTGTCTCGGATCGCCCACAGGGGATGGACGAGACCAGCCGCCTGACCGCGCGACTGTTCCAGCTCTCGGAATCGCGAGGCAAGGAAGCGAGTGGGCTGACGATCATCCCGACCGCGGCGCAGGATCTGTTCGTCATGCGCTCTCCAAAGCCAGCTTCCGCGCTCCTCAAGACGAGCGAGTACAAGTCTGTCTTTCAGCAGGCACTGCACTCCGATGAACGCCGCGATGCCGGGATGGCGCTGTTCGGTCACACGCGCTTGGTGACGAACGGTGCGCAGACGCGCGCCGAGAACAATCAGCCGGTCGTCTATCAGGGAGGGGTGATCGTTCACAACGGCATCATCGTCAACGCCGATGATCTGTGGGCCAAGAACCCGGACCTCGAGCGCACGTCCGAAGTCGATACCGAGATCATCATCGCGCTGATCCGCAAGCACCTCGCCGCTGCTCTCACACCCGTGCAAGCCACGCGCAAGGCGTTCTCGGAGATCCGGGGCACCGCGTCAGTCGTCGTCGCGTTCAACGATCTCCGCATCCTGATCCTCGCGACCAACAACGGCTCGCTTTACACGGCCACGAGCAAGAAGCACAGCGGCACGTACTTCGCCTCCGAGTCGTACATCTTGCGGCAACTCGCCGAGGAGCTGGGCAGCAGCGACCTCGCGATCGAGCAGGTCAAGCCGAATCGCGGCATCGTGATCCACCTCGACCAGCACCTGCAGCAGCCGTTCTCGCTCGTCGGTGACGAGGAGAAGGCGATCACGGTGCAGTCGCTGAACGGTCACAGCCGGAAGATCGTCGACCAGAACATCGGTCACGTCGAGCGACTCGCACCGCCCGTCTCCAAGAGTGACATTCCAGCCGATCTCGAAACGATGTTCGCGAAGTCGCTGGCCGCTGCGCAGCAGCTGCGCCGCTGTACGAAGTGCATCCTTCCCGAGACGGTACCGTTCATCGCCTTCGACAGCGCCGGCGTCTGCAACTTCTGCCGGTCGTACAAGCCGATCGAGCTCCAAGGCGAGGCGGCGTTCGACGCGCTCGTTGCACCTCACCGCAAGACGAACGGGCGCCCCGATTGCGTCGCCGCGCTCAGCGGCGGTCGCGACAGCTGCTTCGGCCTTCACTACATGGTGAAGCAGAAGGGCCTGAAGCCGATCACGTACACCTACGACTGGGGCATGGTCACGGACCTCGCGCGCCGCAACGTCTCGCGCGTGTGCGCCTCGCTCGGGATCGAGAACATCATCATCTCCGCCGACATCGGCCTCAAGCGCGACAACATCCGCAAGAACGTCGCCGCCTGGCTCGACAAGCCTCACCTCGGAATGGTTCCGCTGTTCATGGCGGGCGACAAAGAGTTCGTCTGGTTCGCGCAGCGGATCAAGAAGCAGAACGAGGTCAACCTCGACATCTTCTCGTTCAACCTTCTCGAGAAGACACCCTTCAAGGAGGAGTACTCCGGCGCCCAGCTGTGGACGCCCGGGGAAGACGCCGACCAGTTCGGCGAGAAGCTCCGCATGGTGCCGCGCCTCAAGCTCGGCGCCTTCTACGCGAAGCAGTTCCTGACCAATCGCAAATACCTCAACAAGTCGCTGATCGACACGTTCTGGGGTTACATCGCGTACTACTTCCTGCCGCAGACCTTCGCCTCGCTCTTCAATTACATTCCGTGGCGTGAGGACACCGTCGTCGATCTGATCCGCAAGGAGTTCGACTGGGAGGTCGCGCCCGACACCGAATCGACCTGGCGAATCGGCGACGGCACCACCGGCTTCTATAACTATCTCTACCTCGCGCTCGGTGGCTTCACCGAAAACGACACGCTGCGCTCCAACCAGATCCGTGAAGGTCATCTCGATCGCGCCACGGCACTCGCGCTCACCGAGCGCGACAACCGGCCGCGCTGGGACAACATCCGCTGGTACTTCGACGTGATTCAAATGGACCTCGCGAGCAGCCTCCGCCGCGTCCACACCGCGCCGAAGCAGCATCCTCTCCTCGAGGTCTAATGCGTCGCCTGATCCTGTTCGAGCTCAACGAGTTCAACGACGCGCTGCTGAAGCAGGCGATCGCGGCGTACCAGCTGCCTCACCTCGCGAGGATGGTGCAGCTGCCGCACACGTACCTCGCGACCGAAGACACCTACGAGAGCGACTTCCTCGAGCCATGGGTGCAGTGGGTATCGCTGCACACGGGCGTGCCGGCAAAACAGCACCAGATCAAGCACCTCGGTGACGTGCCAGGTCTCGCCACTCCTCAGATCTGGGAGGTCCTCGCCGAGCGTGGCGTGACCACCGGGGTGTGGGGCGTCCTCAACGGCTCGCGGGGCAAGCAGGTCGACAAGAATCTGTTCTTCGTCCCCGATCCATGGACGTTCTCCGAGCAGGCGTATCCGCAGGATCTCGATCGCCTGATCGGCCTGCCCCGCTACCTCGCCACCAACCGCGCGAACATCTCACCGGCGCGCTTCGCGCTCGAAGCATCACGGTTCCTCCGCGTGCTCGCCGAACCGTCCGTTCGCAAGGAGTTCATCCGCTGGGCGCCGAGCGCCCTCGTGCAAACGGTTCGCGATCGCGGTGCGTACGCCGGCTATTGCCTGGTCGAGTACATCTCCGGCTTGCTCTTCCTCGAGCGCTGGCGTCGCTACCAGCCACAGTTCGGCGTGCTGTTTCTCAACAGCCTCGCGCACTGCCAGCACTACTACTGGGAAGCGCAACCGCTCGAGAGCAACCACAAGCTCCGCTACTGCTTCGAGTTCCTCGATCGCCTGGTCGGTGCGCTCTTCGCCGAGGCCGAATCCTCTG
>JAEYYY010000107.1 GCA_023430775.1 Pseudomonadota bacterium
GCAACACCACGTGATGAACGACCGAGCGATTACCGGGGATGACATCCCAGCCGGAGAGGAACTGATCGGTGGTGATGCCGGGGTCGAGCGCGAAGCACTTGAACTGATCGGTGTCACCCGACGTCACGAACGGCTCGACGGGCACCAGCTCGTGCGTCGCGTTCGCGAGGTGAGGTGGCTCGCTGGGCATCAGCGTCGCGACCTGACCCGCGGGACGATCGTCGGCGATCCACGCGCGCAGCGTGGCGAGCTCGGCATCGGTCAGCCGCGGATCGTGCTTGAACGCGCGGGTCGGCGCGCAATCATTCGCGGGCACCGCGCTCCACGGCGGCATCTCTCCGGCCTCGACCGCCGCCAGCATCTGCATGCCGTAGAGCGCGGCGTCGTCGTAGGTCTCGAGCGAGAACGGTGCGAGCCCACCCTCGCGATGGCAGCCCATGCAGCGATTCGCCACGATCGGCCCGACGTCCTGGTACCAGGTGGTGAGCTCCGGCGGCGGCGGTGGATCCTCGAGGTCGGTGGTGTCGGTTCCGCAGGCGGCGAGCAGCAAGCAAGCAAGGGAGCGGCGCATGCGGCGTCGAACAGCAAGCGATGCGCCAGCGGATCTGTGCGAATCGTCGATGGACTGCGGATCCGCAGCCACAGTGATCGCTGCCGGTGTGGACTGCCAGAAACAGGTCGGCCGACCTCGCGGAGACAGTGATACCGTCGGGCTGGGATGTTTTTGGCTCCGGGAGCCAAGCTCGACAAGTACGAGGTCGTGGCGCCACTGGCGGTCGGTGGGATGGCCGAGCTCTACGTGGTTCGCTCCCGCGGCATCGCCAGCTTCGAGAAGCTATGCGTGCTCAAGCGCATCCTCCCGCAGCACGCCCGCGACGACGAGTTCGTGAAGATGTTCCTCGACGAGGCGCGGCTGGCCGCCACGTTGCACCACCCGAACGTCGTGCAGGTCTACGACATCGGTGTGATCGACGGCCTCTATTACTTCACGATGGAGTACGTCCACGGCCAGGATCTGTCGGCGATCATCTCGACCGCTCGCAGTCAGCGCCGCGGCATGAAGCTCGAGCACTCGATCGCGATCGTGTCCGCGGTCGCCGCCGGTCTGCACCACGCGCACGAGCAGATCGGGCCGAACGGCAACCCGCTCGACATCGTCCATCGCGATGTCTCGCCGACGAACATCCTGATCTCGTACGACGGCAACGTGAAGGTCGTCGACTTCGGCATCGCCAAGGCCGCGGCCCGCCGCACGCAGACCACCGCCGGTGGTGCGAAGGGCAAGCTCTCGTACATGTCGCCGGAGCAGGTGCGCGCCGATCGCACGCTCGATCGCCGCAGCGACCTCTACTCGCTCGGTATCGTGCTCTACGAGCTGACCACCGGCTATCCGCTGTTTCGCGCCGACTCGGACTACCTGATCGCCGAGCAGATCCTCGCCGGCAACATCATCCGGCCGCGCGAGCTCCGCCCGCAATATCCCGAGGCGCTCGAGGCGATCGTGATGAAGGCCCTCGCGAGCAACCGCGACGAGCGGTTCGCCACCGCGCGCGATCTCCAGCTCGCCCTCGAGGAGCTCGCCCGCGCACGCCAGCTGCGGTTCTCGAGCGTCGGACTCTCCGAGTACATGTCCTCGCTGTTTCCGTCGCAGGTCGGCGCGTGGGATCTCGCGCGGCGGAGCGGCCAGTCTCTGATCGAGCACGTGACGTCGATGATGGTCACGCGGATGACCAGCTCGAGCGTGACCCGAAAGGCGCGCGAGACAATGGACGACGCTGGTTGGTTCAAGCGCTGGGCTCCCGCGATCGCGCTGGTCGCCGTCGGCGCGGCGGTCGCCGGCTGGGCCGTCGCGTTCTCGCGTGACCAGGGCCGCGCTCAACCCGCCGTCACGCAGCCCGCATCGCAACCAGGCGCCGCGGGAGCTCCCGATCCGAAGCCCGAGCCCGCCGTCACGCAGCCCGCATCGCAACCAGGCGCCGCGAAAGCTCCCGATCCGAAGCCCGTCACCCAGCCCGTATCGCCGGGCTCCGCAGCGGCGATCGAGATGCCACCGGATGCCGCCGCGGTGGAACCGGATGCCGCGGTGGCCACGAAGCCGCCGCGCCCCAGGCCGTCGCGCCCGAAGCCGAAGCTCGCGCCCGACGCCGCGCCCGCCACGCCACCCGGTCTCGACGATCGGCTCAATCCGTTCCAGCCGCCGGCGAACAAGGGCTCGGGATCGTGAAGGCGCTCGTCCTCGCACTGCTGCTCGCGCTGACCGCGATCGCGCACGCGGGCGACACGCCCGACACCGCCGACGGCAAGGCCTACTTCGCCGATGGCACCGCGGCCTTCGATCGCGGCGACTACGCGGCTGCCTCGCGCGCGTTCGCGGCGGGCTACGACAACGAGAAGTGGAACGGCTTTCTGTTCGCGTGGGCGCAGGCGGAGCGCAAGGCCGGCAACTGCGAGAAGGCGGTGCAGCTGTACTCGCGGTTCATCGCGACCAGGCCCGGCGAGGGTGCCGTCGAGCATGCGCTCGGCTGGATCAAGGAGTGCGGTGGCACCTACGTCGAGCAGCCGCCCGAGCCGGTGGTGGTGAAGCCCGACGAGGAAACCCAGCGTCGCGAGCGAGAAGACAAGGAGCGACTGGAGAGCCAGCGCCGAGAGCAGGACGACCAACGCGCGCGCGAGAGGCTCCCAGCGCCGGGATTCCAGCACAAGCTCGCGATCGGGCTCGGTGCCGGCGCGCTGATCGCGGGCGGCGTCGCGACCTGGGCGCTGGTTCGCTCGAACCAAGACTTCGATCGCGCCGACACGGTGGGCACCTACAAGGACGTCGCGAGGTTCCGCGACCGCGGCGAGGATCGCTTGCTGCTCGGCCGGATCGCGGTCGGCGTCGGCCTCGGGCTCGCGACGGCGACGGTGCTGCGCGTCGTGCTTCAGGATCGAACGCCGGCGACCGAGGTCGTGCCGACGAGCAACGGCGTCGCGCTGCGCCGCGCGTTCTAGCGCAGGCCGTGGCGCCGCATCAGGCGATGCAGGTACGTCCGATCGATCCCGCTCGCCCGCGCGGCCGCCGACACGTTGCCGTGATGCGCGCGCAGGAGTTGCTCGACGTAACGGCGCTCGAACTCCGCGAGCACGCGATCGCGCGCTTGCTGGTACGGCTGCGACGCGTCGTGCGGCTCGGCTTCCACCGGCGTCTCCTCGGTGCCCGCCAGATCATCGAGCACCGCCGCTCGCTCGACGTAGTTGCGCAGCTCGCGCACGTTGCCGGGCCACGCTCCGCGCGCCAGCGACAGGATGAACGCCTGCGAGGTCAGCCGCTGCGCGACCGCGGGGGAGAGGTTCAGCGAGTGAACGATCCGCTCGACGAGGATCGGCAGGTCCTCCGGGCGCTGGCGCAGCGGCGGCAGCTGGATCTTCATCACCGCGAGCCGGAAGTAGAGATCCGAGCGGAACCGGCCGGCATTGACCTCGGCGCGCAGATCGCGGTTCGTGGCCGCGACGATCCGGACGTCGGCCGGCGTCATCACGTTGCTGCCGAGCCTGCGGATCTCGCGCCGCTCGAGCACGCGCAGCAGCTTGGGCTGTAGATCGCTCGGCATCTCGCCGATCTCGTCGAGGAACACCGTGCCGCCGGTCGCCGCCTCGAACGCGCCGACCCGGCGATCGGTGGCACCCGTGAACGCGCCGCGCTCGTGACCGAACAGCTCCGACTCGAGGAGGTTGCCGGGGATGGCGCCGCAATCGATGACGATGAACGGACGGTCGCGCCGCGCCGAGGCCTGATGGATCGCGTCCGCCGCGCCCTCCTTGCCGGTGCCGGACTCGCCTTCGAGCAGCACCGTGATGTCGGAGGCGGCCGCTCGCTCGAGCATCGCGAAGCACGCGCGCATCGCCCACGACGCGCCGACCAGGTTGCCGAACTGCGTGCGGCTCGACACCGCGACCCGGTTGTCGCCGCCGCCGAGCGACACGCGCAGCGTGGAGCGTCCGATCTGGATCGTGCTGCCGTCGCGCACGTAGCCGGCGATCACGCGCACGCCGTCGAGCACGGTGCCGTTCGTGCTGTCGAGATCGTAGATCCGGACCTTGCCTTGTTCGACGCGCAGCTCGCAGTGCGAGCGCGAGATCGACGGGTCGTCGATCACGATCTCGTTGCCGGCCACCGAGCCGATCGCGCAGGTTGCGCCGGTCGAGGCGTAACGCACGTTGGCCGCGGGACCAGACGTGCCGACCAGCTCGAACCGACGAACCTTGGGCTGCGCGGACTCGAGCGGCTCGGTGCGCAGCGAGCCCGGCGCGAGCGCGCCGAAATCCACCTCGTCGTCGTCGGTTCCGGGCACCAGTCCTGACTTGTATCGCAGGTGACACGGGGAGGCGAGCGCGCTATGCAGCCGACAGTGACGGAGGATCGAGCCAAGGGGCCGTATCTCGACGGGACCAAGGACGAGCCGCCTCGCGAGCGTCGCCTCGGCGTGCTGAGTCGGCTGCTGCCGCTGATCCGGCCCCACCGCGCGCGGATGATCTTCGCGATCGTCTGCCTGTTCGCGGCGTCGGGCACGATGCTGATCTATCCGTGGGCGGCGCGCTACGCCGTCGATGTCGGGATGGGGTCGAAGACCACCGACGATCTCGACCTCATCATCGCCGGCCTCGTCGGCGTGTTCTTCCTCAACGCCGTGTTCGTGTGGCTGCGCCACTATTCGCTGTCGTGGCTCGGCGAGCGCGTCGTCGCCGATCTGCGCGCGCTGGTGTTCGATCGCATCCTGACGTTGCCGCTCGGCTGGTTTCACGAGCGGCGCAGCGGCGAGCTCGTCGGTCGCCTCGCGTCCGATGTCACGATCGTATCGAGCGTGGTGTCGAGTGATCTGTCGATGGCGCTGCGCAACGGTACGCAGGTGATCGGCGCGCTGGTGATGCTGTTCGTGATCGACGTCCAGCTCACGCTGCTGGTGCTCGCGGTGGTGCCGGCGACGGTGATCGTGACGATCTACTTCGGTCGCAAGATCCGGCGGATGACGCGCGGGATCCAGGATCAGCTCGCCGGCGTCTCGGGTCAGGTCCAGGAGTCGCTCGGCGCGATCTCGACGGTGCAGGCGTTCGTTCGCGAGGGCCACGAGGCGCAGCGCTATCGCGACGGTGTCGAGGGCGCGTTCGGCAAGACGATCGAGATGGTGCGCCTGCGGTCGTGGTTCTTCTCGCTGACGATGACCGCCGGCTACATCGGCATCGCGCTCGTCGTCTGGCTCGGCGGCCACCGCGTGATCGATGGCGAGCTGTCGGCCGGCGATCTGACCTCGTTCTTCCTCTACACGTTCATCGTCGCGGGCGCGTTCTCGGATCTCGCCGGGCTGTGGGGCTCGCTGCAGCGCGCCGCCGGCGCCACCGATCGGTTGTTCGCCGTCATCGATACCGTGCCGGAGATCCGCAGCCCCGAGCATCCGAAGCCGCTACCCGCCGGCAAGGGAGCGATCACGCTCGACCACGTGACGTTCGCCTATCCCTCGCGCCACGGCCAGCCCGTGCTGAGCGAGGTCTCGCTCGCGATCCAGCCCGGCGAGGTGGTCGCGCTGGTCGGCCCTTCCGGTGCCGGCAAGACGACGATCCTGTCGCTGCTGTTCCGCTTCTACGACGTCGACCGCGGGCGGATCACGCTCGAGGGCACCGACATCCGCGACCTGTCGCTCGCCGAGCTCCGGCGTTGCTTCGCGATGGTCGCGCAGGAGCCAGTGCTGTTCTCCGGATCGATCCGCGACAACATCGCCTACGGCGTCGCCGGACCGGTGACGAACGAGGAGATCGAGGCCGCCGCGAAGGACGCCTTCGCGCACGACTTCATCGCCGGCTTCCCCGATGGCTACGACACGATCATCGGCGAGCGCGGCACCAAGCTCTCCGGTGGTCAGAAGCAACGCGTGGCCCTCGCGCGGGCGCTGCTCGCGAATCCGCGCGTGCTGATCCTCGACGAGGCGACGTCGAACCTCGATGCCGAGAGCGAGGCCGCGGTGCAAGCGGCGCTCGCACGCCTGATGGAAGACCGCACCACGATCGTGGTCGCTCATCGACTGTCGACGGTGCGCGATGCCGATCGGATCGTCGTCATCGAGGACGCGCGCGTGGTGGAGCAAGGCGCGCACGACGAGCTGATGGCTCGCCGCGGGACGTATCACCGTCTCGTCGAGCACCAGCTGATCGCCGACCGCGTCGCCTGATCACTCCCACGGCCAGGCGAGGCGACCTTCCTTCGAGATCACCGCATTGGTGTAGCGCGCGATCCGGGACTTCATCGGGCCGCTGTCTCTCGGCACATCCCAGATGTAGAGATGATCGATGATGCGGTACAGCATCTGCCCGCGGCCCGACAGCTCGGGAGGTCCAGACGTCTGGCCGACCGGCGTCTTCCACACCACGCGCGTGTGCGGATCGACGAGGTGATAGTAGCCGCCGATCTCGATCACGATGGAGTCGACCGTCGAGCCGAATCCAACCTGACCGCCATGGGCGAGAGGCGGATAGCTCTTGCCGGTCGCCAGCTCGATCAACAGCAAGCGGTTCCCGAGCAGCATGACGACGAGATGATCGCCGACGACGCGCACGTCGAGGACCAGCTCGCTCTGTTCGGACCAGCGCTCCAGGCGATCGGTCCATCTCCAGATCGTGCCGCCCCACGCCGCGAACACGGAGCCATCCGGCGCGACATCGATCGCGGGTGGGATCAGATCACCGTTCACGATCCTCGCCGTCGGTGGAGGCTCGACGAGCTGCGCCTTGTCGAGAGCGCCGCCCGGACGGCCGCGCACCAGCTCTCCGCCTCGCGAGAGCGCGACGAAGAGACCCTCGGAGAGCGCCCGCAGCGTGCGCGCCGGGCTCGCGAGCGTCGCCACCTCGCGAGGGGTGGAAGCCTCGCGAACCCAGACGTGCTGGCCGGTCGCGTAGAGCGGAGCCCCGCCGGGCAGGACATCGAACGTCGTGATCGGCGCGCCCTCGTAGATCCGGGTCAGCTCGGAGCTGTTCTTGCGCAGGCCGAACATCACGCTCGAGTCACCCAGGAACAGCTCCATCACCGCCGTGCCGGAGCCCGGATCGAAGGCGAGCTCGCGCTTGACGCTGACCATCTCTCCGCCCACCGGGGTCTCGCGGCCGGTCTTCAGATCGCGCCACCGCATCCGTGCCTCGGTCTCGTCGGTCATCAGCAGCGTGTCGTCGTCGAAGAACCGCGCAGTGGTGCTCGGTGGTGCCGGCAGGAGCCGCGGCACGAACTGATCGAGCTCGTAGACCAGGATGATGCCTCTGCCGACGACGGCGAACCGACGCACGCCCGGTCGCGCCGCCACGCGGGCCATCGGCGTCTCGTGCGGCAGACGGATCGTGCGGACCGATTGCAGCGACACCAGCAACAAGCTGTGGTTGCCGAGCACGAAGACGTGCTGGTCGTCGCCGAGCGCGTGACTGAACGACAGCAAGCTGGGGCGCGCGATCTCGAACAGCCGGTGGTCGCGAAACGCGAGCACGTGGCCCGAGCCCATGGCGATCAGCAGCTCCTCGCCGCGATACGCGAAGCGCGTGACCACGCGATGAAACTTCGAGGTGTCGATCGGCGTCCATTGCTTCGTCGCGATCTCGAGCTCGCCGAGCTTGTCCCCGTAGAGCAGCGCGAGCCGGCGCGACTTCGAGGCCGCGACGAAATCCAGCTGGCCCGGCCGGCGCAGCAGCACGCTGCCATCGCGCGCGAACACGACGAGCTCGAGGTCGTCGTGGGCCGCGAACCAGCTGCCGTCACCGGCGACGACCATGCCGCGCACCTTGTGGCCGGGCCACACCGGAGTGAGCGCTCGCCGCTCGCCGTCGACGAGCAGGAGCTCGTCATCGCCGTCACGCTGCGCGATGATCAGACGTTCGTCGTCGGAGACGTTGACGACGCGCAGCCGCGGCCACGGCAGCTTCTCGATCGCGCCGGTGTCCGGATCGAGCAGGACCGGATCGGCGAGGCCGTTGATCAGGATCTTCGGTCCGATCCAGGTGCCGCGACTGGCGGCGGTGAACTTGAGAGACCGGATCTCCTTGCCCGCGACCAGATCCCAGACGTGCAGCGTGCCGTCGTACATCGACTGCAACATGCGCGTTCCCGACAGGTCGAGCGCGACGATCGTCGTCGGTCCCGCCGGGCCTGCGATGCCTCGTGCCACACCGTGAGAGATCGCCTCGTTCGCGATGCCGTGCGCCTCGGGGAGTCGCGGCGACTCCGCGGCGAGCTCGCCGAGCACCGCCAGCGCCTCGGTCGGGTTCGCGTCGAGCAGCGTCTTCGCGCGTAGCAGCAGCAGCTGATCCGCGCGTTCGCGTTCGCTGCGCTGTGCGGCCGCCGCCTCGCGGGCCTCGGCATCGGCGCGGTCGCGCTCCTCGATCACGCGGCGCACGAACAGCGTCGCGCCGATCGCGATCACCACCGTCGCGATCACGGCGATCGCGACCGCCGCGCGATTGCGCCGCACGAACCGCACGAGCCGCTCCCATCCCGAGTAGTGGTGCGAGGCGACCAGCTGCCCGGTGGTGTAGCGCCGCAGATCCTCGGCCAGCTCGCTGGCGTCGCGGTAGCGCGTGCGGCCGTAGGCGAGCGCGGTATCGACGATGGTGACGAGCTCGCGAGGGACGCCGGGCACCAGCTTCGCGAGCGGTTCCGGCGGCCCCTCTGCGGCGAGCGCCATCATCGCGTCGCCCGTCTTCGCGAGGTGCGGCGGGCGGCCGGCGAGCACGAAGTACAGGCTCGCACCGAGCGCGTAGACATCCGCAGCGGGCCCGACCGGATCGCCGCGCAGCTGGCCGGGCGACATGAACCCCGGCGTCCCGAACACCGTGCCCGCGCGGGTGCGCAGCGAGTCGGCGGCGGTGACTCCCACCAGGTCGTCGTCGTCGGGCTCGCCGACCACCTTCGCGAGGCCGCAGTCGATCACCACCGTCTCGCCGAAATCGCCGACGAGGATGTTCGCCGGCTTGATGTCGCGGTGAACGATGCCTCGCGAGTGCGCGTGGGCGACCGCCTGTGCCGCGGCCAGCAGGTTGGGAACGAGCGCGAGGCGGGCGTCGAGCGCCGACGACGCCAGGATCAGCTCCGACAGCGGCCGTCCCGAGACCCGGCGCATGACGTAGAACGGCGCGTCGCCGTCGGTGCCGGCATCGTAGACCGGCACGATCGACGGGTGCTCGAGGCGCGCGGTGATCTTGGTCTCGCGCGCGAACCGGCGCAGCATCTCCGCGTCGAGCGTCAGCGCCTGCTTCACCGCGACCACGCGCTCGAGCAGCGTGTCGGTGGCGAGCGCGACGCGACCCATGCCGCCGCGGGCGATCTCGTCGCCCGGGACATAGCGCGCGGGCGGTGCGGAGGGACGTTCGCGGATCCGTGCGCCGGGCCTGTCGGGCAGCGTGACATCGGGAGCACTCGCTCGCGGCCGGATCTCGGTCGCCGCGTTCGCGACATCGGGACTGGCGACGGTCTCGGACGTCGCGATCGGCCCCGGGCCGCCGGAGGGCTTGTCGGCGTCACTCACCGCAGGCCTCGATTGTAGCCGGATTGTGTACCCCGCATCTGAGTGGTTCCCGCGTTGGCGACCACGGAGCAGGTGGCATAGGCTCCGGCCCGGTGACTGTTGTCGATGTCGGTGGACGCGGTGCTTTCGAGGTGATCGAGCTCGGTCGCCGCGATGCGCCACCGCTCGTCTGGCTGCATGGCTTTCCCGATCACCCGCCGACCGCGCTGCCGTTCCTCGAGCACCTGACGCGCACCCATCGCGTGATCGCGCCGTGGTTGCGGGGCTACGCGCCATCGCCGCTGACCGGCCCGTTCGACCTCGAGACCCTGGTCGCCGATGTCCTCGGCTTGCTCGATCAGCTCGGTGCGAAGCAGGTCGATCTCGTCGGTCACGACTGGGGCGCCGCGATCACCTACGCGACGTGTCTGACCGCGCCCGAGCGGATCCGGCGCGCGGCCACGCTCGCGCTGCCACATCCGCTGACGTTTCTTCGCCAGCTCCAGACAGGAGCCCAGATGCGGCGCAGCTGGTACA
>JAEYYY010000126.1 GCA_023430775.1 Pseudomonadota bacterium
CCGACGGCACCGGCCTCGGCGTCGTGCTCGCGCAGGGCGTGATCACGCAGCACGGCGGCTCGCTCGCCTACGTCTCCACGGTCGGCAAGGGAACCACGGCGACGATCACGCTGCCGTTCTCCGCCGCGGAGAAGCCGACCGAGGCCAAGGTCGCCGACGAGCCCGAGTCGAAGGCGGCGTTGATCGAGGCGCGGGCATGACCAGCGTCCTGCTCGTCGATGACGAGCCCGGCGTGCTGTTCACGCTCTCCGAGCTGGTCGCCGAGCGCGGTCATCGCGCGATCACGGCCCGCAACGGCACCGAGGCGCTGGCCAAGCTCGACGATGCCGATGCGGTGGTCACCGATCTGTCGATGCCGGGCATGACGGGGATGGAGCTGATCGCGCAGATCGTGCAGCGCGATGCTGCGCTGCCGGTGATCCTGCTCACCGCTCACGGCAACGAGCGCGTCGCCGTGCAGGCGATGCGGCAAGGCGCCTACGATTACATCGCCAAGCCGTTCGACATCGACGAGGTCGGCGTCGTCATCGACCGCGCGCTCGAGGCGCGCCGGTTGCGCGTCGACAATCGCCGGCTCGCCGCGGAGCAGACGCTCGGTCGCCGCATCGTCGGCGACTCCAAGCCGATGCGCCGGCTGCTCGAGGCCACGCAGCGGATCGCGTCGCGCGATGTCACCGTGCTGGTGCGCGGCGAGACCGGCACCGGCAAGGAGCTGTTCGCCGAGCTGCTCCACGTCCAATCGGCGCGCGCGAGCAAGCCGCTCGTCCGCTTCAACTGCGCCGCCCTCCCCGCCGAGCTCGCCGATGCCGAGCTGTTCGGTCACGTCAAGGGCGCGTTCACCGGTGCCACCCAGAGCCGCTCCGGGTTCTTCTCGCAGGCCGACGGCGGCACGCTGATCCTCGACGAGGTCGGCGAGCTGCCGCCCGCGATCCAGGCCAAGCTGCTGCGCGCGCTCCAGGAGGGCGAGATCCAGCCGGTCGGTAGCGGCCGCATCGAGAAGGTCGACGTCCGCGTGGTCGCCGCGACCAATCGCGACCTCGCCGCCGACGTCAAGACCGGCGCGTTCCGCGAGGATCTCTATTATCGGCTCGCCGTCGTCGAGCTGGTGGTACCGCCGCTGCGCGATCGCCGCGAGGACATCGCGCCGCTCGCCGTCGAGTTCGCGCGCCGCTATGCCGATCGGTTCGGGCTCGGTGGCGTGACGCTCGAGCCGGCGCTGATCGATGCGCTCGTCCGCGCCGACTGGCCCGGCAACGTGCGCCAGCTCGAGAACACGATCGCGCGGCTCGCGGCGCTGTCGACCGGTGGCACGATCACGCTCGCCGATTACCAGTTCGCCAGCGGCGCGCCTCAGGCCGAAGCACCGCCGACACCCGTCGAGGCCGATCCGGGAGACGAGCACGCGGTGCCGGTCGACGCGCGCCACGGCCCGTCGCTCAAGGAGCAGGTCGAGGCGTTCGAGCGCGGGCTCGTCGCGCGTGCGCTCGAGAGCACCGGCGGCAACCAGTCCGAAGCGGCGCGGCGACTCGGGGTCAGTCGCGTGACGCTGATCGACAAGATGAAGAAGTACCACCTGGGGACCAAGCGGTGATGGCAGCGCAGAGCTACGGCGTCCGGGGCGAGGCAGGTGACGAGGTGCTCGCCGTGCTCAACGCGTTCGGTGACGCGCTCGACGGCGAAGGCGATCCGCTCGACGCCCTGCCCGACTCCGCGCGCGATGCCGGCGCGGCGGTGGTGCACGAGGTCCGCGTGTTCGAGGCGCGGGTCGGCCAGCGAACCGGCATCGCGGCGAAGCGCGTCGGTGGCCCGCTGATCGAGCTCGGCGATCGCGATCGCCACCGATTCGAGACCCGGCACGGCCACGCCGCGGAGCGGGTCGCGCACGTGCTCGCCGATCTGATGATCGCGCTCGGTGCCGCGCACGTCCGTCCCGTCGCCGACTGAACGGATCGACCGGTCGATCTGCGAGCCCGGATCCGGGGTTGCCGATGAGGTAGAGTGCCGCGTGGGTCGGGACGAGCTACCGCCGACGTTGCCGTTCACCGAGGGCGACAACGCGCCTGCAGGTGCGATCGGTCGCTTCGTGTCGATCGGCATGCTCGGTCGCGGCGGCATGGGCGTGGTGATCCGCGCCCGCGATCCCGAGCTCGATCGCGAGGTCGCGATCAAGGTGCAGACCTCGCGCCCCGGCGAGAGCTCGGAGGCCGGGCGCCGGCTGCAGCGCGAGGCCCAGGCGATGGCGAAGCTGTCGCATCCGAACGTGGTCACCGTCTACGAGACCGGGCTGGTCGGCGACGAGCGCTACATCGCGATGGAGCTCGTCGAGGGCGAGACGCTGCGGCAGTGGCTGACCACCAGGCGGCCGTGGCGCGACATCGTCGCCGCGTTCGTCGCCTGCGGCCGCGGGCTCGCTGCCGCGCATGCCGCCGGCATCGTGCATCGCGACTTCAAGCCGGAGAACGTGCTGATCGGTACCGAGGGTCGGCCGCGGGTCACCGACTTCGGGCTGGTCGGGATCGAGATGGCGATCGCCGGCACGCCCGGCTACATGGCGCCCGAGCAGTGGCTCGGCGAGGACACCGACGAGCGCACCGACGTGTTCGCGTTCTGCGTCGCGCTGTGGGAGGCGCTGTACGGCGCGAAGCCGTTCGGCGACGTCGAGAGCGAGATGCGCGCGAAGGTGCTGATCGGCAAGATCACGCCGCCGGGAGATCACGAGGTCGCGGCGTGGGTCGAGCCGGTGCTGCGGCGCGGGCTCGCGCGCGATCGCGCGGAGCGCTGGCCGGCGATGGCGCCGCTGCTCGCGGAGCTCGATCGCAAGC
>JAEYYY010000142.1 GCA_023430775.1 Pseudomonadota bacterium
GCCGAGGCGGCCGTCAAGCTCGCGACCCAGCGCGCCAGCGATGCGCGCAGCGCGGATCGCCAGAAGGCCGAGGCCGAGGCGAAGCAGGCCGAGGAGCGGCTCGCGCAGGCGCGCAAGATGACCGAGGAAGCGGAGGGCCGCCGGCTCGCCGCGGAGGCCGCCGCGCTCGGCGCGAAGAAGCAGCTCGAGCAGACGCGCCATGCGCTCGCGGTCGTCGAGCGCCAGCGCGCCGATGCCGAGGTCGCCACCACCGATGCGTCGCGCAAGCGCAGCCTGGCCGAGGCCGCCGCGACGGACGCCGCCCGGCGTCGCGCCGAGGCGGAGGTCGCCGCCAACGATGCGAGCAAGCGCCGCCGCGAGGCCGAAGCGCTGCGCAACGATGCCGAGGCGCAGCGCAAGGCGGCCGAGGAAGCCGCTCGCGTCGCCAAGCACGCCGCCGAGGCAGCCGAGCAGCAGCGGCTGGTCGCCGAGCGCTCGCTGCGCGACGCCCAGGTCGCGAAGGCGAATGCCGAGAAGAGCCTCGCCGAGCTGACCACGCGCAAGCTCGCGGCCGAGAGGAGTGCCTCGGAGCTCGAGGCGCGCAGCAAGGCCGAGGCGAAGAAGCAAGCCGAGATCGCCGCGGCGACCGCGCGCAAGGCGACCGATGCCGAGATCGCGCGGATGCGCGCCGAGGTGGCGAAGCTGGCCGACGAGCGCAAGCGCGCCGAGTCCGAGCTGGCGGATCGCCGCAAGGCCGTGGCCGCGCAGCAGCAGCTCGCGAACCGACTCGAGGCCACCGCGGTGGCGGCGAAGGATGCCTCGAAGCGCGAGGAAGCGCGGCTCGCGAAGCTCGCGGCGCAGCGCCAGACCGACGAGACCGCGCTCGCCAAGCTACGCGCGGATCGCGCGGCGGCCGCGAAGGTTGCCGTCAAGCCGGCGCCGAAGGCGACCCCGAAGGCCCGCGTCTCCGACATCACGTTCAAGGGCCACGAGGGCACCGGTGACATCGCGATCGCGTTCTCCGGCGACGGCAAGGTCACGCTCGGCCAGGTCGCGGCCTCGCACGTCGAGCTGGTCATCGATCACGCGGAGCTGGCGGCGAAGCTCGAGCGCAAGCTCGACGTCTCGAAGTTCGGCAGCCCGGTGCGCGCGATCAGCTCGTTCCGCGATCGCAAGAACCCGGATCGCATTCGCCTGATCGCCGAGCTCGCACATCCCGCGACGCCGACCCTCGAGCGCAACGCGACCGGTGCGTCGTTGAAGTTCGCCAGCAACGATGTGGTCGCCAAGCGCGCGCCGCGCACGCAGGCGATCCCGCCGACCGTGGTCAGCGGCTTCGGCGCCACCTCGACGCCGCTCACCCCGCAGTCGGTCACCCAGGTGCCGCCGCAGGGCACCCGCCGTCGCGTCTATCGCGGCGCCACCGTCGACTTCGACTTCAAGGACGCGCCGATCCACGACCTGCTCCGCATCATCGCGGACACCGGTCGCGTCAACATCGTGGTCCCCGACAACATCAACGCGAAGGTCACGGTTCGGCTCAAGCGCGTGCCATGGGATCAGGCGCTCGAGGTCATCCTGTCCTCGCATGGCCTGTGGTACCGCCGCGAGGGAAATCTATTTCGCATCGCGGATCGCAAGGAGCTCGACAAGGAAGACAAGGAAGCCGCCGAGCGCGCCGAAGCCGCGCGCAAGGCGGAAACGCCGCGGCCCGAGGTCGTGCGCCTCAACTACGCCGATGCCAAGGAGCTGGCTCCCAAGCTCAAGGGCATGGTGTCGCCGAACGGTTCGCTCGAGGTCGACGAACGCCAGAACGCGCTGATCATCAACGACGTCTCCGGCAACCGCGCCGAGATCCAGCGCCTCGCGCTCGGCCTCGACACCCAGACGCCGCAGATCTCGATCGAGGCACGCATCGTCGAGGCGCGCTCGACCTTCCTCCGCCAGATCGGCGTCCAGTGGGGCGGTCGCGCACTCGCCAGCGCGCAGGGCGGCAACACGACCGGCCTGGTGTTCCCGTCGTCGATCGCGGTCGTCGGCGGTAACGAAGATGCGCAGACGGTCCGTCAGGGTATCGCCGCACCGTCGGACTTCGCGATCAACCTGCCGGCGCAGACCGGCTCGGGTGAAGGTGGTGCGATCGGTCTGTCGCTCGGCTCGATCGGCGGCAACTTCGCGCTCAACCTGCGGCTGTCGGCCCTCGAGGATACCGGTACGGTGCGCATCATCTCGGCGCCGAAGATCACCGTGCTCAACAACAAGCCGGCGAAGATCACGCAGGGCGTGTCGATTCCGATCCAGGTCATCTCCGCCGCCGGCACGCAGACGCAGCTCGTCCAGGCCGACCTGTCTCTCGAGGTCACCCCGTACGTGTCCTCGCGCGACTGCGCGGTGCAGATGAAGCTCGTGGTGACCAAGAACGAGCCCGACTTCGTCAACGTCGGCGCTCGCGGTGACCCGACCTTCCTCCGCAAGGAAGCGAGCACCACGATGCTCGTCCAGGACGGCGACACGTCGGTGCTCGGCGGCATCTACACCCGCAACTCCGGTCTCGCCTACAAGAAGATCCCGTTCTTCGGTGACCTGCCGGTGCTCGGCTGGTTCTTCAAGAACCGCCGCGAGAACGACGACCGCACCGAGATCCTCGTGTTCATCACGCCGAAGATCACGAACAAGGCCGCGCTGGCCTGCCAGTAGACCCGAACACGGTCACACTGGACCCGTGTCGCTCTTCCTGATCGGGTTCATGGCCGCCGGCAAGACGTCGGTGGGCCGTGCGATCGCCGAGGCGACGAACCGCGTGTTCGTCGATCTCGACGACGAGATCGCGAAGCTCGGCGAGCCCGTGGCGGCGCTCGTCGCTCGCGACGAAGCGGAGTTTCGCCGTCGCGAAGCAGGCTGCCTGATCGATCTGATCCGCGGTGGTACCGGCGACCGCGACTACGTCTGCGCGACCGGCGGTGGCACGGCCACGTTCGGCGACAACCTCGACAAGATGCGCCAGGCCGGCTGCGTGATCGCGCTCGGCGTCGACGTCGAGGAAGCGCGCGTCCGGTCGCACGGTGGCGCCGGCCGGCCGTTGTTCGCGAAGGCCGAGGAGCTCCACGCCAGGCGCGCCTCGATCTATCGCCGCGCCCACAGCTTCGTCGACACCACCGGTCGTGCTCCGAGCGATGTGGTGCGCGAGGTGCTCGCCGTCGAGCGCGAGTGGAACGCGCTGCCGGGCAAGCATCGCGGCGCCACGATCGTCGCGCTGCACAAGCGCAGCTATCCGATCACCGTCGGTCCCGCGATCGACGCCACGCTGATCAAGTCGGTGCTCGCCGGCGTCAGCCGGATCGAGGCGATCACGGATCGCAACGTCGCCGCCTCCGAACCGTGCATGCGCCCGCTGCGCGAGCTCGGCATCGAGCCGATCGTCATCGAGGCCGGTGAAGCGTCGAAGACCCTCGCGACCTACCAGCGGCTCTGCGATCAGCTGATCGAGCGCGGCATCGATCGCAGCAGCGCGCTGCTCGCCGTCGGTGGCGGCGTGGTCGGCGATCTCACCGGGTTCGTCGCGGCGACGCTGTTTCGCGGCATCGCCGTGGTCCAGATCCCGACGACGATCCTCGCGATGGCCGACGCCGCGATCGGCGGCAAGACCGCGGTCGACACGCCGGCCGGCAAGAACCTGATCGGTGCGTTTCACCAGCCAAGGCTCGTGTGTTGCGGCCTCGACACGCTGACCACGCTCCCCGCACGCGAGCGGCGCTCCGCCTTCGGCGAGCTCTGGAAGTACGCGCTCCTCGACGGTCGCGAGCTCTGGGAGCTGGTCGCCGCCTGCGCGCCGTGGGCCGCGGGTCCCGACGGTGCGCCACCGCCTGCCGAGCTGCGCGAGGTGATCCAGCGATCGATCGCGTACAAGGCGGCGATCGTCGGTCGCGACGAGCGCGAGGTCACCGGGCACCGCGCGCTGCTCAACCTCGGCCACACCGTCGGTCACGCGATCGAGTCCGCGAGCGGGATGCTGCACGGTGAAGCCGTCGCGCTCGGCCTGCTCGCCGCCTGTCGGATCTCGAGGCAGCTGACCGCGCTGCCGGCACATATCGAAGTGGAGCTCGCCGCTGCCCTCGCCGCGAGCGGCCTGGCCACCGACGTCGACCGCTACTTGACCGACGACGTCCTCGGAAGAATCCGGGTCGACAAGAAGCGGGTAGGCAACCGGCTGAAGTTCGTTGCCATCCGCGAGGTGGGATTGTGTGAGCCCGTCGACATCGCCGTCGATGACGCTCGAAGATTTTTGCGCCCTGGTTCTACGCCTTGATACGATTTTCGACGGAGGAAGCGATGAGCCGCGTCTTCAGAACGATCTTGCTTGGTAGTGTCGCCGCGACCGGATGTGTCGCCGCAGAAGGTGACGAGAGCTTCGTCATCCAGAGCGTCCTCTCGCCTCCAAGCGACGAGTGCACGTTCGCCGCCAACGCGACCGGACCGTTCCTGTCGCGCGGCTTCACCGGCATCGGCGCATCCGAGTTCTTGATCGCCGCGCAGTTCGAGAGCCGCGTGCAAGCGGCGGAAGGACGCGAGAGCTTGCGCACGGTGTTCGTCGAGGGCGCCAATATCGAGCTGCAGGTGTCACCGATGCTGCGCATCGAAGGCAACGTGCCGTCGTTCGATACCGCGACGGAGCAGACGATCCAGTTCCAGACCCGGTTCAGCTCGGCGATCCCTCCGAACGGCGGGCTCGCGATCGGGGTGTTCCCGCTGATCCCTCCCGACGTCATGGCGATCCTGCGCCAGGCAGCCGGTAGTGCGATCACCGATCGCAGCATCCAGACCAGCATCGAGGTCAACGCCACGATCACCGCGTTCGCCGATTTCTACGGCGATCGGATCGACAGCACGTCGTTCCAGTTCGCCGTCGATATCACCAACCAGAACATCGAGCTGCTCGGGACGTGCCCGCTCCCTCAGAGCACCGCGATCCCCGAGCCCGTCACCGGCTGCTTCAACTTCGGCCAGAACCTCGACCCGTGTTGCCTCGGTGACGGTGGTGTCGCGATCTGTCCGCCCACCTTCGCGCAGGACTAGGAAGTAGCTGGTTGCGGCGCTGGCGGAACCAGCGTCACGTTTAGTACCCTCAATCTCCCGTGTTTGCTGAAACGCTCAAGAAAGTCGTGGACGGCGTCGATGGTGCGATCGCCGCGGTCGTGATGGGGCTCGATGGCATTCCCGTCGAGACGTACGTCAAGGCAGCGGACAAGATCGACGTCAACACCGTCGGGATGGAGTTCTCCTTCATTCTCGGCCAGGTCCGAAAGGCGGGCGACAGCCTGCAGGTCGGCAAGCTCGAGGAGCTGTCGGTGAAAGCGCAGCAGCTGACGCTGGTCTGCCGGATGCTGTCGCCGCAGTACTTCGTCGCGATCGCGATGGCCCCCGAGGGCAACTTCGGCAAGCTGCGCTATCTCGTTCGCATGGCATCGCCGGCGCTCAGCGCCCAGTTGTGACGAAGAAGCCGATCAGGATTCTGGTCCTCCACGGACCGAACCTGAACCTCCTCGGCACGCGCGATCCGAAGGTCTACGGCAAGACGACGCTCGCCGAGATCGATCGCGAGCTGACGCGGCGCGGGCACGAGCGCGGCGCCACCGTGCGCTGCATCCAGACCAACGTCGAGGGCGAGCTGGTCGATCTGATCCAGATGGCCAGAGGCACGACCGACGCGATCGTGATCAACCCCGGCGGCTACACCCATACGTCGGTCGCGATCCGCGATGCGATCGAGGCCGTCGAGCTGCCCGCGATCGAGGTTCATCTGTCGAACATCCACGCGCGCGAACCGTTCCGTCACGAGTCGATCACGGCCGCGAAGTGCATCGGTCAGATCTGTGGTTTCGGCGCACAAAGCTACTACCTGGGACTGGACGCAGCCCTTGCCCGTGTGGAAGCTACGGCCCGTAATGGGAAAACAAAAAGGCGCTGAGAGCGACACCGACGTGGTCGCGATTGCGCGTGGGCTCGCCCAGGTCGTCGACGAGCACGGCCTGTCCGAGCTGATCCTCGATCACGATGATCTCAAGCTGACCCTCCGTCGTGGAGTCGCGGCCACCGCGGCGCCCGTCATGATGGCCGCGCCTGCACCGGTCTACGCGGCGCCGCCGGTCGCTGCCGCTGCCGCTCCTGCTCCTGCCGCGGCTCCTGCTGCACCGGATGACAAGGCGCACGTCGTGACGTCGCCGTTCGTCGGCACGTTCTATCGCAAGCCCAACCCGGATTCGCCCGCGTACGTCTCGCTCAACGAGAAGGTCGACAAGGGTCAGGTGCTCTGCATCGTCGAGGCGATGAAGCTGATGAACGAGATCGAGGCCGATGTCGCCGGCACGATCGTCGGCATCCTCGTCGAGGACGGCGCACCGGTCGAGTACGGCCAGCCCCTGTTCCGGATCGCCTGATGTTCAAGAAGGTCCTGATCGCCAATCGCGGTGAGATCGCGCTGCGCGTGATCCGCGCCTGCCGCGAGATGGGGCTCGAGTCGGTCGCCGTGCACTCGACCGCCGACGCGGACGCGCTCCACGTCAAGTTCGCCGACCAGGCGGTCTGCATCGGTCCGCCGCCGTCGAAGTCGAGCTACCTCAACGTGCCGATGATCATCAGCGCCGCCGAGGTCACCGGCGCCGATGCCGTGCACCCCGGCTATGGCTTTCTCTCCGAGAACGCCGACTTCGCCGAGGTCTGTCGCAAGTGCAAGCTGACCTGGATCGGTCCGCCGCCCGATGCGATGCGCCTGATGGGCAGCAAGATCTCGGCGCGTGAAGCGATGGGCAAGGCGGGCGTGCCGATGCTGCCCGGCACGCAGGGGCTCCACGACGAGATCCAGCTGCTCGAAGCAGCCGAGCGGATCGGCTTCCCGGTGATCCTCAAGGCGAGCGCCGGTGGCGGCGGTCGCGGCATGAAGATCGTCTACGAGAAGGAGAAGCTCCTCGAGGCGTGGTCGATGGGACGCACCGAGGCGCAGGCCGCGTTCGGCAATCCCGAGATGTTCATGGAGCGGTACTGCCAGAAGCCGCGCCACATCGAGATTCAAGTGATCGGCGACAAGCACGGTCACTACACGCACCTCAACGAGCGCGAGTGCTCGATCCAGCGGCGCCATCAGAAGGTGATCGAAGAAGCGCCGAGCGCGGTGCTCTCCGAGGAGACCCGCAAGAAGATGTGCGAGGCGTCGGTGCGCGCGATCGAAGCGATCGGCTACACCAGCGTCGGCACCATGGAGTACCTGCTCGATGTCGACGGCAGCTTCTACTTCATGGAGATGAACACGCGGCTCCAGGTCGAGCACCCGGTGACCGAGCTGGTGACCGGTCTCGATCTCGTGCGCGAGCAGATCCGGATCGCCGCCGGCGAGCCGCTGTCGTTCGATCACAACGAGGCGCGCCGCCCGCGCGGCCACGCGATCGAGCTCCGCATCAACGCCGAGGACCCGAACAACTTCGCGCCGTGGCCCGGCAAGATCACCGCCCTCCACATGCCGGGTGGGCTCGGTGTACGTGTAGATACGCACGTGTATGCAGGCTACGTCGTGCCCCCCAACTACGACTCGCTGCTGGCCAAGGTGATCGTCCACGACGTCGATCGACCCGCTGCGTTGCGCCGGGCTCGACGCTGTCTCGACGAGATGGTCATCGAGGGGATCCGCACCAACATCCCGTTCTTGCGCCGGATCATCAACAACCCGGATTTCATCAAGGGCGACTTCGATACCGGCTTCGTCGGGCGAATGCTCGCGGAGCGAGCGTCAGCTGCCTGACATCGCGACGGCGTGGTGATCCTATGTGCGCGACCTGCGTCAATTGGTTCGCGGTAAGAGGGGGGAATCCTTCGCCCTTTTGCTTGACCCACACGGCGATCAGCCCGTAGGCTTCAAAGACCGGGCAACGGCATTTTGCCGTGTCTCTATCGGCTTGTGATTCGACGCACCCAGATCACGAAGGGGCTCTAGCGCACCGTGGCCTTCAACAAAGAAAAGGTCATGGATGCGGCGAGGAAGTTCGTCGACAAGGGACAGATCGATAAAGCGGTCAAGGAGTACCTGCGCATCGTCCACGAGGATCCGAAGGACGTCCGCGTGTGGCTCAAGATCGGCGATCTCTACGCGAAGAAGGGATCGAAGCAGGACGCGATCGACACCTATGAAAAGGTCGCGCGCTTCTATCACGACCAGGGTTTCTTCCTGAAAGCGGTCGCGGTCTACAAGCAGATCCTCAAGCTCGATCCGCGCCTGTTCGACGTCACGCTCAAGCTCGCCGAGCTGTATCGCCAGCTCGGCCTGATGAGCGATGCGATGCAGCACTTCGAGGCGGTCGCAGCGCACTTCCATCGCGAGGGCAACACCAAGGAAGCGCTCGCCACCGTCAAGAAGCTCGTCGATCTCGATCCCGAGAACATCGCGACGCGCATCAAGCTCGCCGAGCTCTACAGCAAGGAAGGGCTCGTCGAGGACGCCGCCGGCGAGTTCCAGGTCGCGTGCGAACAGCTGCGCCGTCAGGGCCGGCAGGACGACTTCGTGAAGGTTGCCGAGCGCCTGCTCTGGCACAAGCCCGACAACCACGTCCTCAATCGCGAGCTCGCCGGGCTCTATCTGCGCCGCAACGATCCGCGCCGCGCGCTACAGAAGCTGCAAGCGTGCTTCAAGCACGACCCGCGCGACATCGAGACGCTCGGCTTGCTCGCGCAGGCGTTCCAGGCGCTCGATCAGAAGGCGAAGACGGTCAGCGTGCTCAAGGAGCTCGCGCGCGTTCACGGCGAGAACAAGCACAAGGATCGCGCAGCCGAGGTCTATCGCAAGATCCTCGAGTTCGCGCCCGGCGATCAGGATGCGATGAGCTTCCTCGGCCTCGGCCAGCCGCAGCCGCAGCCAACGCCGCCTCCGCCGCCGCGGCAATCGGCACCGCCGCCGCCACCGATGCCGGCACCCACGCCACCGCCGCGCGTGTCGACGCCGATGCCGTCACCGATCCGCGCCGCCACCAACGAGGCGAAGTTCGGGCTGACCGGCGACCTGCCGTCGATCAAGGACCCGCAGCGGATGACCGGCTCGATGCCGCTGATCGACGAGCAATCGCTGTCGGGCGTCGACTTCGCGCTGCCCGAGTACGACGACGCCGACTTCTCGGCGGACATGGAGCCGGCGCCGGATCCGCGGCAGATGTCGGCGGCCGGCGAGCGTCACGCCGAGGAGATCTCGAAGATCCTCGCGGAGACCGATGTCTACGTGAAGTACGGCCTGCACCAGAAGGCCGTCGATCACCTGCGCCGCGTGTTCGGGCTCGATCCCGAGAACGTCGAGGCGCACGAGCGCCTGAAGGATATCTTCATCGGTCAGGGTCGCGAGCAAGAGGCCGAGGTCGAGCTGCTCAAGCTCGCCGAGCTGGTCGCGGCCGGTGATCCGGATCGCGCCGAGCAATACCTCCAGGAGTTGCTCGCGATGAACGGCACGCACACCGGCGCGTTCGAGCTGGCGCGTCGCTTCCGGCTGCGCGTCGCGCGGATGAGCTCGGTGTCGTCAGAGGTCTCGTACGATGGTGGTGGCGTCGCCGCGGTCGATCAGGATCTCGACGATCTCGATCTCTCCGATCCGGTCGTGCCGGCCACGGCGATCGGCGTCGCGCGGCCGAGAGGCGGCATGGGCGGGATGGCACCGCAACGCGATTCGATCGACGACTTCGATCCGGACGACCTGATCCCGCGCGTCGCCCACGGCAGCCCCACGCCGCAGCGCCCGCCGCAAGCGCCGTCGCGCACGATGCAGGGCGGCTGGCAGCACGATCAGGATCAGTTCGACATGGAGTTCGAGCCGCAGCAGCACTCGACGCGACAGATGTCGCCCGAGCATGCCGATGCGCTGGTCGCCTACGGTGAAGACCACGCGGGCGAGATCGACGATCCGGTGATCGTCGATTCGCCGGCGCAGCGCGGCTGGAACGAGAACACCTCGAACGGTGCGTCGCACGATCTCGAGGAAGACTCGCTCGGTGGTGGCGTCGACATCCCGTTCGATCCCGACGAGGCGCGCGCGTTCGACATGGGCGTGCCCAAGGAGACCGCGCAGCAGTACGTCTCCGGCTTCGACGACACCGACTTGCCCGATGTGCCGCTCCCCACGCCGAACAACTCGTCGCTGACCGATTCGCACCCGGGCGGGTACGACGAAGAGCTCGGCGTGTCGGGCTCGTACGATCCGTACGGCACCGAGGCGGTCCAGACGCCGCCGTACGATCCCACCGCGTCGCATGTCGTCGGCTCGATGCCGGATATCGACGAGGTCGAGGTCGAGCCGCCCGCCCCGCAGCCCCCGCGCGCCGAGACCAACGTCGAGGACGATCTCGACACCGCCGACTTCTACGCCAGCCAGGGCATGTACGCCGAGGCGATCGACGTGCTGCGCGCGGTGCTCGCGCACTACCCGCACCACAAGCTGGTCACCGCGAAGCTGCGCGAGATCGAGGCGATCGCTCACGGCGGCATGGACGCGCATCCCGAGACGGTCAACGCCCAGGTCGATTATAGCCAGGGCACCGAGGCGCTCGATCTCGACGAGATCGAGGAGGTCTCCGCCGACGAGTTCGAGGAGGTCGACGATCCGGGCGCGCCGAAGAAGAAGCGCGGCCCGACGGTGATGCTCGAGAAGCCGGTCGACGAGAGCGACGCCGACACGCACTACGACCTCGGCCTCGCCTACAAGGAAATGGGCCTCTACGAGGAGGCCATGAAGGCGTTCGAGAAGGTGCTGCGCGTGCCGGCGCGCGAGGTCACCTGCCGGATCATGCTCGGCATGTGTCAGCGCGAGATGGGCAACGCGTCGGAGGCGATCCAGCAGTTCAAGCAGGGCCTCCACGCCGAGCCGCAGGAGCGCGAGCGCCAGAGCCTCTACTACGAGATCGGCATGACGTACGAGTCGATCGGCGATGACAGCGAGGCGCTCTACTACTTCGAGATGATCACGAAGCGCGACCCGTCGTTCGCGGATGCCGGCGCGCGCGCCGAGGCGTTGCGCCAGCGCGGTGCGGGTCGCTCGCAGCGCCGCCACGACGACGACGACATTTGATCGTCTCCGTATCCGCCGGTGATCCGCGGGTCGACGCGTTTCATCGCGGCATCTACTGGGACGAGTTCGCCGATCAGCACGAGCCGCTCGCGAGCTGGCACGCGGCGCTACGGCGAGGCCTGCTCCGGATCGACCTCGCGCTCGACGGTGATTCGATCCTCGGCGGCATCTGCTACGAGCGCTATCCGCGGAGCGGCTGCGGCCTCCTCACGTACATCGTGGTCGCGCCGGCCGCGCGCGGGCAGGGGCTCGGCAAGACGCTCCAGACGCGTGCAGTGGAGACGCTGTACGCGGAAGGCGCGCCGCTCGTGCTCGGCGAGCTCAACGATCCGAGGGTGACGACGCTCGAGCCCGCGGCCGAAGCCTGGGAGCGCGTGCGCCGCAACCAGCGCTGGGGCGCGCGGGTCGCGGATGTTCGCTACGTCCAGCCGGCACTCGGCGACGGGCTCGCACGCGATCGGCAGCTGCTCTTGATTGTGCTCGCCGGCACGCGACCGTTGCCGCCGAGGGTCAACGGCGCGACGCTGCGCGCATTCATGAACGAGTTCTACGAGGTGACCGAAGGCGGCCCGCCCGATCCGGAGATTGCGATTCCGGACACGGTGTCGCTGATCGAGCTGCAACACGTGAACGCGCGATGACGCTTCGCCGGTAATCGCGACGAGCACTTACCTCGCGGCATCGCGCTTGCTCGACGAGGATGCATGCGGTTCCTTCTCGTCGGCTTGCTGTGGGTGCTGGGCGGATGTTCGATGTTCATGAATTCGATCGAGCGGCCAAAAGCGGAGGTGCGTGGCGTCAGCGTGGCGTCGGCTGGGTTCACCGGCGTGACCGGCGAGCTGCGGTTCGACGTCATGAACCCGAACCCGATCGGAGTGCCTCTGCAAGGCATCGACTGGGAGCTGTCGATCGGCGGCACGCGGGCGGTGACCGGGACGGTGCAGCTGTCGCAGACGATACCGGCCAAGGGCGTCGCACCGGTGGTGACGTCGCTGACGATCGATGCGCGCGATGCGATCGAGGTCGGCACGGCCCTCGCCCGCGGCTCGCGCGACTACCAGCTCAAGGCGAAGCTACGGTTCTCGACGGCGATCGGTCCACTCGCGGTCGAGGTCGCGCACGCCGGTCAGCTCGACGGCGCGGGCGGACTTGTCGACCGTGTGCTCGGCGCGCGATGACAAGCGAGTAATTCCGACCACCAAGCGGAGATCGAGGTCAAGTTTCTCGAGCCTTCCGGTTAGGTCAGGGGGAGCGGACTCGTCGCCGAGATGACCATGCAGGACGGGTGAGGTACCCTTTCGCGAAGGTAATGCCCGGTCTGGGCGGGACGACGAATAACTACGAGATCCTGGCGCAGCTAGCGAGCGGCGGGATGGCGGAGATCTTTCTCGCGCGCGTCACGGCAGTGATGGGCGTGGAGCGCCACGTCGTGCTCAAACGGATCCTGCCGCAGTTCCGCGACGACCAGCAGATGGTGGCGATGTTCCTCGACGAGGCGCGCCTGCAAGCGCAGCTGCGTCACCCCAACATCGCCGCGCTCCACGACGTCGGCATGATCGGCGACTCGTACTTCTACACGATGGAGTACGTGCACGGCGAGACCGTGCAGAGCCTGATGCATCGCGCCGTGATGAAGCGCGAGCCGATTCCGCTCCAGCACGTGCTGACGATCGCCGCCGGCGTCACCGCCGCGCTGTATCACGCGCACACCCGCGTCGGTCCCGATCGCAAGCCGCTCGACATCATCCACCGCGACGTCTCGCCGGCGAACATCATGATCACGTTCGATGGCGCGGTGAAGCTGCTCGACTTCGGCGTCGCCAAGTCGGCGGGCCGGATGACGCAGACGCGGGCCGGCGTGGTCAAGGGCAAGGTCGCGTACCTGTCGCCCGAGCAGATCGGCGAGAAGGGCGTCGATCCGCGCAGCGATCTGTTCTCGCTCGCGATCTGCATGTACGAGATGCTGACGCTGCACGGCCTGTTCGTGCGGTCGACGGATCTCGCGACCCTCGCCGCGATCGTCCAGGAGATGCCACCGCCGCCGTCGCAGTTCCGCCGCGATATCCCGCCGCAGATCGATCAGCTGGTGATGACCGCGCTGGCGAAGGATCCGAACACGCGGTTCGGCAACGCCGATCAGATGCACCAGGCCGTCGAGGCAGCAGCGGCCAGCGCGAAGCTCTCGATGTCGCCGTCGTCGCTCGGCCGCTATCTCGGTCAGATGTTCGGCCATCGTCCCGAGCCCTGGCTGCAGCAGGCCGGGGATGTACCGGTGACCGTCGCGGCGCAGCTCGTCGAGCCGACGCAGATGCACGAGGCGCCACTGCCGATACCCGACAGGAAGCAGGCGCGCGAGGTCGAGCGCCGGATGAGCGCGGTCCGAAAGGTGCCGCAGATCGACGATCTCTTCGATCACCAGGCCACCGGCAAGCTGCCACAGGTGCAGCGTGAAGAGAGCTTGCCGTCGGTGGCGGACCATCCGCAGTGGGAAGCCACCGTCGCGCGCACGCCGATGCCCGAGGGGATGCTGAAGCTGTTCGATCAGGTGCCGGACGAGTTCGAGCTCGATGCCGCCGAGACCTCGATCGCGTCACCGCGCTACGCCGCGCAGCAGGTGCCGCCGCCGCGAGCGAGTCAGCCGCCGCAACGCTCGAACCGTGCATCGCAGGCACCGCAACCGCACAACAGCGGCTCGGCGCCGACGCAGCTCGGTCCGGCGCTGGTGCCGCCGAGCAACCCGCACACGATGCAGCCGCCGGTGCCGACCAGTGGACCGCAGGTGCCGCCGAGCGGACCGCAGGTGCCGCCGAGTGGGCCGCAGACGATGCAGGGCTCGGTGCCGCCGCCGAACCTGCCGCCGCTGATGCAGAGCGGTCAGAATCCACTGCTCCAGAGCGGTCAGAATCCACTGCTCCAGAGTGGTGGCCGGGCGCCGCTGCCCGCGATGCCGGATCCGGCGCGACCCGTCGGCCAGCATCCCGCGGCACGCCAGAACTGGGAGCCGTCGACGTATCGCACGCGTCCACCGCAGCGAGATCAGCGCGAGCCCGGCTACAACGTGCCGCGCATCGTGCTCGTCGCCGCGGTTCTCGTCGGCGTGCTCGCCGCGATCCTGATCGCCGTGCTCTAGGCGATCTCGCCGCGCAGCACTTCGCAGGTCGCCTCGAAGTCGCTGGCGAGCCCGGGGACCAGCGCGCGCGCTGCCTCGAGATCGCCGCTCTTCGCCGTCTCGTCGAGCTCCTTGCACGCCGCGGCGAGCCGGCGCAAGCCGAGGATCGAGGCCGTGCCCTTGAGCTTGTGTGCCGCGCGCTGCAGCGCATCGGCATCGGCGGCGGTGCGGATCGCCACCAGCTCGTCGGGGCCGATGCGGAGGAACAGCTCGACGATCGGTTTCGGACGACCGACCGCGGGATCGACGAGGTCTGTCACCACACGACTTGCTCGCAGAGCTCCGTCACCGCGGTGACCAGCCCGGCGAGACCCTCGGTCTTCGCGACGTGAGCGTCGGCGCCACACGTCTTCGCCAGCTTCTCGAGATGATCCTGCGGGAGCGCCGAGAACAGCACGACCGGGATCCCGGGGATGCTGTTCTTGACCAGCCGGCACAGCTCGTTGCCTGTCATCTCCGGCATGCAGACATCCATCAGCACGATCTCTGGCCGCCACGCGGCGGTCGCGAGATAGAACGCGTTGAGCGTGCCGGCGGTGCGCACGGTGAAGCCCGCCTTGCCGAGCACGTCGGCGGAGAGTGCGAGCACGATCGGATCGTCGTCGATGATGAGCACGCGGCGATCCGTGAGCGACGGTTCCTCGGAGGCGAACGTCGGAGTCTCTGGACGACGAACCACGGGCCACCACTCTACACCGAACGCGGTCATTCCTGCCGTGAGGAGGTGGTAAGTAGGCTGTGTGAGTACACGACTCGAGCAAGACAGCATGGGCTCGATCGAGGTCGACGCGGACCGCTACTGGGGCGCGCAAACCCAGCGCTCGCTCCAGAACTTTCGGATCGGCGAAGAGCGGATGCCGCGCGAAATCGTCCTCGCTCTCGCCACCATCAAGAAGGCGGCCGCCCTGGTAAATCGCGACCTCGGCCTGCTGTCCGCCGAAACGTGTGCCTGGGTCGTAGCTGCGGCGGACGAGGTAGTCGGTGGTGCGCTGGATCAGGAGTTCCCCCTGGTGGTCTGGCAGACCGGGAGCGGCACCCAGACCAACATGAACGTCAACGAGGTGATCGCGAATCGCGCCAACGAGCTGGCAGGTGGCAAGCGCGGCCAGAAATCACCGGTGCACCCGAACGATCACGTCAACCTGTCGCAGAGCTCGAACGACGTGTTTCCCACCGCGATGCACGTCGCGATCGCGGGCCGCATCGACAGCGATCTGCTTCCCGCCGTCGCGATCCTGCGCGGCACGCTCGCCGCGAAGTCCGAGGCGTTCGCCGACATCGTCAAGATCGGCCGCACGCACCTCCAGGACGCTACCCCGCTGACGGTCGGCCAGGAGATGAGCGGCTGGGTCGCGCAGCTCGATCACGGCATCTCCGGCATCCGCGCCAGCTTGCCCGCGATCTATCAGCTCGCGCTCGGCGGCACCGCGGTCGGCACCGGGCTCAACGCGCATCCCGAGTTCGCGGTGCGCGTCGCCGACAAGCTCGCCGAGCTCACCGGCCGGCCGTTCGTCACCGCGCCCAACAAGTTCGCCGCGCTCGCCGGCCACGATGCGCTGGTCCGCTGCCATGCCGCGATCAAGACGCTCGCGACCGCGCTGTTCAAGATCGCCAACGACATCCGCTGGCTCGCGAGCGGTCCACGCTCCGGGCTGGGCGAGCTGACGATCCCCGAGAACGAGCCCGGCTCGTCGATCATGCCGGGCAAGGTCAACCCCACGCAGTGCGAGGCACTGACGATGGTGTGCACGCAGGTGTTCGGCAACGACGTCGCGATCGGCTTCGCGGGCGCGAGCGGCAACTTCGAGCTCAACGTCTACAAGCCGCTGATCGCGTACTCGATGCTGCAGTCGGTGCGGCTGATCGCCGATTCGATCCGCTCCTTCGACGAGCACTGCGCGCAGGGCATCGAGCCGAACCGTGCCGAGATCGAGCGCAAGCTCCACGGCAGCCTGATGCTGGTCACCGCGCTGGCGCCGCACATCGGCTACGACAAGGCGGCGCAGATCGCGAAGCACGCCCACTCCAACGGCACCACGCTCCGCGAGGCCGCGCTCGCCCTCGGCTTCGTCACCGGCGAGCAGTTCGATCAGTGGGTCAAGCCGGAGGACATGGTCCGGCCTCACGTCTAGGACTTGCCGGCGAGCTGCAACCTCAGATTCGTCGCGGTGACGCGGTGGATCACCATGGTCACGCGCTGCGGGGAGAAGCCGTCGAACACCACCTCGAGCTCGTCGAGGCCATCGAAGTGAAGGCGATCGGACGTGATGATCGCCGGGCCGATGTGGACATCCTTGATCGTGGTGTCGATGCTGCCGATCGCACCCCTGATCTGACCGTGGCCACGATCGCTGATCCCGCCGGTGACCTCGAGATCCATCATGCCCATCTCGTTGTCGCCGCCGAACATCACCAGGCCGCCGGCGACATCGAAGGAGCGCGGCGCCACCAGGCTGAGCGCGACATCGATCGCCGCCAGCGAGAGGGACTTCAGCACGCCGCCGTTCTTCTTGTCCTTTCGATCCGAGCCGCCACGGCCGACGATGAAGTCCGACAGCGAGCGCACGGGAACGCGGCCGAACGACGCCAGCGTCTGCGCTTCCTGATCGAGCTTCCACGCGACGAGGTCGCGATGCGATCCGAAGATCGGCACCTTCCAGGTGACCGCGAGCTTGTCCTCGTCGTGCTGGATGTCGAGGAACGTGCCTTCGAGCCAGTCGAGACTCTCGTCCAGCGCGCGGTAATCGAGGCTGCCTTCCTGGATCGGGACCGCGAGATCCTGATCGAGCGAGCGGGTGCCGATCACCGGCAGATCGAGCACCACCTTGATCGTCAGGTTGATGTGCCCCGACAGGCTATCGAGGAAGCGCAGCCGCTCCTGCCGCAGCTCTTGCTTCACCACCGGCGCTGCCGGCGTGGCGGCGGTCTTCATCCCGAACGGGCCTTTGACCGC
Source organism: Pseudomonadota bacterium (assembly GCA_023430775.1). Classification (GTDB taxonomy): domain Bacteria; phylum Myxococcota_A; class Polyangia; order Haliangiales; family Haliangiaceae; genus JABFXX01. The sequence goes on from JAEYYY010000142.1 coordinate 17,188, forward strand.
GAGGTTCATCTCGGAGAGCGTGACGTGCGGAGCCACGATCTCGACGCCGCGATCGGCACGCGTCAACATCACGCCGCGCGACATCTCGATGCGATCGACGCGCACGTCGATCCGGCCGGCATCGTCGCGCAGCCACGCAGCACCGATCGAGGCCGCATCGGCCGTCCACCGCAGCGTGTCGAGCCTTCCCTCGAGCCCGTCGAACAGCACGTCCTTCGCGCCGTAGCTCACCGCTCCCGCGCGGCCCTCCGCCGCCTTGACCTCGGCACGCGGAAACGTCAGCCGCCGACCTTGGCCTTCATCGGTGAAACCAAACCGCTGAACCGTGATGTCGCTCTCGACGTGATGGGGCATCGACGGGCGCACTGTACCTAACTACGCGTCACCTCGGCTCTCCCCGGCGACGGCAACTTCGTAAGCCACCGAGGTGATCCATTTCGCGAGAAGTCCCGTACAGAGGCACACAGCCAGGGGAGGGCCACAAATGGCCAAACGCATCCTTTGGGCACTCAGCAGCGCGCCGCTCGCGCTGGTGGGGTGCTCGTCGTCTGACTCGGATCTACCGACCGAACCGCCCACGTCCATCACGAAGGTCACCTCGGGAGGCTTTTCATCGCCGACCGACGCGGTCTCCAGCCCGGATGGCAAGACCTTCTACTTCGCCGCGTACGACGACGAGAAGAATCCTGCGATCTTCCAGACGTCGTCGACGCCCGGCAGCACGGCAGAGATCCTCGCCGTCGGCGCGCCGCTCGCGTCGCCGATGGGACTCGTGCTGTCGTGCGACGGCAAGACGCTCTACATCGCCGATCTCGCCGCGACCAACGCGGACGATTCGCAGATCGGCGCGGTGCTCGCGGTGTCGACCTCGGGCAGCGAAGTCACGGATCTCGGCGGTGGCATCAACCGCCCCGCGGGTCTGGCGATCAACAAGGACTGCAAGACGCTGCACGTCACCGGGCGCAGCGCGGACGGCCAGCCCGGTCTGTTCACGATGTCCGTCGAAGGTGGCACGGCGAACGCGGTCTACACCGGCGATCCGCTGGTGTCGCCGACCGGTCTGCACGTCGATGACGACGGCGTCGCGTGGGTGATGGATCACCGCGCGGCGGGCGCCGCAGGCGAGGGCGTGCTGTGGGCGATCCCGCGCGATGGCAGCCGCGCCGACGAGGTCGCGAGCGATCTCCGCATGGGTACGCCCGGCGGCGTGTCACTCACCGCAGGCGGCGGCACCGCCGTGATGCCGACGCGCGATCGCGACGGCAACGCTCAGCTCACCACGGTCGACATCGCGACCGGCGAGACCATCCAGCTCGCCGCGCCCGACATGATCGATCCCGCAGGTCTGCGCACCGCTCGCAAGGCAGGCGTGTTCGCAGTCGTCGATTCGGAAGGCAGCGCGATCTATCGCGCGGAATGAACCAAGGAGAGACCACCCATGAAGATCAAGAACAAGATTGCTCCCATCCTCACCGGTCTCGCCCTGACGGCCGGCGCCTCGATGACGATCGCGTCGTCGCACCGCGAAGCGCCGTCGATCGCGGAAGACCAGTACGTCGACAACACCGACGTCTACGCGTTCATCTCCCCCAGCGACCCCAACAAGATGGTGATGGTCGCCAACTACGTCCCGCTGCTGATCCCGTCGTCGGGTCCGAACTTCTATCGCTTCAGCGACGAGGCCTATTACGAGATCCACATCGACAACAACGGCGATGCGAAGGAGGACATCACGTATCGCTGGACGTTCCAGAACCAGCTGAAGAACGGCGCGACGTTCCTCTACAACACCGGCGCCATCGAGTCGCTCGACGATCCGGATCTCAACGTCACCCAGACCTACCGCCTCGAGCGCATCGACGAGAAGACCGGCCGCAAGACCCGGATCCTCGACAAGGCGCCGGTCGCACCGTGGAACGTCGGCAAGCGGTCGTTCCCGAACTACGAGCAGGTCGCGCTGCAGGCGACCAAGACCAAGGACGGTGTCTCGGCCTTCGCCGGCCCGCGCGACGAGCCGTTCTTCGTCGATCTTCACGTGTTCGACCTCCTCGGCGTCGGCGGTGCGCCGACCACCGACGGCATCAACGTGATGTCGCTGGTGCTCGAGGTTCCGATCAAGGACATCGCGAAGGACGGCAAGCGCCCGGCCGCCGGTGCCACCGGCAAGGACTCGGTCGTCGGCATCTACGCCTCGGCGAGCCGCCCGCAGGTCCGCATCCTTCGCCGCGGCCGCGACGAGGACGATTTCGGTCAGATGATCCAGGTCTCGCGCCTCGCGTGGCCGCTGGTCAACGAGGTCATCATCCCGCTCGGCGACAAGGACAAGTACAACCGCTCGCATCCGAAGGATGACGTCCGCAACTTCGGCGCCTACATCCTCGACCCCGAGGTTCCGAAGCTGCTCAACGCGGTGCTCGGCGCCGGCTGCGCGCCGACGCCCGCCGAAGGTCGCCTCGACATCGTCAAGCTCCTGGGCCCGAACGGCACCACGCCCGCCGACCTGTTGCGCATCAACATCAACCAGGGTCAGACCAACGCGCAGTCGCACTTCCCGAACGGCCGCGCGCTCGAGGACGACGTCACCGACACGCTGCTCACCGTCGCGTGCAACAACGGCTCGCCGATCGGCGACGGCGTCAACGCGAACGACAAGGCGTTCGGCACCGCGATGCCGTACCTCGCGTCGCCGCACTCCGGTAACCCCTGAACGAGGAGCTGACCATGTACCGCGCCCTTCTTCTCGTCTCGCTGGTCGCCGCTTGCAAGAGTGAAGACCGCCGTCCCGGTGCCGCCCAGGATCTGACGCCGCCGATGCTGACTGCTGCGACCCAGCAGGACCTCGCAAAGGAGCTCGATGCTGCGAACGGCCGCGGAACGTGGGGCGAGGTGAAGCGCCGGTGGCAGGGGCAGACGCTGACCTGGAAGGTGACGCGCCAGGCCTCGCTGTGCCGGAGCCCTGACGAGTGCTTCGTCGCCGCGTTCCCGGTCCAGCGCCCCGCGAAGCGCGGCTGGCTCCCGCAGCTGAAGTTCGCGCCCGGTCAGTTCTCGGTGCTCGAAGCAGCGTGCGGTGACAGGCCGACCTGCGAGATCACCGTCGAGGGTTTGCTCGAGAAGCTCGAGGTCTCGGGCGAGATGCCGACCAACCTGCGGTTCGGCAACGTCCGCATCGTCACCAGGACGGCATCGCTGTAGTTCACGAAAGATCTAGCGGGCACGGTCGATGAGGCCGTGCCCGCTGCATGCGTTTCGCGTGCTCTCGCACAGCCAGCCTGGACTCTCGTCGGGAGAGACCATTCTCGTGCTCTCGCAGAGTCAGCCCTGCACCTGCGTCATGCACCACGTAATCAGAGGGGCGGCCACTCTGACCAAGGCCTGCGGGTTCGCTCTGGATCAGGGCCAACGCAAGTGCAGACGGCTCTCGGTCAGTCCCACTTCGCGCCGAGCGCGACCATGTGCTCGATCCACGCGTCGCAGGCGCGCGCACCCTCGGCGTCGAGGCTGAACTTGCGCACCGTCGCCCACGCGGGATGCGTCATCAGCGCCGGCACCGAGGCCAGCTTGCGCCAGTGGACGAACACGCTGTCCAGGAAGCCGCGCTCGAACGTGCTCTTCGGGATCGACAGCACCGCCTCGAACGGGGCCACCCATGCCTTCTGATGCTTCGCGAGCAGCGCCCGCTCGCGGGTGAGTGCCTTGACGTCGGGCTCGGCGACGCGGATCGTTCCGCCGCCTGCGATTCGCCCTGTCCGCACTCGTTTCCGAGCGCGCGCCAGTTGCAACGCGATGAATTCGCCCCGCGGATCGTCGCGCTCCTGAAGCCAGTCGGCGAACACCTCGCGCGGTCCGTCGTCGCCGGGCGCGGCCCAGATCTCCTTCAAGAAGTCGTCGGCGGTCTTCGCGGCGGCCTTCTCCCGCGCCACGTCGAGGCGCTCGGAGAGCTTCGCGAGGACGGCATCCTCCGTGGTCGACGGCGCGACGACCTGAAGCCGGCCGATCCGCGCCTCGGTGACCCGCAGCTTCTTGAGCAGCCAGTTGTCGAACTCGGTCTGCGGCTGGATGGCGAGCATCGGCTCGAGGATCGAGAACAGGCGGGCGTGGACCTGCTTGCCGATGATGTCGAACGCGTGCCTCCAGAACCCGCGCGACTGGCGCGAGGTCATCTTCTTGCCGTCGGCGAGGGCGAGGAGCCCGCTCGAGAGCCGGGGATCGACGGGCCAGTCCTTCAACAGCTCGATGCGCTCGATCGAGTACTCGGCGCGGCCGGTGATCGCGTTCGCGATCAGCCACTCGACATCGGTGGCGCCCTTGCCCGCGGCGACCGTCTTCCAGGTCGCGTGCTGGTCGTTGAGCGAGCCCTTCATCGGGTGCTCGACCGCGGCGCGCTTGCCGGCCAGCTCGATCAGGCCGGCGAGGGCAGGGAGCGGGCGCTTGCGATAGGCATCGAGCAACGCCTCGAGTAGCGCCGCCGGCTCGCTGATCTTGGCCGCGCCCTCGAGCAGCTCGGTGATGTCGGTGACCCGCTTCGCCACGCACCGAGCCTATTTCCGGGCGCGCCGATCCTCAACCTCGAGCGCGCGCCACAGCACCTCGATCGCCCACGCCACCAGCTCGCCGCCCTGCTTGCCATCGAGCCCGGCGTCGTCTCGCAGGCGCTGCCAGATCGTGGGCGAGAACAGGCAGATCATCAGCCCGGCCACACTCGCGAGCCGGTCGGCCGGCAGGTTCGGGAGGTCCTTCGCGAGGATCGATTGCATGAGTTGCAGGCGCTTGGACCGGCCGGTCTTGCGCAGCCGGCCCTGGCCCGCCTCGAGCTGGGCGATGAACGCGCTGGCGTGCTTGTCGTAGACCTCGAACACCGCGCGGGTGACCTGCTGGATGCCCTCGCGCGTGTGCGGGTAGTCGATCGCGACGAGCTTGTTGAGCCGCCGGCTGAGCGCCTCGATGATGTCGCTGCGATGCGGGAAGTGGCGGTAGATCGTCCGCACCGAGACGCCGGCGCGACGAGCGAGGTCGTAGTAGCTGAGCTCGAACGCGCCGGTCTCGACGAGCTGCTCGATCAGCGCATCGACGATGACGTCGCGCGTGGTCTCGTCGAGTCGATCGCGAAGTGAACGCCGCGGCGCAACGCGAGCCATCGCGACACGTTATCACGAGAGCTGTCACGGTCCATGACATGCGCGTGTTGTGCACCCGATTCGAGTCATCTGTCGCAGGGCCGGGGCCCCCAGAGGGGAACCGCATAACCCACGCGATCGTCGACGATCGATCGCGCGTTTCGGGCGGCACCGGCCTTGCTGAATGTGCGGACATGAACACGACCACGATGCTGAGTGCACTCGTCGGCACTCTCACGGCCTGCGCGGGCCTTGCCCCCGACGATGTTGCCGGCGGCCCCACCGGCGAAGGCGGCGACGACGTCTCCGTCAACGCTCCCATTGCCCCCGGCAAGGGTGCCTTCATCCTCGCCCACGGCTTCGGTGGCACCGCCGACGACTGGGACGAAGGTATCGAGCCGGCGATCGAGGCCGAGGGTCACGCCGTCCTCCGCACCACGGTGCCGGCGACCGGCAGCGTCAAGTCGCGCGCCGCGGCGCTCGCCCCGCAGATCGACACCTTGCTCGCCGACACCGGCGCCACCCAGGTCCACATCATCGCGCACTCGATGGGTGGCCTCGACGCGCGCTACCTGATCTCGAGCATGGGCTACGCGTCGAAGGTGGCCTCGCTGACCACGATCTCGACGCCGCACCGAGGCACGCCGCTCGCCGACATCGCGCTCGGTCTACAGGAAGGCGATCAGGCCGCCGCGTTCGACGCGCTGGTGGCGCTCGCCGAGCTCGCCGGCCTGGTCGACGCCGACGAGCTCGATCAGGCGCTGATCGATCTCAGCGAGGCGAATGCCGATGCGTTCGCCGCCGCCAACCCCGACGCGGCCGGCGTGATCTATCAGTCGTACGCGGGTCTCTCGACGCCGGGCGGCTTCGAGCTCACCGATACGTCCGCTGCCTGCGGAGCGGTTGCCCCCGACACGCTGCGCGGCTTGCTCCTGATCCCGGCGCTCGCGGTCACCGGTACGGATCTGCGCCCCAACGATGGCGTGGTGCCCGTCGATAGCGCGACCTACACCGGCTTCCAGGGCTGCATCGCGGCCGATCACCTCGATCAGGTCGGCATCTTCGCCCTCGTCGCGCCGACGCTCGATCCGCCGGCGTTCTACAAGGGCATCGCGACCAAGCTCGTCCCCTGACCGGCGGCCGGACTGGGGCCAGCAAGTCAACACTGTCCCCATTCGCGTGAGCGAATCCAGGGGGTTGGGATAGCGAAGTGGCACAAGTGGAGACTGTCCCTATTGGGAGTGTGCTTCGACCGATCCGGCGTGAATGAAGTGCTGGACGTGCGGATCCTGGGACGCGCGCACCTGCGCCGGCGTGCCATACGCAGCGATCTCGCCCTGATGAAGGAGCGCGATCATGTGAGCGATGCGGAACGTCGACGCCATGTCGTGCGAGATCACGATGCTGGTGATGTCGAACTGCTGCTGCGCGCTCTGGATCATGTCGTCGACGTCGCGCGTGCGTAGCGGATCCTGACCGGTCGTCGGCTCGTCGTAGATCATGATCTTCGGGCGCGTCACGATCGCGCGCGCGAGGCCGACGCGCTTCTTCTGGCCCTCGGAGATCTCGCCGGGCATCCGATCCTTGATGTCGGCGATGAACGTGCGCTGGAGGATGTCGGCGACGCGATCCTTGATCTCACCGCGCGGCACCTTCCGCTCGCGCAGCGGGAACGCGACGTTCTCCTCGACGGTCAACCAGTCGAGCAACGCGGCGTGCTGGAACAGCAGACCGAAATCGCGGCGCACCTCGTTGAGCTGGAACTCGTCCATCGTTCCGATCGGCTTGCCGAACACCTTGATCTCGCCCGACGTGGGTTTGAACAGGCCCATGATGTGCTTGATGATCACGCTCTTGCCGGAGCCCGACGCTCCGATCAGCACCGTGATCTTCTTCGGATAGATCGGCAGCGAGATGCCGCGCAGCACCTGCTTGTTGCCGAACGTCTTGTAGACATCGACCAGCTCGACGATCGGCTCGTCGACGATCGGCTCGGCCTCCACCGTCGACACCGCCGAGTCCTTCGACAGCCGCGAGGTCTGCGCCCCCTCGACGAACTTGCGGATCGGCTCGAGCGGACTGTCGATGAACTGGTCGTAGGTGCCGTAGAAGATGATCTTGCCGTCGTGGAGGAACGCGACGCGATCGGCGAGCCGCTTCGTGCTCGCCATGTCGTGGCTGATGATCGCCGACGTGATCTGGTACTGCTGCTTCGCCAGGCCGATCATCTCGTCGACCTTCTCGATCATGATCGGATCGAGACCGGTGGTCGGCTCGTCGAACAGCACCACCTCGGGGTTGGCGACCAGCGCGCGCGCCAGCGACACGCGCTTCTTCATGCCACCCGACAGCTCGCTCGGCAGCAGCTTCTCGCTACCGCCGAGGCCGAGGATGCGGATCAGCTCGTGCGACAGCTTCATGACGTCGCGGCGCGGGATGTTGCTGTTCTCGGTCAGCGTGAAGCCGACGTTCTCCTCGAGCGGCAGCGCATCGAACAGCGCGTAGTTCTGGAACAGCATGCCGAGCCGCTTGCGGAGCTCGAGCACCTCGGTCGGCGACACTTCCTTCAGATCGCGGCCGAACAGCTTCACCGTGCCGCGGTCGGGCTTGAGCAGGCCCATCATCAGCTTGACCAGCACGCTCTTGCCGCTGCCGCTGCGGCCGACCACCACCGTCGTCAGGCCCGGGATGATCTGCAGGCTGAGGCCATCGAGCACCTTCTTGTCGCCGAACGAGACCGACACGTCGATCAACTCGATCACGGGCTTGTCGGGATCCAGCGGCCAGCGCTCGGTCTCCGGCAGGAGCAGATTCTTGCGGACTTCTTGTGACACCCACACGCAGATTACCCCCGTGCCACGTGTGTGCTGCAAATCCACCTAAATAAAGCCCGCGGCGCGGCCGACCCCACAGTCATGACGCGCTTCGGTCTTCTTCTCACCAGTCTCGCCGCCTGCGCCTACGCCGGACCCACTGCCGAGGACTCGGCTCGGTTCCACGGCTCGGTCGGCAACTCCGTCACGCACGTGATGGCGGTGAGCCCGCTCGCCGGAGACGTCGTCAAGGTGGTCGCGCCGACCGTCGACGGCGAGTTCTCCGTCGAGGTCGAGCCGGGTCGCCCGTGGGCGCTCGTGTTCGTCAACGCGAACCGGCGCGGCTCCGACATGGTGCACGGCATCCTGCGCGCCGACACGCTCGACACGTTCGTGCCGGTCGCCGGCGGCGACATCGATCTCGGCAAGGTGTCGGTCGACAACCGCGAGGCCACGATGGCCGGCAGCAGCGAAGCGCTCGATCAGGCGCTCGGCGTCACCCGCCGCACGCTCGCCACCCTCGGCGGGATCGACGATCTCGCCCTCCGCTACGCGAACCCCGACATGGACGGCGACGGCATGATCGACGTCGACCAGGGCATCTCGCCGCGCCTCGAGGTTCACGCCGAGTACACGGTCCGCGCGAGCGGCCGCGACGCCACCGTCACCGACTTCATCAACAACACCGCCGCGATCACCTACGCGCACGAAGGCACCGGCGTCTACGCCCGGCTCCCCGACGGCTTCGGCGCGGTCGATCGCGACGATGCCGACGTCACCTTCGACGATCCGTACTACGGCTTCTGGCAGGGCGAGCACACCCCGGCCGTTCCCGCCGGTCAGCCGGTCTCTCACCTGACGTTCGGCGATGCCCGCACGTTCGGCGTGTTCTGCCGCCCCGACCGCGACGTCCCCGCCGGCAACTACACGTTCCGCTCGGGCCCGCACACGCTCGACTTCTCGTTCGTGCGTCCGCCGACCGAGATCACGATGCACCAGGTGATGCCGCGCCTTCACTTCGCGCCGGCGGATCCCGCGTGCACCGAGAACTGCACGCTCGATCGCATCGAGTTCGCGTGGGCGCGCAAGACCGACGCCGGCTGGATCGTGCTCACCGACGAGGAGGCGCAGGTGCTGATGCCGGTCGGCTCGATCGACTTCATCTTCAAGGATGGCGGCAACCGCCGCTACGAGCTCCCGATCGGCTACGCCACCGGCGAGGTCCCGTGGAAGCACGCGATCTACGCGACCCAGCGCGACTACGGCTCGGGCGACATCGCGTTCGGCAGCGTCGCGTTCCAGTCGCGCCCGGGCATGAAGATGTACGCGCGCTTCGGCGACGGTCAGCTGTCGCCGCGACCGATGGGCACGATCGAGATGACCGCAGATACCGTGCGCTAACCGAACACGACCGTCTTCCCCGCATAGACGAGGATCCGATCCTCGAGGTGCCAGCGCACCGCGGCCGCGAGCACTCGTTTTTCGAGGTCGCGGCCTTTTCGCACGAGGTCGTCGACGGAGTCGGCGTGCGAGCAGCGGATCGTCGCCTGCTCGATGATCGGACCCTGATCGAGATCGGCGGTCACGTAGTGACTGGTCGCGCCGATCATCTTGACGCCCTTGATGTACGCCTGCCTGTAAGGATTCGCGCCGACGAACGCCGGCAAGAACGAGTGGTGGATGTTGATGATCCTCGACGGGAACTTCGCCACGAAGTCGGCCGACAGGATCTGCATGTAACGCGCGAGCACGATCAGCTCGACACCCGCCGTCTCGATCAACTCGATCGCCTTCGCCTCGGCCTCGGCCTTGCTCTCCGCCGTCACCGGGAGGTGATGGAACGGCACGCCGAAGTGCGTCGCGATCGGGCCGGCCTCGGCGTGGTTCGAGATCACCATCGCGACCTCGCACGCGAGCTCGCCGGCGCGATAGCGGATCAACAGGTCGTAGAGGCAGTGCTCCTGCTTCGACGCGAAGATCGCGACCTTCCGCACCTGATGCCCGTACGCGAGCCGCCAGTCCATCGCGAACCGCTCGCCGACCTCCTTGATCCCGTGCTCGAGCGCGACCTTGTCCGTCGTCAGCGTCGACAGATCGAAGCGGATGCGCTGGAAGAACAACCCGGCGACCGAATCGGTGTGCTGATCGGAATCGAGGATGTTCGCGCCGTGCCCGTACAGCACCTGCGCGAGTGACGCGACGATGCCCTTGCGATCCGGGCAAGCCACCAGCAGCGTGGCGACCTTCTCCATCCGCCGAGCTTAAACCGACAACCCGAGCAGCTCGACGATGCGGCCGCGAATCTTCTCGTAGTCGGCGCCGAGCGACATCCGCACGCGCACCGGCTTGCTCGCCGGCGGTGCCTTCCAGCAACCGAGCGCTTGCGCGACGCAGGCGATGCGATCGTCCGTCAGCTCGCGCAGCACCGCGCAGCTCTCCTCGGTGAAGTGCAGCCAGCCATCGGCATCGACGATGACCTCGAGCTCGACGAGATCGAACAGCTCGGGCTCCCGGCTCGCGAGCAGGGTCGCCGGATCGTGCAGGATCGAGCAATCCTTGCCGCTGGCGACGAACGCAGCGAGGTGCCTGCCATACAGCTCGAGATCCTTGCGCTCGGTGCTTACCAGCAACTTGCCGAGATCGTCGTCGGGATACACGCCGAGCGGGATCCTGCCGGCCGGCGCGCACCAGTTCCCCCACGTCGTGTGGGTGGCGATCAGCGTCGGCGTCGGCACCTGCTGCAGCACGCGCGCGAACGCAGCCGGATCGATCCGCGCGTTGTACTGCGCGCGCGCCCGCGAGAAGCCGCCGGCCACGGCCGGGCCCATCTGGAACAGCCGCACGCGGCTCGCCAGCTCGGGACGCTGCGCGAGCGCGACGTCGAGATTGGTCAACGCCCCGAGGCCGATGTAGTCGACCTCGTCGTGCTGCTCGAGCACCTCGACGATCCGCGCCACGCCCTCGACATCGACGTCGAAGTTGGGCACCAGGCCCGCCTTGTCGGCGAGATCGTCGACGCGCTTCTTGAGGCTGGGCAGGCCGGCGGCGACGGGGATGCCACCGCCCGAGGCCTCCACCACGTGCGACAGGAACCGCGCCTTGGCGTACGACGTGGTCTCGTCGTTGGTGATCATCAGCCGCGCCGGGAACCGCTGCTTGTGACGGGCGACGACGATCGCGACGCAGGTGTCGTCGGGATCGGTCCCGGCATCGCTATCGATGATCATCGGCCGCATGGTCACTTCGGTTTGGCGACGTGACGCTCGATGAACTCGATCGTCGCCTTCGCGATCGGCGGATCGAAGCGGCCGATGCCGTAGTCGCGCAAACTGTCCTCGCGGTTCGCGTGCCAGCCGAGCTGGTGATCGAGGCCCGCGCAGTCGACGACGGTGGCCGTCGCGAGCTCGGCGATCTTCCCTTGCTCGGTCGCGGTCACCACCCAGTCGTGCTCGCCGCGCAGCACCAGCACGGGCACCGTGACGGCGCGCCACGTCGCCTCGAGATCCACGGCGTCGAGCTCGAGGTGATACGCGGCGGTGCGACCGTCGAGCTCGCCTTCCTGCATGACGTCTTCCATCGCCGCCAGCTCGGCCTCGACCTCCGCCTCGGCACCGTCGAGCGTCAGCTGTTCTCGCACCGCATCGCGGCGGCTCCGCAACCATCGCGTCGACGGCGTGCCGTAGACGATCACTGCTCTGGCATCGAGCTCGGCGAGCATCGCCGCCATCACGCCGCCCACACCGTGGCCGAACACGACCAGCGGGATGTCGCGCGCTCGCGCGATCTCGCGAGCTCGACCCACCGCGGCGCGGGCATCCGCGAGCTCGCTCTCGAAGCCGATCGTGTCGCACGGCTCGCCCTCGCTGTCGCCGACCCCGCGCTTGTCGAACCGCAGCGAATCGAAGCGCGCCTCGGCCCACGCTGCCAGCAGACACGCCAGCGGCGACTCCGGCGACAGCCCCTGATCCACCGACTCGCAGGCGACATCCTGCAAGCACACGATCAACGCGCGCGGCGCCGTCACCCGGGTGCCGATCGTGCGCAGCCTCGCACCGTCGACGAGCAGCTCGCCGTACGACACGCTCTCGAGCGTCTCGTGCGGTTGCGCGATCACCGCCGCCTTGACGGTCTCGCGCTTGCCGCCGCGCACGAACACCACCTCGCAGGTCGGCTCCTCGCCGGCCTTGCGCAGCGCCACACCGAGCTGCTTCATGTCGCCGAGCGGCATCCCGGCGATCGACACGATCACGTCACCGGCCTGCAGCTTGGCCGCCGCCGCCATCCCGCCCTTGGTCACCGCGGCGAGCGCGATCCCACCATCCACGAATGCCTCGTCTGCCAGCTCGGCACCGAGGTACGCACGGCGGGGAAGCACGGACGCAGTATCGCGCAGTCGCGCGGGAGCGGTGGTGGGCTCGTCAGGGATTCGAAGCCTGACCGTCGCACTCGCAGACGTACCGGTGGCTGTTGTTGCACTGGTCGTCGTCGAGCCCGTCGTTGTCCTTGTACTGGACGCAGTTCTCGTCGCCGCCGCCGTTATCGGGCTGGCCGCTCGCGAACGGGCGCAGGTCGTTCGGCTCCTCGGTCACCGACTTGAAGACGTTGGTGCCGTTGTCGAACAGGCCGACCCAGCCACGCTTGCTCTTCATGAAGTCGGCCTCGGCCTGCGACGACAACACGATCAGGTGCGTCGCGCCGGGCACGTCGTTCTTGCAGTCGGCCTGCGCCGCGGCCCACTGCGCGCCCTGCGGGACGTCGCGGAACAGCGCGCCGGTGATGCCGGTGACCGGCGTGTAGCCGGCGGTCATGCACATCGCCGCGATCGCCTCGAACGGATCGGCGTCGGGCGTCTGCATCGCATCGCTCGCGGCATCGGGCGACACGCCGCCCGAGTCCGGCAGGACATCCTCGCCGGCTCGCACGCAGAAGCCTCCCTCGCAGGTGCGATCGCCATCGCAGTCCGCGGTGGTCTGGCACGCGAGTGCCTCGGACCGCGCCGGGAAGCTGCATCCTCCGAGGAGGACCAAGGCCAGGACAAGCCTCATCGAACCCGTAACGTAGCATCCAGCGTGCCTGGCGCGCCGCTGTGATTCCGCTGGGTTTGCCGGTCAGCCCTGGGGATCCCGGCGCTCGCCGGAGACCTCGTCACCCCGATCACCAAGTACGACGAACGTGTTGCTGCATCGCAACGCCACCGTCCGAGCGAGGACCTCGAGGTCGACGCGCTTGGCCGCCCTCCGCTCAGCTTCCATCCGCAGCAACGCGATCGTCCGCACGTCCCCCCGTATCGACCGCCTTCCTCCCACATGAACCCCTCGCACTCAAAAAGCTGGGTTGTGCTCGGCAAACTCGTTCGCGTAGTCCTCGTCCGCGAAGTGAAACGTCACGATCTCCTCGGAGACCGTGATGTTGATCGCCAGCGGATAGAACTGCTCGAACATCAGCCACGGCAGCGCGGCGAGGATGCCCATCGCGACCACCGCGAGGCGCTGCTTGATGCCCTCCCAGTCGCGGAACAGCCAGAAGCCGATCGCCACCCCGATCGCGACCAGCAAGAATTCGACGAGCTTTCGCTTCCACCGATCGTTCTTGATCCGGCGCGCGCAGCTCTCGCACGCAGGGACGTCGTAGCCGCGGCCGGTCAGCGCGCCGTAGATCCGGCCGACGCCGATCACCGACCACCAGCCGACCGCGTCCTCGCGGATCTTGACGGTCGTCGTCGGTGTCTCCGCGCACCGGATACATGCGGCCGGGAACCTCGGCGTGCACGCCTTGCTGATCCTGACGTCGAAGGTCACGCCATCACCATCACACGTTTACCTGGCATCGCGTGTAACCTGGAGGCGTGAGGTTCGCGGTCCTGCTGCTGCTGTGCGGATGCAAGCAGCTCCTCGGCTTCGAGGATCTCGCGCCGGACGATGCCGTGGGCAACGATGGTTCGTCGCCGGGGGTGTGCGTCGGATCTGCGCGCAGCCTGACCGGCGAGATCTGCGTGGACAACGTCGGGCCACCACGCGAGCTCGAGGGCGTGCTCGACACCAGCGAGTCGTGGGATCCGGCGCGCAGCGACGTTTGCTTGATCGCCGCCGAGCGCATCGAGGTCGGGACGGCTCGCGCCCGCTGGTGCTCTGGAGCACGTCGTCGATCCTGGTTCGCAAGACCGCCATCGTCGACATTCGCAGCGTCGATGGCATCGGACCGGGCGCGAACGACGACTCGTGCCCCGACACCGTCGGCACGTTCGGCGAGAACAGTGACCCCGTGGTCGGCACCGGCGGTTGCGGCGGTCCGTTCGGTACCGCAGGTGGCAACGGCGGCGACGGCAATGTCGCGGGCAAGTCGACCGTGTCGATCCAGTGCTCGGAAGCGGCGGTGGCGCTCGATCGAGTGCGCGGCGGTTGCGCCGGTGGAGCCGGTGGCATCGGAATCGAGATCGGCCAGGCCAACGGAGGCAGCTCGGCGGGCGCGATCTATCTGATGGCGGCCACCTCGATCACCGTCGCCGGCGCGATCGACGCGCGCGGCACACCCGGCGACGGCGGCCCCGGAATCCAGGAGGCATTCGTGGGTGGGGGAGGCGGTGGCAGTGGCGGCCTCGTCGGACTCGATGCACCGGACATCTCGCTCGAGGGCGCCGTGCTCAACGCGCTCGGTGGTGGCGGCGGCTCGGGCGGCGGCCTTGCCGGCGTCGCGCAGACCGGGTTCGACGGCGAGGAGGCGACGCTCGATCCACCGACGAATGCAACCTCGACGGACGCGGTGGTCAGCCTCAACTTCGGCGGTGCGACGGGCTCGGCGGGAGGCGCGGTCGGTTCCAATCAGACCGGTGGCGGTGGCGGTGGCGGTGGCGCCGCCGGGTACATCGTGGTGCTCGGCAGGCTGGAGGCCGGGGCAGCCAGGTTCGCGCCGCCGATCACGCCGCTGTGATCACGCGTGCAGGCGCTTCCAGGTCGCGCCCATGCAGGTGTTCATCACCACCTGGAGTCCGCCGGCCTTCGCCTTCGCGGCGGCCTCGTCGTTCGACACGCCGAGCTGGAGCCACAGCACCTTCGCGCCGATCTTCACCGCCTCGTCGGCGATCGCCGGCGTGTCCTCGGACTTGCGAAACACGTCGACGACATCGACCTGTTCCTCGATCTCCGACAACGACGCCACGGCGGGTACGCCGAGCACCTCGGTCTCCTTCGGATTGACCGGGATCACGCGATAGCCGGCGTTCTTCAGGATCTCGAAGATCCGGTACGACGGTCGCTCGGGATTGCTCGACGCACCGACCATCGCGATGGTCCTGGTCTCGTCGAGGATCTTCTTCAGCTCTTGATCGGTCATGACACCCTCGCTGTTCTCGTGATCTCGCCCATGCGTCCGCTCTGGTAATCGCGGATCGCCTCGTGGATCTCGCGCTCCGTGGTCATCACGAACGGACCGTAGCGCGCGACCTGCTCGCGAAGGGGGACGCCGCCAAGGAGAAGCAGTCGACCGCCCTCGCCACCCTGGAGTCTCACCGCGTCTCCCGTCCCGAGCACCGCCATCTGACCATCGCGGATGGTCTTGCCGGCGATCTCGATCGCTCCCTCGAACACGTAGGCGAGCACCTGCTGGTCGCGCGAGATGTCGACGGTGACGTCGGCACCTGGCTCGAGCGTCCAGTCCTGGAACACGATCGGCGTGTGCGTCTCGATGACGGCCTTGGTGCCGAGGGCCTCGCCGGCGATGACCTTGACGCGTGCGTGCTCGGTCGTCGCGGTCGGGATCTTGTCCGACGGCACGTCCTGGTAGCGCGGGCGCGTCAGCTTGAGCTTCGCCGGCAGGTTGACCCAGATCTGGAAGCCGTGGACGCGGCCACCCTGCTCGCGCATCTCGCGCGACGGCATCTCGGAGTGCACGATGCCGGCACCGGCGGTCATCCACTGGACGTCGCCGCTGCGCAGGCGTCCCTTGTGACCGGCGGAGTCCTCGTGCTCGAGGTCGCCCTCGAGGATGTACGAGACCGTCTCGAACCCGCGATGCGGATGATCGGGTGCGCCGATCGCCTCACCGGGGCCGTAGTCGATCGGGCCGAGCTCGTCGATCAGCAGGAACGGATCGACGAGATCGATGCCCATCGTGGGGACCGGGCGGCGGACCACGAACCCTGCGCCCTCGGTCTGGCGGTGGGCCGTGACGATTCGCTGGACATTGCGCTGCATGGCCAGAAGGTGGTTACAAACAGTAACCAGCACAAGAAGGCACAGGAATGTGCCTTGCCCTCCTCCTCGCGCTGCGTCACCGTCGCGACGAGTGACGGCGGTGCTCGACAAGGCGCTCTCCGCGCGATCGCGGTGCATGTTCTGCGGCATCACGATCGATCGCGATGCCGTGCGCGTCGTTCGCAAGCCGAGCTACGCGCATCTGCGCTGCGCGATGGAGCACGATCGTCCACTCGTCCGCGAAGCGCTGACCTCGCCGTCGACCTCGCCGAAGTTGATCTCCGAGATCCTCGCCGAGGTGTCGGCGCTCGATCCCGAGCTCGCCGACGACGCTCGCAGCGGGCATCGGCGGATCAAGATGACGCGTGTCGCGCCCAAGCCGCTCGACGACCCGCGAACGATGGAGTGCTGCGCGAGATCGAGGCCGAGCCGACGAATCGTGGCCTTTACGCCGTGCTCGCCGATCACCTGCAGGCACTCGGTGACGAGCGCGGCGAGCTGATCGTGCTCGATCTGTCGGAGCCGCTCACGCCGTCGGCGCTGATCCGTCGCCGCGAGCTCGCCGGTAGCCTGACGCCGCAGTTCGACAAGCACGCCGCGCGGTTCTCGTGGGGGATCGGTTTCCTGCGCAAGATCGAGCTGCCGTTCGTCGACGATCTTGGAGCGTACCGCGCCGAATTCGCACACCCGAGCTGCCGCTTTCTCGACGTGCTGCACATCGGCACCAACCACCGCCTGCGGCTGACCATCCCGCCCGACGTGCTTCCGCGATCGCTGCGCACGTTGATCGTGACGGCGCTGCTGACCTGCAATTCCGATCTCTCGACGCTACCCAGACTCCAGCATCTGACGCTGATGGACTGCGAAGCACCGCTGGTCCATCCGACGCTGCTTTCACTCGGGCTCGTTCATTTCGCGTTCGATGCGTTGCAGTGGCTGCAGCCGACACACCTGCCTGCGGTCACCAAGCTGGCGGTCGACCGCTGCTCGCAGGATCAGATCATCGTGGCGCTCGAGGACGTCGGCTGGCTCGGTCAGATCACGGAGCTGACCCTCTCGAGGGTGCGCCTTACCGCAGAAGACCACGAGGCGCTCGAACGCGGCCTCGCCGGTCGCAAGCTCGCTCGGCTCTCGATCGACAGCCGCACCCCGGTCGACCGCGATCGGCTGCTCGCGCTGTGCGACGAGCTCGTGGTTCCCGTCGACGCTCCGGTGCCAGCGTGTGGTGACCGCGACCTGCACCGCCGGCTTCGAGACCTGCTCGACGCCTGGCGCCTCGGCCTCGCGAAGCAGCCGCTCGAGAAACTCGTCGTCGGACAACCGCTCGCCATTCTCCTTGTCGCGCTCTCTGCGCAGCCGTCGATAGCGCGCCCATACCGGCGCCGAGATCTCGAGGAAGACCTTCTTCTTGATCAGCTTCGGATCCGGATCCGCCTCCGGCCCATCGCCGCGCCGCAGCCCGGCGACCATGCGCTCGACATCGCGCGCCGTCCTGCCATGTGCCTTGGAGAGGAACTCGTGCTCGTTCTCCGGCGTCGCCACTCGCGTCAGCTCGCGCACCGCCGAGAAGCACAGCTCGCCGGCCTTGAACTGCTCGTCGATGAGCGGCAGCGACATCAGCTCGCGCGCGACCCGCAACCTCTCGTTCGCAGCATGCGGGCCCCAGT
>JAEYYY010000156.1 GCA_023430775.1 Pseudomonadota bacterium
GTGGAAGGAACGCCAGGTTGACCGGCGCGTCGTTGACGATCGGATTGAAGCCGGGTGCGTTGCTCGGCCAGATCGTCGTCGCGCCGTCGCTGGCGAGCACCTGACCGAGCCAGTACAGCTTCGCGCCGTTGAGCACGGCGGCGAGCGGCGTGAACGTGAAGTCGGAGACGCCCCAGATCTCGTTCGCGCTCGTCGGCGCGGTGCCGGCCGCCGGCATCGAGCAGGTGCCGCACGTACCGTCGGTGAGGTCCGACGCCTGCTGGTTGTTGCCGTCGACGAGGCCAGTCAACATCTCCAGCTCTCGATCGCTCGAGCTGCACGCACCGAACGTGCACAACCCGCCGACGCACGCACCACTTCCGCCTCCATTGTTGGCACTGCAGTCTGCATTTGTGACGCATGTACGAGTGGCGCAGTTGGAGCCGTTGCGACACTGCAGATCGCATCGGCTCCCGGGACAGTCGGCGTTGGAGCTGCAGGCCGTTGTTCCGTCTAGCGTGCAAACGCCGGTCGGCGCCTGGCAGTTGCCGCAGTAGAGACCTTGCGTGTTGCACTGATCCCCACCGCTCGGGATTGGAAAGGTCGGATTGATAGGAGGACTCGAGTCTCCGTTACCCTCAGCATCGAGATTGGCATCGCAGCTCGTCGTGAACGTGCCGGCGGTGGTCTCGCGGAAACGTCCCATCGCGAACACCATGTCGCCGTACGAGTTGACGATGCGATTGATCGCGCACGTCGCGTGATTGAGGCGCGTGTCGCGACCGCCGCAACTCGGAGCACCCGAGCCGGTCGCCACTTGCATCGATCCCGACGTGTCGAGGATCAGCACGACGAACGGCTTGAGCGGTTCACCTGCCGATGCTGGACGCGCCAGTAAGGTTACAAGCGCGGCTAGCCCCACCCACGACAGGTGTTTCCTCATAGCCGAGCATTATAGGCATACGAAATCACGGAAGTCCTGCGTGGCAGGCATCCGTGACGGCCGTCGTGATCCCAACCCCGGCGTCAGTTACGGCAGCAGCGGAACCCGGTATTGGGGAAGAAGAAGTCGTCGTTGGCGAGGCTGAAGTTGAGCTGACACGTCGTGCCGACGACCTCGTTGTTCGAGGCACCACCGCGGAGCGGGTTCTGGTCGTCGGCTCGCGCGAGCGTCCACTCCTTCACATTACCCGTCATATCGAAGACTTGCCCCGTGCTCTGGTTCGCGAAGCACTGCGGACGGGCGCCGGTCGCGAGGATCCCGTCCTGGTCGCCGGTGGTGTTCGGATCGGTATCGAACGGGTCGGCGTTGCAGGTCTGCCCCTGTTCGGTCCGCGGGTTGGTGGCATAGGCCCACGCGTTATCGAAGGTCGGCGACACCGACCCCTGGCGCGCGACCGCGATGGTGTCGATCAGCAGGCCATCCTCCCGCAGGTAGATGCTGAACGTGTGCGTCCCGGCGGTGCTGGTGCGGAACACCGGCGTCACGAACCACCGCGTCTGATCGTCGGCCGTCGCGGTGATCGTGCCGGTCGCTGCCCCCGCGGTGACGCCGGCGTTCCAGCCGACGTACGCCGAGCGTGACGACGACGACGAGAAGCCGCCGACGGTCAGCGTCATCGCCACCGTGCCGAAGATCTGATTCGTGTCATCGGCGAACGAACCGGGATTGCTCGTTCCCGAATTCACCGTGCTGGTGGCCAGGCTGAACTCGGCGACCGACGGGTTGGCGAGCTCCCACCGCTCGGTGAAGCCGCTCGGCGGCGTGATGTTGATGCTGAGGCTCTGGTTGTTGGTCGCCCAGCCACCGAGCGCGAACACCAGCGACGGCGTACTACCGACGTTGACGCTGGTCGGAGGATTGGCGGCGTTGCCACCGTTCTCGTCCTCGTTGGTGGTGGCCGCGATCCGCGTCAGGTCGAACGTGCCGGCGCGCACCACCATGAGGCCGCTGAAGCTGGTGCCGGTGGAGGCCGTGAACGCCTGGTAGCCGATCGCGCCGGCCTGCGTCGCGACCTTGAACGCGAGCGACATCCGACCCGTGGCGGTCTGGCCGCTGCCGTTCTCGTCGTAGTCGCGCGTCGCGATCAAGGTGAAGCCGCTCTGCAGCGTGTGGCCTGGGACCACGTTGTTGTTGGCGGTCGTCCAGGTCGCGACGATCACCAGATCGCCGATCGCGGTGGTCGCGTTTGACGTCGGGTTGAGGGTCGCCGTGGCGGCGGTGAACGGCCCGATCGTCGGCAGTGCCGGGTCGGTCGTGGGCGCGCGCATCCGCATCCACACGAAGTAGTCGGTGTTGTTCGCGAGGTCGAACTGGTAGTCGAGCCGCGACGACTGCGCGAGCGCGTTCGCCTGCGTCGGCTGGATGAAGTTGTTGTCCGCCACCTGCATGAACGTGGTGCCGTTGAACGCCAGATCCGCGTTCGTCGCCCACGGCCGGTTATTGATCGTGGTGTTGGTCTTGAAGTCCTCCGCCTCGACGAACACGAACTGCGTCGGATCCGTCGACGTCGGCACGCCGGTCACCGGGTAGGTGACGCGCGGCATACAGGTGGTCTGCCACTCGGCCTCGGTGCACAGCCGGCCGCCGGCCATCGACTCGCAGATCGCCTTGGCATCCGGGTACGTGATGTTCGTCCACGGGATGACGTTCTTCTTCGAGCAGGCGAACGTCGACAGCTGGCCATCGGCGTCCACCGTCGAGTCGCGACGCGATGCCTCGTACTTCATGATCTGCGCGCCGCCGCCGCCCGGGATGTCGACCCACTCCTGGCCGAGCAGGTTGCCGGTGCTGGCGCCCTCGTCGATGAACCCGTCGCAGTCGTTGTCCCTGGCATCGCAGCTCTCCTGCGGATCGCCGGTCTGCTGACCCGGATCGTCGATCACGCAGATCGCCGGTCCCGTCGCGTTCACGGTGTCGCACTGCAGCGTGCCGAAGCCCTTGCACTCGCCGACGCCGTTGTCGGCACACGTCGAGCCCTTATCCGGCAAGGCGTCGCCGACCGCGCCGAACTGCGCCTCGTCGATGATGCCGTCGCAGTCATTGTCGATGCCGTCGCACTCGGTCTCGGGAACCACGTTGCCGTTGGCGTCCTGCGAGACGTCGTTCGAGTAGTT
>JAEYYY010000158.1 GCA_023430775.1 Pseudomonadota bacterium
GATCAGCACCGCGGTCCGGCCGTGCATGACGGCGCGCAGGTTCTTCAGGATCTTGCGTTCGGTCTCGGCATCGACCGAGGACAGCGAGTCGTCGAGCACCAGCAGGCGCGGGGCCGCGGCGAGCGCGCGGGCGAGCGCGACGCGCTGGCGCTGGCCACCGGAGAGCGTGATACCGCGCTCGCCGACGATGGTGGCGAGCTGCTCGGGCATCACGGCGAGATCGCGATCGAGACCCGCGGCCTCGGCGGCGGCGACCACCTTGGGATCGTCGCGCAGGTCCTGCTTCTCGGCTGCCGCACCGATGGTCTCCAGCTCCTTCGCGCGGGCGGCGGGGATCGCCGAGCCACCGCCGTAGCCCATCGCGATGTTGTCGGCGATCGTGGTGGAGAACAGGAAGGCTTCCTGCGGTGCGTAGCCGATCTGGTGACGCAGCGATTCGAGCGGCACGGTCGTGACATCGCGACCGTCGACGAAGATCGAGCCCTCGGGCACCTTGATCAGGCGGCACAGTGCATCGACGAGCGTGCTCTTTCCCGAGCCGGTGCGACCGACCACCGCGGTGATCGTGCCCGGCTCCATCGTGATGTCGATGTGCTCGAGCAGCTTGCGCTCGCCCACCGTGACCGTCAGGTCCTTGATCTCGACGCGCGCCGGCGTGGTCGAGGCCGGTAGCGGCTCGCCGGTGCCGCTCGGGATCTCGGGCTTCTCGTCCTGCAACTGGACCAGGCGCATCCACGACGCGCGACCGCGCTGGACGAGCGCCAGCATGAAGCCGAGCGTCAGCGTCGGCCACACGAGGCGAGCGAGGTAGCCGGAGAACGCGACGAGCTCGCCCTGGCTCATGTCGCCGTGGATCAGCGCGCGGCCACCGAACAGGATCAGGATCGCGGCACCGAGCGCGGCGAGCGTGTTGAGCATCGGCCCGAGCTGGATGCGGACCTTCGCCGCCTCCATGTTCTGGTGGAGCAGCTTCTGGGACTGCTCGATGAAGCCCTTGCGACGGACCTTCTCGAGGCCGTAGGTCTTGATCACCTGGATCGCGCCGAGGTCCTCCTGGATCCGCGAGCTCAGCGAGCCGAGCTCGGCCTGGACGCCGCGCATCGTCGAGTAGATCCGGCGGCTGACCGCCTGACCGACGATGTAGATCAGCGGGAACGGGATGATCGCCCACAGCGTGACGATCGGGTCCGTGAGCAGCATGACGCCGAGCACGGTGACGAACGCGAAGATCGCGTTGACCAGGTTGAGCATGCCGGCGCCCCACATGGCGCGCACGGTCTGGACGTCGTTGGTCAGGCGCGACATCACGTCGCCGGTGGGGTGATCGCGGTAGTACGCGGGCGACAGCGTCATCACGTGGCCGAACAGCTCGCTGCGCAGGTCGTACTCGGCGGCGCGGGCGGCATTGAAGATCAGGACCCGCGACA
This sequence comes from Pseudomonadota bacterium, assembly GCA_023430775.1. Lineage (GTDB taxonomy): Bacteria > Myxococcota_A > Polyangia > Haliangiales > Haliangiaceae > JABFXX01. Next base: position 1,428 of record JAEYYY010000158.1, read on the forward strand.
CGATGCGTGTCGCAGCCGTCGCGACCGCGAAGCCGGCCAGCATCACGATCAAGAGGACGATGTGATCGTAGAGCGCCGGCAGCAACTTGCCGCCGGTGGCCGTGTCGACCAGACGAACGATGTCCTCGCCTTCACCTCTATAAGCATCGACAGCGCGACCCATCGTCATAGGAATGCCGAGGTAGAACAGGTTGGTTAGCAGCAGCATCACGACGCCGCGGGCCATCTGGCCGCGGTACGGCTTCAGGTAGCCGAGCGAGCTGCGCGCTTCACGTTCACTCATGGACGACAGCGACGACGAATGCGGCGACAGTACCAAGAATCAGCGTACGATCCGGGCGCCATGCGTCGTGCAATCGCAGCCGTAGCACTCGTGATCTCCTCGTCCACAGCACGCGCGGACGAAACCTACGTCGCTCCCGATTTTCTTTCGGCGACGCCACCGCTACCTACCTCATTGGATGGGCCGACGACCTGGCGCTTGTCGTTGACAGAGGCGGTGCAGATCGCGGTGCGCCAGAACCTCGATGTCGTGCTCGAGCGCAAGGCGGTCGAAGCGGCCGGGCTCGGCGTCACCATCGCCGGTGGTGGCTTCGAGCCGACCGTGTCGGCGGGCTATCGCCACTCCGATAACCGCATCCCGCCGGCGTCCGCGCAGGAAGGCGTCGCCGATCAGATCTTCAAGGCCGTCGACGACAGCTGGCGGATCTCGATCAACCAGCGCCTCCAGTCGGGCACTCAGCTCAACCTCGACTTCGACTCCGCTCGCTCCGACAGCAAGCTCGGCACCGCGGTCGCGCCGCTCAACTACCGCTCGGTGCTGACGCTGTCGGCGACGCAGCCGCTGCTCCGCGGGTTCTCCGCCGATCTCGCGATCCCCAAGATCGAGATCCTGCGCGCCACGATCGCGAACGAGCGCGAGCGCCAGCAGCTCGCCCTCGCGATCACCACGCTCGTCGATCGTACCGAGACCGCGTACTGGGGCGTCCTGCAGTCGCTCTACCGCTACGATCTCGCGCAGCGCTCGCAGAAGGCCGCCGACGATCAGCTGGCGCTGACCCGCCGCCAGATCGAAGCCGGCACGCTGCCCTCCTCCGATCTGATCGGCGCCGAGAGCACGGTCGCGCAGCGCCGCCTCGAGCTGGTGCAAGCGGAGGAGGCGATCCAGGCCGCGTTCGATGGCCTGCGGGCGGTGATGAACCTGCCGCGCCCCGACTGGTCGCGCGCGATCCTGCCCACCGACGTGCCGCGCTTCGCGCACATCGCGAGCTCCGCCGACGCCGCGATCGAGCTCGCGATCAAGCATCGCCCCGAGCTCGCGCAGGCCAAGCTCGATCTCGAGAGCGCGGCGCTGACGGCGAAGAAGGCCGATAACGATCGGCTACCGCAGATCGATGTCGGTCTCTCCGGCTCGCTGTTCGGCCAGAACGAGACCTACGGCGGCGCGCTCTCGCAGGTCGGCTCGTTCGACGCGCGCGGCTGGGCGGTGTTCGCGAACCTGACGTGGGCGCCGCTGCGGCGAGCCACCACCGCCGCCGCCGAGATCGCGAAGATCCAGCAGCAGCAGACACAGCTGCGCAAGGATCAGCTGGTCCAGACCGTGTGGGTCGAGGTTCGCGATGCGGTGCGCAACCAGCAGGGTGCCGAGCGCCGCCTCGTGGCCGCGGCGCGGTTTCGCGATCTCGCCGAGAAGTCGCTCGAGATCGAGCAGCGCCGGTTCCTCACCGGATCGTCGTCGAACATCAACGTCGCGCAGCGCCAGGATGCGCTCGCCGCCGCCCGGCTCGCCGAGCTCGATGCCCTGCTCTCCCACACCCGTGCGGCGACCACATTGCACAAGGTGACCGGCCGCTTGCTGGAGGAGCGGCACATCGAGCTGCGCTGAGATCAATACGCGTTGCCTAGGATTCGTGCGGTTAGAAAATTCCGCAACATTCCCTTTTTTTTCACGACGAGTTGATCTAGAAGAGAGTCGCGCGTTCGTGCGCGTGATCTGCGGTCGTCGGGGGCGACCCATCGTTGTCGTGGTTGGTAGCTGGTGAGTCGAGCGGTTCGCGGTAACGCGAATCACGAGGGTAGTCGCGCGAGTCGTGGCGAGTCCACGACTCGAACGCGATCCGTTCACTTCTAGTCTTTGAATCGACGCGTCGAGGGTTCGCCGACGTGATCGCTATTCCTTTGTCGAAGGAGTCAGTATGCGTGTCTTCGTTCTCTTGGCGTGTTGCGCGGTCGCGATCGTTCTCGCGACGGTCTCGACATCTCGTGGCGACGGCGAATCCAGCGAATCGCCATCGGCCACGGACGAGCCGATCGCCTTCTCCGCGCCGCTCAGTTGTTCGTAGCTCCACGCTGCTTCCGGAGGGCCGATGTCGTACACGAGCGACTCGATCATCGGCTCCCCAGATCCCGAGGATTCGACCGGTGTCCCCGTGATCGCCGACCGCGGTCTCGACGAGGATCAGACCGCCGTGCAGAGTGGCTATGCCGCCGCCACCGCGGCGCTCGCGGAGCAGGCGACGGCGGATCGCGCCGCGCTCCAGCTCGGCGTCGACGAGGCGCTCGAGGAGACGGGGGTGGTGCCATGAGCCGAAGGATGACGCTCGCCGCGCTCGCGATCGCCTCGGCATGCTCGAGCTCGGGACCGGCCCTCGACAAGGCCACGATCGGCAACCTCGCGTTCGGGGCTCCCAGTGGCTGGGAGAAACGCGACGTGTCCAACAAGCAGCGCGCGATGCTGGAATGGGCGCCCGGCGCCGACGACAACGAGCGCAAGGAATCGATCACCGTCATCCGCGCGGATCGGCCCGCTACTGCGAAGGCAACTCCAGCGCAGCTCCAGCACATGCTCGTCGAGGCGCAGCGCGGGATGACGAATGCGACCTTCGCTGCGCCTGTCTCGTTCACCACGCGGCATGGCTTTCGTGGCGTTCGCGTTGAGGGCGAGTTCACGCCACCGGGGCAGAAGGTTCGCTATCGGCGGATCCACGCGGCGTTTCGCCGAGGGGACCGCGGTCGTCAACGTGCTCTACACGGCACGAGATCCTGATCGAGAAAACTTCGAAGCCGTGCTCGACAGCTTCTTTCGGGAAGGGGTGTGAT
>JAEYYY010000175.1 GCA_023430775.1 Pseudomonadota bacterium
CCGCCGCGGTCGCGGGCCGGCTCGACGAGGCGCGCGCTCGCCACGCGGCGCTCCTCGCCTACCTCGCCGGTCCGGCAACCGTGAAGTACGTCGAGTGGTGGCTCGAGCTCGGCGAGCTGGTGCGCGCGGCCGCCCGGCGCGTCCCCGAGGCCGGCGACCTGCTGATCGGCGGTCACGCGGCCGCCAGCGGCCGACCTACGCGATAGCCGCGCGGTCCGGGGACTGCACGATCACGCTGCGCGAGAAGCTGCGCAGCGCATCGCGGATCGACAGCGTGCCGTGCCCCGACTTGTCGGCGGCGGTGAAGCCGAACGTGTCGGGACCGCGCTGGCAGACGTCGTCGAGGTTGATCCGCGCGACGTACGAGCTCAGCGCATCGATCAGCTCGCGCTTGGCCGGCGAGTCCGGACCGTGGATGCCCGCCTGCTGGCCGTACGGCGAGCGCACGTGCCAGTCGATGATCTCGCGGACCTCCGAGTAACGCACGATCGGCACGATCGGTCCGAACTGCTCCTCGTCGTAGATCTTCATCCCGAGGATCACGCGATCGAGCACCGCCGGTCGCATGATCGAGTAGTGGCCGCGGCCGCCGCCGGGATTCGCGATCACCGCGCCCTTGGCCACCGCATCGGCGACCAGGCCCCACATCACCTCGAGCTTCTGCGGCTCGGGCAATGGCGTGATCGCGGCGGCCGGATCCCACGGCATGCCGAGCGGCAGCTTGTGGACCCGCTCCGCGATCGCGGCCACCAGCTTGTCGCCCTCCGCGCCGGCGGGCGCGAAGATGATCTTCTCGGCGGTGCAGCGCTGGCCGTTGAAGCCGAGCGAGCCCTTGACCAGCTTCGCGGCGACGCTGTCGAGGTCGGCGCCCGGCAGCACGATGCCGGCGTTCTTCGCGCCGAGGCCGAGGATCTTGTGGAGGAACGACGGCGTCGGGTGGCCCTTCAGGATCGCGTTCGCGGCGCCCTCGCTGCCGATGAACGCGAACACGTCGACCGTGCCCTTCGCGTTGCCGAAGATGTCGTTGGTCTTGTGGCCCATCACCGACGGCAGCACCGCGCGGCCATCGCCGGGCAGCAGCGCGACCACGCCGGGCGGGAACGCCTCGTTGAAGGCGTCCATCAGCGCCATGTTCGCGAGCATGCCGAACCGCGGCGTCTTCGCGATCACCACGTTGCCGACCAGCAGCGCCGGGATGATCGTGGTCAGGAACTCGTTGATCGGATAGTTGAACGGCGCCACGCACAGCACGGTGCCGAGCGGCCGCATGACGTCCTTCGCGTGATGCGTGGTCTTGCCCGCAACGCCGGTGTAGATCGCGCTCGCCTGCTCCATCGCGCGCAGCTCCGCGATCGTGTCCTTGATGTAATCGACGCTGCGCGTGACCTCGGCGCGCGCCGCCGCGACCGGCTTGCCGATCTCCCACATCAACAGCGTCGCGATGCGCTCGACCTCGGCCGCCAGGCGCGCCGCCAGCTTCTCGACCGCCGCGATCCGGGTCTCGGTCGACGCGCGCGACCAGGTGCCGGCACGCAGCACGCGCTCGCCCGCCGCCATCGCCTCCTCGACCTCGATCGCGCCGAGCTTGGGCTCGTGACCGATCAGCACCGGTTGCAGGTCGTTGCCCTCGCGCACCGCGACGCGCGAGTACACGGGCAGCATGTGATCGGCATCCGAAGGATCGATCGTGCGGATCTTGCCGTCGATCAGGCTGCGCGGCAGATTGCGCCGCGGGTCGATCCGCACCGCATCGGGGATGGTGGACGCGGTCGGAAACAGCGACGCCAGCGATGGATCTTCGAAGCTCTCGGTCCCCATGGCTCGCGACCATAGCCCCGATCGGTTACGGTCGCGTCGTGAACATCGCCTGTATCGGCGGAGGACCGGCCGGGCTCTACCTCGGCATCCTCGTCAAGCGCGCCGCTCCCGAGCACCACGTCGTGGTCTACGAGCGCAACCGCCCCACCGATACGTTCGGCTTCGGCGTGGTGTTCAGCGATGCCACGCTCGGCAACCTCGCCGCGGCGGATCCGGAAACCCACGCGCAGATCACGGCGCGGTTCGCGCGCTGGGACGACATCGAGATCCACACCGGCGGCGAGGTGCTGCGCTCCACCGGCCACGGCTTCTGCGGCATCGAGCGCAAGGCGCTGCTCCAGATCCTCCAGGATCGCGCGAAGCAGCTCGGCGTGGTCGTCCACTACGAGCGCGAGGTCGGCGCGTTGACCGCACCCGAGCTCGCCGACGCGGATCTGGTGGTCGGCTGCGACGGCGTGGGCAGCTGGGTGCGCGATGCGCTCGCGAGCGAGCTCCATCCGCGCGTCGACGTCCGGCCGAACCGCTTCGTGTGGCTCGGCTGCACGGTGCCGTACCGCGCGTTCACGTTCATCTTCAAGCAGACGCCGTTCGGCTTGTTCCGCGTCCACGCGTACCGCTATCACGAGGATGGCTCCACATTCATTGTCGAGACCCGCGACGACACCTGGCGCAACGCCGGGCTCGATCGCACCGGAGGTGCCGACGAAGCGCGAACGATCGAGGTGCTCGGCGGCGTGTTCGCGGCCGAGCTCGCCGGCAGCAAGCTGATCCCGAATCGCTCGATCTGGCGCAACTTCCCCACCGTCCGGTGCGGCAAGTGGCACGCGTCGACCGGAGGAAAGCACGTGGTGCTCGTCGGCGACGCCGCGCACACCGCACACTTCTCGATCGGCTCGGGCACCAAGCTCGCGATGGAGGACGTCATCGTGCTGCGCGACGAGCTGCTCGCGCACCGCGACCTACCCACCGCGCTCGCCGCGTACGAGGCGCGCCGCCGCCCCGAGGTCGAGGCGCTGCAGGCCGCCGCGCAGGCCAGCCTCGAGTGGTTCGAGGGCACCGAGCGCTACATGGCGATGGCGCCGGTCCAGCTGACGTACTCGCTGATGACGCGCAGCCTGCGGGTCTCGCACGCGTCGGTGGCCAAGCGCGATCCGCACCTCGCACGCGGCGTCGAGCAGCTGCTCGCCGCCAGCAACGGCATCGCCGGCGGCGAGCCACCCGCGCCCACCAGCATGCCGCTGGCGCTCGGCGATCGCAGGCTGCGCTCGCGGATCTGTGTCGCGCCGTCGCTCGAGAGCACGCCCGACGACGATCAGCTGGTCGCGCTCGGCGGCGCCGCGGCCGCCGGTGCCGAGATCGTGGTCACCGCGCCGCTCACGGTCACCGCGCTCGCCACCGACGACGATGCCGTGGCGTGGAAGAAGATCATCGACTACGTCCACGGCAAGCGCTCGCTGATCGCCGCTCGCATCGGCTCGAACGATCCGGCCGCGCTGCCCGCCGCGCTCGACCGCGCGCTCTACGCCGGCTTCGATCTGGTCGCGCTCGATCCCGGCCACGATCCGCAGGCGATCGAGGCGCTGCCCGCGGCGATCCAGGCCGCGCTGTCGGCAGTCAAAGGTCGCAGCGGCTGGCTCGGCGCCGTCGTCCACGATCGCCCGGCCGCCCGCTCCACCGTGGTCGGCCATGCCGCGCAGCTGGTCCGCGCCGGTGCCTCGCTGCTGTGGGTGATGGCCACCGCCTCCGACGGCAACGCCCGCCTCCCCGCCGCCGTGCTCGCCGATCGGCTGCGCAACGAGTTGCGCGTCGCCACCTGCGTCGACGGCAGCGGCGCCCTGCTCCCCGATCTCGACGCCGCGATCGCGGCCGGCCGCGCCGACCTCGTGATCGTCGATCGCGTCCCCACCAACACGCGGCCTCGCCGCGCCACCCACGCCGATCACCTGAGGCGCTGACATGCGCGCGCGGCGGTACCAGCTCAACAAGGACACGGTCGCGATCATCGAGCGCGGCCACCCGTGGATCTTTCGCGAGCAGCTGTCGAGCGCCGCGACGATCTTCGCCGACGGCGACTGGCTGCGCCTGGTCGACGGTGCGAACAAGGTCGTCGGCCACGGCATCTTCGAGGCCGAGGGCGCGATCGCGATCCGCGTCGTGCGCCGCGGCCCCGAGGTTCCCGATGCCGCGTACTTCGCGAGCCAGCTCGCCACCGCGATCGCGAAGCGCGCGCCGCTCGCCGCGCGCACCGACGGCATCCGCTTGCTCGACGGCGAGTCCGACGGCATCCCGGCGATCTCGATCGATCGGTTCGGCGACGCGATCGTGATCGCGAGCTACTCCGCCGGCAGCGACGCGATCGCGCGCTACCTCGGCCGCGTGCTGCCAGCTCTCGACGAGCAGCGCGAGCTCGTCGGTCCCGCGACGTCGATCACGCTGCGCCCTGCCAAGCGCCGCCGGGTCGCCGCGCTGCCCGAGCGCGCACTGCGAGGCACCACGCCCGAGATCGCGCACTTCACCGAGGACTCGATCGCCTATGCGGTCGACCTCGCGGAAGGCCACAAGACCGGCGCGTATCTCGATCTGCGCGGGCTCCGCCACGATCTCGCGACCGCCGCGTTGCGAGACCTCCGGGTCCTCAATCTGTTTTCGTACACGGGCATGCTCGCGCGCGCCTGCGAGGCGGCCGGCGCCACGTCGATCACCTCGGTCGATGCGTCGGAGCGCGCGCTCGCCTTCGCGGCCGAGTATCACGTCGTCGATCGCGAGCTCCACGCGTTCGTCCGCGCCGACGTCTTCGACTGGCTCCCTGCCCATCCCGCGTCCGAGACCTATGACCTGGTGATCGTCGATCCACCGTCGATGACCAGCAGCATGGCGCAGGTCCCCAAGGCGCTCGCCGCGTACCGCAAGCTGTACAAGGCCGCTGCGCGCCACGTCCGCCCGCACGGCGCGATCGTCGCCGCCTGCTGCACGTCGCGGATCGAACGTGCTCGGTTTCACCACACGGTCTCCGAGGCCCTCGGCCATCGCTTCAAGAAGACGCGCGAGCTGACTCCCGAGCTCGATCACCCGGTTGGCTTTCCGCAGGCGGACTATCTGAAGATCGCGTGGTGGCGGCGCACCCAGTAGGTGTTGCCTGCCGGTCGACACTCGTGATCTCGCCGACGGCTCGAAAAGATCGCCGGGCCTCGTGCGTATCACTCCCCATGATCGTGTCGATGCGCCTGTCTCTGTCCTTGGTGCTCCTGATCGCGTGTGGGAGCAAGACGGAGCCGTCACCGCAGCCAGCTCCGCCCCCCGCGCCTTCACCGACGATCGCGTGCGAGGCGACGATCGAGGAAGCGGCGAAGCGGATCGCCGCCGAGAGCAAGCGCGTCGATCTCGATCCGAAAGCCGAGCGCCGGAAGCTGACGATGATCGCGAGCTGCGAGGCCGAGCAGTGGCCGGCGAGCGTGACGAGCTGCATCGCGGCGGCGAGACTCGATGTCGATCTCGAGGCGTGCACCGAGCAGCTGACGCACCGGCAGTGGGTCGACCTTCACGCCAAGTTTGCCGCGCTCGAACCGCCACCGCCGACGCCACCGCCCGTCGCGGCACGCCCGACGCCGCGCGTGGCCATCGATCCACCCGCCGGAGTGCGACGCCCGAGTGCGAGCTGCGAGAAGCGGGTCCTCGACCCGACCGATCGCAACTGTGTCGCGCAGTTCTGCAAGCTGAACCCGAACGATGCGCGCTGCATGATCGAGTGACCTATCGAAGTCACGCAGCACCGGATCGTCGCAGCGAGTCGCAGCCCGTCGCACCCCGCGGGCGCGACCGCCGGATCAGCGCACGCTGACCGGAAGGCGTGACGAACCGGCGAGCCGCCGGTAGTCCGCGAGGTGACGAACGGCGCGGCGGAGCATCAGCTCGTCATGGCGCCGCCGACCGATCTGCTCGTACAGCCGCGCCAGGTTGTAATGCGCATCGACCAGCGCCGGATCGAGCGCGAGCGCGTGCTGATAGGCATCGATCGCCTCGTCATGGCGATCGCGATCCTCGACGACAACTCCGAGATTGAACCAGTACAGCGCGACCTCGGGATCGCAGGTCAGCGCGAGCTTGTAATGCGACTCCGCCAGCGCGAGCTCGCCGCGATCGTGGAGCAGCCGGCCGAGGTTGTTATGCGCGTCGGCCAGGCTCGGCCGCGCCAGCAGCGCCCGCCGGTATGCCGCGATCGCCTGCTCCGGCGCGCTGTCCTCCAGCGCGAGGCCGCGCTCGTACCAATCGACCGCCGTGCGGGCGCGGAGCAGGCCTCGGCGGGGGCCGATCGAAAGCGAAGAGAGCAGATCGCTCATCACGAGAAAGGCTATGCGAGCGGTCTGACAATCATCGATGTCAGGGTGTGATGTAAGATGCGTTCCGTGGGCGATGCCCAGGGCACTACGCTTAGCTTCCACGAGGATGGCAAGTCCGGACGGATCGGTCCGCGTCCGGAGCCCGTCCTCGTACTGGTTCTCGAGTGCGGCCGACCGCGAGCGGGCTCTGTTCGCTACCGGCTGTCCGAGCTGACCGCGGTCTCGCTCGGGCGCGGCGCCGAGCGGCGCGCCGAACGTACCGGCACCGAGCTGACGATCCGCGTCCCCGACAAATGGATGTCGTCGCGGCACGCCCGGATCGAGCCCAGCTTCGGGCGCTGGGTGCTGACCGATACCGAGAGCAAGAACGGCTCGATCGTCGACGGTCACACCACCAAGCGCGCGGTGCTCACCGATGGCTCGTTGATCGAGCTCGGCCACACGCTGTTCCTGTTCTTCGAGCGGCTGCCGGTCGAGACCGAAGCGCCGGGCATGCTCGAGCTGACGCCCGCCGATGGTCCGCCCGGCTTCACCACGCTGATGCCGGCGTGGAACACCGAGATCCAGCGGCTCCGCCAGATCGCGTCGTCGGAGATTCCGATGCTGATCGAGGGCGAATCCGGCAGCGGCAAGGAAGTGATCGCGCGCGCGATCCACCAGCAGTCCGGGCGCGGCGGCGCGTTCGTGCCGGTCAACTGCGGCGCGCTCCCCGATAACCTCGTCGAGAGCGAGCTGTTCGGTTACAAGAAGGGCGCGTTCTCGGGCGCCCAGACCGATCACCCCGGCCTGGTGCGGTCCGCCGATGGCGGCACGCTGTTCCTCGACGAGATCGGTGATCTGCCGGCGAACTCGCAGGCCGCGCTGCTGCGCATCCTCCAGGAGAAGGAAGTGATGCCGGTCGGCGGCACCCGCGCGGTGCCCATCGATCTGCGCGTCGTCGCCGCCACCCACCGCGACCTCGACGACATGGTCGCCGAGGGCACGTTCCGCCACGACCTGTTCGCCCGCCTCGCCGGCTTCCGCGTCACCGTGCCCACGCTGCAGGAGCGCCGCACCGATCTCGGCATCCTGATCGGTGCGCTACACTCGCGGCTGTTCCCGGGTGACCACCCCGGCTTCGATATCGACGCCGCGCGGCTGTTGCTGCGCTATCCGTGGCCGCTCAACGTCCGCGAGCTCGAGCAGGCCCTGGCCACCGCGCAGGTCCTCGCCGGCACCGAGCTGGTCCGCGGCGAGCACCTGCCGGACTCCGTCCGCACTGGCCGGCCACCCGGGGCGCCACGGCCAGTTGTCCTCAGTGAAAATGATCAGAAGGTGCGCGATCAGGTCGTCGCTGCACTTCGCGAGCATCAGGGCAACGTCTCGGCGGTCGCCCGCGCGCTCGACAAGGATCGAAAGCAGATCCAGCGCTGGATCAAACGCTTCGGTCTCGATCCCGGCAGCTATCGCTAGTCGCTACCCGACCGGCACCCAACGCCTCGCCGCGAAGGTTACGTTCGTCGTCGCGATTCGCTGCATGGCGAATTGCGATCATGCGCGTCGCAGCGAAGATTTTTTCTCTCGCTGCGTCGTCGCAGCGACTCGTCGTGGGACGTCGCGAATCGCAGGTCTTCGGCGAGCTTCTCCTCGGTTACGACGCGCGAGCGTGGGCGCACATCTTGCTGCGCCCTCGACATCCTCGCGGTCGGCTGCCCGAGCCTCCCAAAACGCACAACTTTGGTAGTCGGCCGCGAGGTGTTTCTCTCAGCGTGCAGTCGTCCGGCGCGCGAGCCCGAAGAGCTGCCGCTCCGTCCAGGCCGACCACCGGCTCGGACCCTGTCCCGAGAGTCGCCGCCGCGCCTCGATGCACGCGGGGATCTCGACGAGCGAGCGCGGCACCCGGCGATACAGCTGGGCGAACGCCGCGAGCCCGGCGCGAGTCCGGCGAGGTGCACCGCGCAGCGCGAACTGCGCGGCGAGGCTCGGTGGCAATAGCGCGTGAGTCACCAGCTCGGCGGTCCGGCCGAGCACCGGTTGCTGCGCACCCTTGCCGATCAGAAAGCTCGCCATCTCGCGGGCACACGGCACCACCGCGAGCGCGCGCGATTCGATCATCCCGGCGACGTACGCGGTGTGCTCGGCCCAGCTTCGCGGCAGCGCGGAGCTCGGGATCCCGAACAGCGCGCCGAACCGGTGGAGCTCGATCTGATACGCGTCCTTGATCGACATCGGCAGCGGCCCATCGATCAGCTCGCGCACCGCGATCGTGGTGTCGACCAGGGTGGCGTGGACCCAGCGCAGCGATTCGATCTCGTTCGCGTGGTACGGCGTCCCCGCCGGCCACTTGCCCGCGGCCGCCGGCAGCACGCCGTGCACGCGCGTATGGATCGTGTGAACGCGACGCGCCGCCGCGAACGCATCGTCGAGATCGCCGAACACCATCGCGAACACGTTGCGGAACGTGCGCTGGAACCGGCCGACCACGTCGTCGCGCGTGCGCGAGTGTTGATCGACCGCGTGGGCGACCATCGGATGGGCGAGCTGCATCAGCGCCGCGCGCCCGCCGCCGAGGAACAGCGCGAGGTCTGCCCCGATCTGCCACCCGATGGAGGTCGGACCGAGGATGCCGGCGCGCGGATCCGTCACGCTCTCGCGCAATCGCGAGAGTGACTGCTCCAGCTCCTCCCGCGAGACGATCACAGAACACCCACATGACGCGTACATCGGCTCCACGTCAAGGCCGTGCGCGGCGGTCACATCGGGCCGCACAGCTACGCAAACTGGAGTGATCTGCGCGTAGCTGCGTGGACTTCGCGCGGGTTCCCCGGGCACGACCAGTGCAGCATCGAACCCCGTGCAGACCATGGTGAGTACCGCATCCGCACAGGGTGTCCCCAGCACGGGGGATCCGGATGCCCTTGCCCCGGGCTCGCAGGCCGGACCGTGGCGCATCGAGCGCGAGCTCGGCCGCGGTGGCATGGGCACTGTCTATGCCGTCACCCACTCCGAGATCGGCAAGCAGGCCGCGCTCAAGGTGGTGCACCGCCGGGTGCTCAACCCCGGCGAGGACCGCATGCTGCTCGAGGCGCAGGTCGTCAATCTCGTCGGCCATCCGAACATCGTCGACATCTTCGAGACCGGTCACCTCGACGACAAGCGTCCGTATCTGGTGATGGAGCGGCTCGAAGGCGTGTCGCTCGCGCAGCGCGCCGATGAAGGAAAGCTGCTGCCGGATCAGGTGATCGAGATCCTGCTTCAGGTCTGCGACGCGCTGATCGCGGCCCACGCGACCGGCATCATCCATCGCGATCTGAAGCTCGACAACGTGTTCCTGATCGACAACCCCGACGATCCGAGAAATCCCCGGGTCAAGCTGCTCGACTGGGGCATCGCGAAGGTGGTCGCCGAGCACGCGCGGTCGACGCACCACACCATCGATGGCCAGCTGATCGGCACGCCGCAGTACCTGTCCCCCGAGCAAGCGCGCGGCGGTCAGGTGTCGGAGAAGACCGACGTCTACTCGCTCGGCGTCATGGCCTACGAGCTGTTCCTCGAGCAGCTGCCGTTCGAGGCCGAGACCGCGGCCGAGATCATGACCATGCACCTGCGCGCGGTGCCGCCGCCGGCGAGCGAGGCGTGGCCCGATATCCCGCCCGCGCTCGAGGATCTGCTCCACGAGATGCTGGCGAAGAATCCGGCGCACCGGCCGACCATGCTCGAGGTCGCGCGCCGGCTCGAGGCGGTTCGCGAGGAGCTCAAGGCGCGCCGCGTCCGGCTGATGACCGATGCGGTGTCCCCGGCGGCTCCCGCGCTCGAGGTCGCGGCGCCGCTGGTGGCCAAGCCCGCCCTGCCGCAGCGGCAACGCTGGCAGTGGGTGGTCGGTGCGGTCGCGATCGCGACCAGCGCCATGCTGTTCGTGGTCAGCCAGCTCGTCGATTCGACCGCGGCCACCGCCTCGACGCTCGGCACGGTCGACGAAGCCGCGCAGGTGGTGCCGCAACCAGAGCCGGTGGCCCCGCCGCCGCCGGTCGCCGCCCCCGCACCGGTCGCGGTCAACGACGAGGTCGCGCCGGCCGCCGAGCCCGCACCGGTCGTCGCCCCGCCGCCACCGCGTAAGTCACCGCCGCCGAAGATCCGGCAGCAGTCTCGCGCTGCCAAGCTCGCCCCGGTCGCGCCGCGCCGGAACGCGAAGGTCGACCCCGACGGCACCTTCGACCCGTACCGGTGAGGGGGCTCGTTCTGATCACGGCGCTCGCGGCGGCGAGCGCTGTCCCTCACGCGTACGCGGACAGCGTGCCGAACAAGGCGCGCACCCTCGCCGATCGCGGGCGCATCGCGCACGACAACAAGGACTACGCGACCGCGATCGCCGCCTTCACGGAGGCGTACGCGCTGGCGCCCGCGCCGGGCCTGCTGTTCAACCTCGCGCAGGCCTACCGGCTGCGCGGCAACTGCGACGACGCGGCGCTGATGTATCGCCGGTTCCTCGCGACCAATCCTCCCGACGACGCGCGCCAGCTGGCCGAGGCCCACCTGTCGACCGTCGAGCGCTGCCTGGCCGCGAAGATCATCGTCGCGTCCGAACCGAAGATCATGACGATGTCGATGCCGATCCCGACGACCAAGATCGCGCCGCGCGATCAGGTGGTCCGCAGCGATCGCAAGCCGCGGCGGACGGCCGAGAAGGTCGGGCTCGGCCTGACGATCGGCGGCGGCGCCGCGCTGCTCCTGGCCGGCTATTACGGCATCGAATCACATCAGGCGGAGTCCGAGGTCGAGCGCCGCTACGCCAACGGCGAGAAGTGGAAGCACCTCGAGGCACGCGCGGCCGAGGGCGATCGCGCCGCCGGTATCGCCAAGGTCTCGCTCGGCGTCGGCGCCGCCGCGATCGTGGCAGGCGCGGCCGTGCTGGTGATCGACCATCGCAAGCATCGCAGGTCGCTCCGCGTCGAGCCCGTCGCGGACGGTGCACGGATCGGGATGACATGGGGTTTCTGAGACTGCTGCCGGTTGCCCTCCTCGCCGGGTGTTACTCGCCGGACCTCGCCGACTGCACGGTCGCCTGCGCCACCGACGGCGACTGCGGGACCGGTCAGAGCTGTCGCGATGGCATGTGCGCGAGCGAAGGCGTGACCTGCTCGATCCCGCCGGGTGAGGACGCGGCGGTGACACCCGAGGACGCGCCGATACCGGAGCCCGATGCGCCGCCGGCAGAGCAAGGCGTGTTGCGGATCAAGATCGGCGATCAGGGCGTGGTCCGCGTACCGGGTCACGAGCCGTGCGATTCGATGGTGGCGCCGGAGTGCATGTACATCATCGAGCGCGGCGCGCCGATCACGCTCGACGCCGAGCCTCACCCGAACCGGTTCTTCGAGAAGTGGGAAGAGCAGCCGCAGTGCATGGGCATCACCGCTCCGACGTGCACGGTGACGCCGATGGGCTTCGAGACCAAGGTCACCGCGAAGTTCAAGAAGCTGTGATGCGCTCTACCGCTTGATGCCGACGACCAGGCCGTCGGGCGTCGGCACGCAGACCGAGTCGCAGTCGCGCGCGACCCGCTCGTGAAACGCGCGCATCGCTCGCGCCTCGTCGGTGTCGTGCATCAGCCGGCCGAACAGGTACGCGTTGTCGCCGAGGATCAGCCCGCCCGGCCGCAGGTGCTGCATCGCCCACGCCGCGTAGCCGTCGTAGCCGGACTTGTCGGCGTCGAGGAACACCGCATCGAACGGACCGTGCTGCGTCAGCGTGGGCAGCACGTCGTTGCCGGCGCCGACGATCACGGTGACGCGATCGGCGAGCCCGGCGGCGGCGATGTTGCCGCGCGCGACCTCGGCGTGCTTCGGCTCGTACTCGATGCTCCAGATCTTGCCGGTCGGCGGTAGCGCGCGCGCCATCTGGATCGCCGAGTAGCCGACCAGCGTGCCGACCTCGACGACCTTGGTCGCGTTGATCATCCGCAGCAGCAGGTAGAGCAGCTTGCCGTCGGACGGGCCGACCATGATCGACGGGATGCCCTCGGGCACGGCGAACGCACGCGCGAGCGCGGCGTCGTGCGGCACGTGGGTGCGATCGACGAAGTCGACGATGTCCTGCGTCGTGTAGGTCTTGCCGGAGCGCGAGTCCTGGTCGGCCATGCGCCGAGTTTACTCGTCGTCGCCGGTCTCGCTGCGGTAGGGACCGTACTTCGCGAGCTCGGCCAGCTCGTGCTGCATCGCCGCGGCCTCGCGCTCGGTGTAGTCGCGGATCGCCGCCGCCAGGCCGGGATGCCGGACCCAGTGCGCCGAGTAGGTCGCCGCCGGCTCGAAGCCGCGCAGCAGCTTGTGCTCGCCCTGCGCGCCGGCCTCGAACAGCGGCAGCTGCTTGGCGATGCAGCGCTCGATTCCCGCGTAGTACGCGGTCTCGAAGTGCAGCAGATCGACGTGCTGGGTGGCGCCCCAGTAGCGGCCGTACAGCGCCTGCGTGGTCTCGAAGAACAGCGCGCCCGCGATCCGCTTGCCGGCCGCCGTGACCTCGACGACGCGCATCTGCTCCGGCAGCGTCTCGGCGAGCCGGTGAAAGAAGCCCGGGCGCAGGTAGTCGCGGCCGCCGTGTTGATCGGTGGTGCTGCGATAGAACCGATCGAGATCGTCGAGCTGCGCCTTCGTCATCTCGCCGCCCTCGACCCAGCGCAGCTCGTCGATCGCGGCCTTCGCCTTCTGGCGCTCCTTCCGCAGCTGCTTGCGCTTGCGACTCTTGAGCGCCGCGAGGAACGCATCGAACGAGGCGTAGCCGCGGTTGTGCCAGTGGAACTGCATCGTCGTGCGCGGGAAGAAGCCGGCGTCGGCGAGCACGGCGTGCTCCTCCTGCGTGCAGAACAGCCAGTGGATGCTGCTGCAATCCGTCTCGTCGGCGAGCCCGCGCACGCCGGCGATCAGGACGCTGCGCACCAGGCCGACATCCGCCCCCGGCGCGATCAGCATCCGCGGGCCGGTCGCCGGCGTGTGGGGCGCGGCGATCACGAGCTTCGGGTAGTACGACAGCCCGGCGCGCTCGGCGGCGCTCGCCCAGCCCCAGTCGAAGATGTACTCGCCGTAGCTGTGCGACTTGATGAAGGCGGGCACGGCACCGAGGAGCCGGCCTGCCTCTTCGGCCAGGAGGTAGATCCCGAGCCACCCCGCGCGCCGGCGGGTCAGCGAGAACCCCTTGGGCTTGCCAGTGTCGATCGACCCGGAGTCCTCGAGGGCGAGCAAGAAGCCGTGACGAAGAAACGGCGAGGGCCCGTGGTCCAGCGCGTCCCAGGCCGCCGCGTCGACGTCGGCAATGGATCCGACGGCTCGGAGCGTGATCTTCGTGCTAGAAGGACCCAAGCAACATGACCCTCGATCCGGCTCTCAAGAAGAAGATCGACGACCTCGTCGCGAGCGACAACGTGGTGTTGTTCATGAAGGGCTCGCGGAGCTTCCCGCAGTGCGGCTTCTCCGCGTCCGTCGTGAACATCCTGAACACCATGCTTCCCAAGTACACGACCGTCAACATCCTCGCGGACGTCGACATCCGCGGCGGCATGAAGGAGTACTCGGACTGGCCGACGTTCCCGCAGCTGTTCATCAAGGGCGAGTTCGTCGGCGGCGCCGACATCGTGCGCCAGATGCACGAGAGCGGTGACCTCGAGAAG
>JAEYYY010000184.1 GCA_023430775.1 Pseudomonadota bacterium
TGTCGTCGGTTTTGGCCGGAGTCTGCGGAACCAGGTCGTGGTAAGACGCACGCATGGCCCCGGTGAAGAAACCCGAGACCGATCAAACGATTCGCACGATGAGCGGGATCCCGCTCGAGGCCTCCTACGGTCCCGAGGATCTCGAAAAGCGCGGCTGGAAGTACGAAGAGAAGCTCGGCGATGCGGGCCAGTACCCGTACACCCGCGGCCCCCACGCCACCATGTACCGCGGCAAGCCGTGGACGATGCGCATGTTCGCGGGCTTCGGCACGCCCGAGGACACGAACCAGCGCTTCAAGTTCCTGCTCGAGAGCGGTCAGACCGGCCTGTCGACCGCGTTCGACATGCCGACGCTCATGGGCTACGACCCGGACCATCCGCGGTCGCTCGGCGAGGTCGGGCGCGAAGGCGTCAGCGTCGCGTCGCTCGACGACATGATGCGGCTGTTCGGCGACATCCCGCTCGACAAGGTGTCGACGTCGATGACGATCAACGCGCCGGCGGCCGTCCTGCTCGCGCTCTACGTCGCCGTCGCCGAGAAGCAGGGCGTGTCGCCCGACCGGCTGCGCGGCACGCTCCAGAACGACATGCTCAAGGAGTTCATCGCGCAGAAGGAGTGGATCAGCCCGATCCGCGGCCACATGCGCATCATCCGCGACATGCTCGTGTGGTGCACGCGGACGATGCCGCAGTGGAACACGATCTCGATCAGCGGCTATCACATCCGTGAAGCCGGCGCGACGGGCGTGCAGGAGCTCGCGTTCACGATCGCCGACGGCATCGGCTACGTGCAGCTCGGCATCGAGGCCGGCCTGGACGTCGACGAGTTCGCGCCGCGGCTCTCGTACTTCTGGGACGTCCACAACGACTTCTTCGAGGAGATCGCGAAGTTCCGCGCGGGCCGCCGCATGTGGGCCAAGATCCTGCGCGAGCGGTTCGGTGCGAAGAACCCGAAGTCGTGGCTGCTCCGCACGCACGCGCAGACGGCCGGCGTCTCGCTGATGGCGCAGCAGCCGCTCAACAACGTCGTGCGCACCACGATGCAGGCGATGGCCGCGGTGCTCGGCGGCACGCAGTCGCTCCACACCAACTCCTATGACGAGACCTACGCGCTCCCCACCGAGGAAGCCGCGCAGCTCGCGCTCCGCACGCAGCAGGTGATCTACGAGGAGTCCGGCATCGCCGCGGTCGCCGACCCGCTCGCCGGTAGCTACTTCATCGAGACGCTCACCGATCAGGTCGAAGCGGCCGCGTGGGAGTACATCCACAAGATCGACGCCATGGGCGGCATCGTGAAGGCCGTCGAGGAAGGCTATCCGCAGCGCGAGATCGCGCGCTCCGCGTTCGAGTTCCAGCGCGAGGTCGATCAGAAGCGGCGCGCGATCGTCGGCGTCAACAAGTACCAGACGCCCGGCGAGGAGGATCACATCCCCACGCTCAAGATCGAGCACGAGGTCGAGGCCAACCAGATCGAGCGCATCAAGGCGTTCCGCGCCGCGCGTGACAAGGCCGCCGTCGAGCGCGCGCTCGCCGCGGTCAAGGCCGCGCTCCGCGACGACAAGCAGAACGTGATGCCGCCGATCTTCGACGCGGTGAAGCAGCACGTCACCCTCGGCGAGATCTGCGATCTGTTCCGCAGCGAGCTCGGCGAGTACCGCGATCCGGCGTACCTGTGAGGTTCGCATGGTTGTTCCTGCTCGCGTGCTCTGGAAAAGATCACATGACGAGCGAGGAGATGAAGAAGCCGGAGGGCTCGTCGGCGCCGGCACCGACCGCGGTCGAGACCACGCCGCAGCTCGGTGATGGTTGCGCCGCGTACGCGAAGGCGCAGTGCGCGACGATGACGAAGTGCAGCCCGCACACCGTGAGCCTCAAGTGGATTGACTGCAACGCCGCGCTCGAGCGCGAGTGCAAGCTCCTCTACGGCGCGCCCGGCAGCCTGGTCAACGCGGCATGGCTCCACAAGTGCGCCGCGTGGTCGCAGACCGCGACGTGCGACGCGTTCGATCGCGAGGGCGGTGATTGCGCGCCGCCGCACGGTCAGCGCGAGACCGGTACCGGGTGCGTGGCGAACAGTCAGTGCGCGTCGACCTACTGCAAGAAGACGGGACGCGATTGCGGCACCTGCGTGCAGAAGCCGACGACCTCACCGCCAGAGCCGCGCGGCCCGCTGCTCGGCGAGAAGTGCACCGACTCGTGCGACGACCGCCTGCATTGCGACAAGGGCAAGTGCGTCGCTCCCAAGGCACGCATCGAGGGCGACAGCTGCACCACCGACATCCTCGGTAGCTCGGTCGGTGCGCAGCCGTGTGGCGCCGGCCTGTCGTGCGTCGGCACCGACAAGCCGACCTGCCAGAAGCGGCCCGCCGATGGCGAGGCCTGCACCGCGAATGGCCCGCGCTGCTACTTCCCGGCCGCCTGCCGCGACGGCACGTGCAAGCTCCCCGACCCCGCCGCCTGCAGCTAACACTCTCGCGAGCACTTACCAATCGCGCCGAACCATACGCGCGCCGTGAGTGCGGCGTGAGGTGCGTCCTCGAGGCGATGTAGGCAGCGAGACACTGAGCGCATGCGCGTGGTGGTACTCGCAGTGCTCGCGGCGTGTGGTGGTGGCGGTAGCTCGCCCGCGACCGATGGCGGCGAGCCGGATCGCGACGGCAACAACACCAGCGAGGCGAGCACGTGTCCGCCGGACGTGGTGCCCGACGCGATCGATCTTCGGCTCGGGTTCACCAGCGACGCGACGCACTTCTACTTCACGCCGACCAATACCGAGCTGGCGCGCCGGCCGGTCAGCGGCGGCGCCGACGAGAAGCTCGCCGACCTGCCGGGCACGATCGAGGGTCCGGTCGTCGTCGGCGATCAGCACGTGTTCGGCGTTGCCGGTGGCATCGCGTTTCGCGTCCCCAAGACCGGCGGCACGCCCGAGTCGCTCGGTAGCGTCGAGGGCCAGGTCACCGAGCTCGTCACCGATGGCAGCGCGCTGTACTTCGGGGCGGTGCAGAGCAGCTTCGAGCTGCGGCGCGCGGCGACCGTCGGCGGCCCGACGACCCTGCTGACGGACGTCTCGGCCAACGGGCTCGACGCCGCGGCGACCGACGGCGTTCATCTCTACTGGACGTCGCAGCAGGGCGGCGTGATCCGGCGGATTCCGGTGACCGGCGGCGCCGTCGAGGAATTCGCGGACAGCAAGATCGAGGTCGCCGCGAACATCTCCAACTTCGGACTCGTCGTCACCGATGACGAGGTGATGTGGAGCGCGGCCTATCAGTCTTTCCTCGACGGCCGTGTGTTCGCGCAGCCGAAGGCCGGCGGCGCGCGGCGCGAGCTCACGCACACCAACCTGCCGAGCGGCCTCGGCGTCGTCGGCGACAACCTGTATGTCGTGCTGACGTCGTCGATCAGCAAGATCGCGAGGATCCCGCTCGGCGGCGGACCGCGCGAGATCATCGGTTGCGTCGACGATCGCGCGTTCTCCGTGACCGCGCGCGACCACGGCGTCTACGTCACCGAAGCCGGGACGGTGCTGCGCTTCGATCCGTGAGCTACGCTGGGCACGATGTGGGTGCCGAACGTGGAGAGCTTCGAGGATGCGGTCGCGCTCGATCGCGAGCAGCTGCAGATCGTGCTCGATGCCGGGCGGCCCGAGCAGCGGATGTGGGCGATCTGGGCGCTCGCGTTGCGAAGCGGCGGCAAGACCGGTGCGATCGCCGGACGTGCCCCCGATGCCGGCGCGCGCCGCGCACTCGCGATCGTGCTCGCCGGTCACGGCGAGACCAAGGCGCTACTCGATCTCGCCACCGGCGATCCGGATGTCCACGTGCGCGAGACCGCGATGCAGCTGGTCACCCGGCTGTCGACGGGCGGTGCGATCGCGAGAGCCGTGGTCGAGGAGGCGCTCGCGAACGATGACTCGATCCGGATCGCCACCCTCGGCGCGATCGGCAAGGATGCGCCGCAGTTTTTGATCTCGATCGCGCACCGCCTGTTGCGCGATCCCGATCCCGACGTCGCCGGCGAGGCGTTCGAGGCGTTGCTTCGCCTCGAGACCCGCGAGGGTCGCGATGCCGCTCGCGTGTGGCTGTCGAACCAGCCCGAGCCGTGGACCTTGGTGTCGCGCTGGTTGCGCGCGGGCGACATGTTCGGCCTCGCCGAGGCGATGAGCGGCGCGTCGCTGACCACTCGCGGCCGCGTGCTCGAGAAGCTGCGCGCGCCGCCGTGGGAGGTGGTGCAGCGCCTGGTCGGCAAAGACCTCGAGCTGCTCCGCGCGGTGCTCGGCCGCGAGGACATCGCGATCCCGTCCTCGGTGCTCGCGCGCGCGATCCTCGGGCACGCCCATCACGGCTTCACGCGGCGGCTCGCCGATCAGCTCGCCCTCGCCGGTCACGGCGGCAGGTTGCTCGCCGACCTGCGCGCCGCGATCGCGAGCTCGAGCCCGCCCGATCTGCGCACGCTGTGGCAGCGCGTTCGCCGCTACGCCGACGCGATCGAGATCGAGGATCGCCACGCGGTGCTCGAGGACATCATCAACACGCATCCCGTCGAGCAGCTGCTCGGCCTCGAGAACGCGGTGGCGCGGTGGAGTGCCGAGCGCGAGGCGCCGCCGGAGCTGTTGCACGTGATCGACGAGCTCCGCAGATACCTCGACCAGCTGCGCGAGAGCATGCAGCTCGCCGGTCACGATCGCCGGCCGGCGGGTGCCGCTCGGCTCGGCAACGCGGGTGGTCCGTCACCGCACGCGAACTACGCGGCGTATCGCGATGTCGTCGATCTGATCGCCGCTCTGGATCGGATCACGGCGCGTACTTGAACGCGACCGTCTTGCTGCTCGAGCTGGTGCCGCGCTCCGGCGCGAGCAACGTGATCTGCGCGGTGTAGCCGTGGCCGCGGACGAGCGGGAACGCGCCGGCGCACATGCCGTGGCCGATGCGCAGGGTGCCCTTGTCGACCTTGACGTAGCCGGCCATCCGCTGCTTCCCGGCATCGGTGAGCTCGACGAACGCGACGGTCGAGTCGGTGCCGGCGAGGATCTCGACGGCCTTCCCAGGTCCACAGCCGTATTCGATCTGCTCCTGGTGGACGACCTTCGCGGCGGCCGTCCAGCGCGGCGGCGTTGCACCCGGCGCGGCCGCCACCACCTCGAGCTCGAGCTTCGAGGTGGCGGCGCCGTCGACGGTCACCTGGTAGTTGCCGGGTGCGAGCGGGCGATCGGGCGAGAACACGTACTGCACGGTGCTGCTGTAGCCATCGTGGGTGGTCACCACGGTGGCGGGGATCGGCTTGCCCCTGGAATCGGCGAGCGTGATCTTCGCGGGCGCAGGCTTGCCGCCGAGCCCGCACGCGGCTTCGACCACCACATACGGCTTTCCTTCGACAACCTTTTCGGTGAGCAGCCACGAACCGCAACCACACTTGGCCTCGGCGGTTTCGGTCCCGGCGACGAGGATCCCGAGCAGGGCAACCAGCGCGATCTTCATGAAGCTGGTGAAACGTGCGAGGCCCACGATTGTTTCATCATGCCCGCGTTACGACGCGGTTACGGCGAATACGTGAAGGTCGTGGATTTGCTGGACGAGCTGGTGCCGCGCGCCGGTGCCAGGAGCGTCACCTGCGCCGTGTAGCGATGGCCCCTGGCGAGCGCGAACGGGCCACCGCACATGCCGTGACCGATCGAGAGCTTGCCATCCTGCACGGGGACGTAGCCGGTGTGACGCCGCCTGGCGTCGTCGACCAGCTCGACGAAGGCCAGCGTCGCATCCGGCCCTGCCTCGACGAACACCGACTTCGCCGGTCCGCAACCGAATTCGGACTGCTTCTGGCCGAGGACGCGCGCGGTGCCCTGCCACGTCGGCGGTGCCGCCTTCGAGGGCGCGGCGACGACGGTGAGCTTCAACCTCGAGAGCTCGAAGCGATCGTCGTACGTCACCTGGTACGCGCCGGGCGCGATCGCGCGATCGGGAGAGAACACGAGCTGACCGTGGTTGGAGTGGCCGTCGTGCGTGGTCACCGTCGTCGTCGGGATCCGCTTGCCGGCCGCATCGACGAGCGCGAGCTTCGGTTGCTGCTTCGAGAACCCGACGCACGCCGCCGCCAGCACGATGTACGGCTTGCCCTCGACCACCTGGTCGGTGAGCAGCCACGCGCCGCATCCGCAATCGGCCTCGGCGGGAGTCGTACCGAGCGTTGCCATCGCGAGGGCCACCACGATCGAGACCTTCATGTGGCGTGGTGTCATCGAGCGCGCCGCGGGTGTCGCGGCGTGACGGTCCGCCGCCGCGCGCCGTCTGTTCAGCCCGTGCGTGTCCTCCAGCGTATCCGCCAGGCGCCGTCATTACCGGCGGTTGCGGATCTCGCGATCGCGGGGCTGGGCGCTCTGCCCGGTGTGGTCGCCGTGGCCCTGATCGGCTTCGATCCGGCGGGCCATCCCGCGCTGTGGATCGGTGACGACCGGATCAGCCCCGCTGCGATCCGCGCGTTCCTCGCCGGAGGCCGCGATCCGCACGAGGATCTCGCCCTCGCCCGCGGCGGCACGTTGCGCGCGGTGCCGATCGCCGGATCGACGAGCGTCGCCGGCGTGATCCAGCTGGTCGCGCTCGCCGATCAGCCGAGCTGGAGTGACCTGTCGCTCGTCGGTGCGCAGGTGTCGGCGCGACTCGCCGTGCTCGGCGTCGATACACCTCTCGCGGATCACGTCGCGCCGCCGCAACTCACCCAGCGCCAGCGCGAGATCGCGTGGCTGGTCGCGCGCGGCTGCACCAACGCGGAGATCGCGCGCATGGTCGGCTGCAGTGCGAGCACCGTGAAGCAACAGCTCTCGCACCTGCTCGAGCGGTTCGACGTCAGCAACCGCACCGAGCTCGCGACCATCGCGGCGAGCTGGAGCACGACCACGAGCGCATCACCGGCGCGGCCGATCTACGTTCGCTAAGGGCACGGCGTCTTCGCGGTCACGCAGGCCGGCGCGTTGCAGCCGTCGGGCGCGATCGCGCAGGTCTTGTCGGGCAACCGCGCGACGCGCACCTCGACGGTCTCGGTGACACCGGGCGGGCACGCGATCTTCCTCGGCACCGGCGGATTGCAGTCGACGTTCGGCGGGCAATCCTCGTCGGGCTCCTCGGCATGACAGCCGCCATCGCCGTTCTTGTTCTTCTCCACCACCCAGACCTCGACGAACTTCTCCGGCAGCTTCTTCCCCTGCGGCAGCGGGCACGGTGCGTCGAGCTTCGCGCAGCTCTCCTCGGCGCAGCCCTTCGGCACGACCACGCACTTGCCGCTCGGCAGCGCGGCCACGCGGATCATCGTCTTGCCCGACGTTCCCGGTGGACACTCGCTCGCACGCGGTGGCGGCGGATTGCAGCTCTCGTTCGGCTCGCAGTGGAGCACCGCCTCGGCTTCGCACTCGCCGGGACCGACCCGATGGACGTCCCACTGGACCGCGAACGCCGGCTTCGGCTTGGTCTCGATCGGACCCGGCGGATTGTTGGTGCGGCCCGGTGAGTCGTCCTTGCCCGAGCACCCCGCCGCGAGCGTGATGATCACCGGTGCGGCAAACACGGTCCGTCGACGAAACGCAGCCATGCCGCATCGTACTCAGATATCCTCGCGCCGTGGCACGTTCGTTGATCTGGGTCCTCGCCGCGCTGATCGCACTCGTCAACACGCACGACGCCGATGCATGCAAGACGCCGCCGCCGTGCGTCGCGCTGCAATCGTTCCCGACCGAGGCCGAGGCCGAGCGCGGCCTCACCGAACAGGATCCCGTGATCCTCGCGCGCTCGCTGGTCACCATCGCGCGCGCCGGTGATCCGAAGCGGCTCACCAGGGTCCAGAAGCTGCTGCTCGACGGCCGGATCGCGAAGCAGATCCACGACGCACCCGATGGCCGGCGCTGCCTGCTCCCCGCCGTGCTGCGCGCGTTTGCCGAGGGCTCGCTCGGTCAGTTCACGTTCGTCGCCTTGATCAACGCCAAGGCGTGGAACGACGACGGCGATCTCACCGACGCTCTGTTGCGCGCCAGCGGCGCACTGAAGAAGGGCCCCGCCGACGTGGTCGCGTTCTGGAAGAAGTACAGCAAGCCCGAGGATGGCTACATCAACCTCACCACGATGGCGCTGATCGAGAACGGCAGCGCCGAGGCGCTCGAGCTGTTCGAGAACCTGTTCACCGATCCGAAACACGAGGTCGAGACCCGCAAGGGTTGGCTACACACCACGTTCATCGAGCAACGCCACCAGCCTCGCGTGCTCGCGATGGTCAAGCGCCTGCTCGCGACCAAGCTCCCTGCCCCGCTCGTCGCCGCGCTCGGCGAGGCCACCTTCGATGTTCGCCAGCGCTGGTACGGCACCTGTCCGGGGCCGACGCCACCCGCCGCCTCGAGCTACACGCCGGAGGCGCGCACGCTCGTGAAGCAGCTCGCCACCACGGTGCGCGCCAACAAGCCCGACGCCGAGCTCGCGAAGGCGATCACCAGGCTGCTCGCGGAACTCGACAAGCCGTAACCGTCGGCCGCGCGCCCGGTTTCCACGCGGCGCGAATTTCCGTCGTTGACAAATCGCACGCCGCGATCAAACTGCCGACCCTCGGGTTGCGTGTGGCCATCGGCCTGCGCGCGATCTGAATCCACCCGGCGCACACCGCGCCCTCGCAGGAGGCCTTGGTACATGCCTGTTCCGAATCAAGTCATCTCTATCCTGTCGACCGACGGGGAGGACGGAGGCGTGTCGTGGAGCCGCCGTCTCACCTCTTCGCGGTTGCGCGAACGAACCGTCACTACGATGTAGCCATCGTCGGCGCGGGACCGGTCGGTCTCGCGGTCGCGATCGAGCTGTCGCAGCTCGGTCTCGCGGTGCTGGTCCTCGACCGGCGTCCGCCTCTCGAGCGCGACACGCGCGCGCGCCCGCAGCTGCTGGTCGCGCGTACCGGTGACCTCGCTCACCTCGCCGAGCTCGGTGTCGACGTGCGCGACGACAAGCTCGTCTCGCTGCTGGCGATCCGGACCGAGAGAGATCTCGCGTCCGGCACCGTCGTCTCGGGCGAGCTGCGCAAGCTGCCTCGGTGGTTCGATCGTGCCGAGCGTCTCGACACGCTCGCACGTCAGCCGCCGATCGCGCTGGTGCCGATCGCCAAGCTGCAGCAGGCGCTGCTCGCACGTGCCCTGAACCTCGGCGCCGAGGTCCAGTACGAGTGCGAGGTCACGCGGCTGCGGCGTCACGCGCGCGAGGTCTCGGTGGTCTGCTCCAACGGGCTCTCGGTACGCGCGACGATGGCGATCGTCGCGACCGGTGCCGCACGTC
>JAEYYY010000241.1 GCA_023430775.1 Pseudomonadota bacterium
GTCGAGCGCGACGCGCATCGTCGGTGCGGTGCCGACCTCGCTCAGCACGACACGACAGGCGTCGCACGACTCGGCATGCGAGCGCGCCGCCGCGACGTCCTCGGAGCGGAGGGTCCCGGTGCCGAGCGCGACCGTCCTCGCGCGTTCGGGGCAATCGCCCATTCCTGACGAGTCTAGCGTCGATCGCCGCGGCGTGTACGCCTGGAGATCGACGACGCGAGGTGGACCGCGTGATAGCCGAAGCGGTCGCGGATCGTGTCGACGGCCTCGCCCCGCCGGAGGTCCTCGCCGAACAGCGGCAGCTGGGCCTCCGCGAGCCGCAGCTTGCTGACCTGGATGCCGAGCAACCGGATCGGCAGCGTGCGCGTGCGAGCCTCGCGATACAGCTCGAGCACGATCCGGTGGAGCTCGAAGTCGTCGCTGGTGGGCGAGATCGTGCGGCCGCGCGAGAGCGTGATGAAGTCGGTGTAGCGCAGCTTGAGCGTCACCTGTCCCGCGAGCACGCCACGCGTGCGCATCCGCTGGGCGACCCGCTCGGAGAGTCCCGACAACACCTCGCGCGCGGTGTTCGAGGTGGCCTCGACGAACGTGCGCTCGTTCGAGATCGAGCCCGAGACCACGCCCTCGGGATCGTGCTCGCGAAACGCCGGGCGTTCGCGCCCGAGCTCCTCGCGCCCCTGGCCGCGCGCCGATGCGCGAATGCCCGCCGTGTAGGCGCCGAAGATCGGACGCAGCTGCGCCTCGGGTGCATCGACGAGCTGCCCGAGCGTGACGATGCCGATCGCGTGGAGCCGCGCTTCGGCCGTGGGCCCGATGCCCGGCAGCTTGCGCACCGGCAACGGCGCGAGCGTGGCGGCCTCGGTGCCGGCGGGGATCAGGATCACGCCCTGCGGCTTGGCGAGCCCGCTGGTCACCTTCGCCATCGGCTTGCTGGTGGCGATGCCCGCGCTCGCGGGGAGCCCGAGCTCGCGATCGATCGCACCGGTCATCTCGCGAACGACGCGCAGGATCGTGGCGTTGCCATCCGCGTCGCCTGGCTGGTGATAGAGGCGCTCGCAGCCGCGAAAGTCGAGATAGTGCTCGTCGATCGACGCGGCGATCACGATCGGCGAGAACCGCTCCACGATCTGCCGCGCCCGCGCCGAGTAGGCGCTGTACGCCTCGCCGTGACCGGGGACGAACACCGTCTCGCGGGGCGCCTTGTCGGACCCCTCGCGGATCGACATGCCCGAGCGGACGCCGAACGCGCGCACCTCGTAGCTCGCCGACGTCACGACGCCGCGGCCGTTGCGATGACCGCCGACGACCACGGGCTTGCCGCGAAGGCTCGGATCGAGGAGCCGCTCGACCGAGACGAAGAACGTGTCGAGATCGAGGCAGCAGATCCGAGGCTCCACGCGACGAACCTATCCTGAACGTCTGACCAGTATCAGAACATCCAGGAGTTCTCGCCAGTTCAGGCGCGCGCGGCCTGCTGACGCTGCGCCATGCGCGCCCTCAGCTTGCGGATGACGAACGGAGCGGCGATCGCCCCGAGAGTGCCGAGCGCGACGCCGCCGCGGTGATTGTTCACCCGCTGCGCGTTGCGCCCGAAGAAGCCACGTTGCTGACGACCGAACAGATTCTTGATGAATGACAACATGCGCGGAGGGGTTGCAGGCCGCGTTCCCTCGACGCCGCGGAGTTATCTGATCGAAAAAATCTTCCGGCGCCGGCGGGCACCGACGAGCACCAGCGCGACGAGCCAGCCGGCATCGCCACCGGTGGCGCAACCGATCGTCGGCACGAAGTCGGGGCCGCCGCCATCATCGATCGAGACGTCGAGCCGCTCGGTGGTCGTGTTGCCGGTGGTATCGGCGACCTCGATCACGAGCTGATGAGCACCGGCCGGCAGCTCCGGATCGGTGGCGATCGCGATCGATCCGGTATCGACGGCCACCGCGCCACCGTCGACGAACAGCGTGACGCGCGAGACCTCGACGTTATCGCTGGCGTGCGCGATCACCTCGAAGCCGCGCTCGACGCGATCGCCGTCGCGCGGCGTCACGACGTCGAGCACCGGCGCCGCGTGATCGGTCCCGGGCGCACCGATCCGATCGAGCAGGTGCTGGAACGAGTTCTGCTGCTGCGTGCAGACGTGGCCATCGATGCCGCACGGGCGCGCGGTGGTCTCGCCGCAGGCGACGGTCTTGTCGCGAAACGTGCGCTCGCCGGCGAAGCCGAGATAGGTCATCGGATCGCTCGGCTCGAGCTCGTGATCGAGACCGAAGCTGTGACCGAGCTCCTGGCCGATCACCTCGCACACGCTCTGCGGATCGTGGTGGAGGTTCCTGGGAAACACGAACACGATCGAGCGCTCGACCACGCTGCAGTCGATCGCCATCGGCGACACGCCGCCGATGCCACCGGGGAAGCCGATCGAGGTCGGCGAGCCGCCGACGAACACCTTCATGTGCGGCGTCGAACCCGGATCGATGTCGGTGACCTCGACGTCGAACGGCGACCACATCGCGCGCACGCACGATATCGTCATCGCCCACTTCGCGTCGTCGACGTCCCAGCCGGCGACCGTCGAGGGCTGCTTGACGATCGACGACGTGTTGGTCTGCGAGTTGTTGTTGCCCGGCGTGACGGTGCCGCCATCGCGATGGAGGTAGAGCGTGCGGCTGGTGACGTGGGCGGTGGCGGCCGTCGGCGCGACGGCCTGCCGCGCGCGCAACGAGCCGTCGCCGGCCTGATGGATCTCGATCGGAGCGGCCGCGGCGGTGCTCGAGGCGAGCACGACGGCTGCGAGGAGGCGCATACCTCCCGAGTCGACCGCTCGCGCCGTCTTTACAGCAGCGCGTCGAGGCGGGCGACCAGATCGGGGACCTGCGCGGGATCCTCGAGCACGAAGACCACATCTCCCTTCCCGATCTCCTGGGCGGCCGCGCGATAGAGAAACTCTTGCTCGGGCCGGACGACGACCGCGATCACGTGATCGGCGAACGCGGTCTTGAAGGCCGCCGGATCGGCGAGGTCGACCACCTGGTAACCCGCCGCGGCAAACCCCTCGGCGCCCGGCATCGCGTCGATCATCACCGCGACATCGCGCCGGCGACCGAGCCGCAACAGGTAGCCGAGCAGCGCGTCCTTGAAGCCCGGCGCGGCGTGCGTGATCTGGATGCCCGAGCCGGGCCGGCGCCGCTGCTCCGCCGCCTGCGCGGCATCGATCTGGAATCGCACCTGGCCGCGGACGCGCCACTCGCCCTGCCCCGGCAACCGGATCTCGATGTCGATCTCCGAACCGAGGACCAGCGTCGCGTTGGCGAGGAACAGCCCGCCCGACGACAGGTTCTCGACGTACTCGCTGACGAACTCGGCGGCGTTCGAATACGACACCACGAGGCGGACCGGAATCCGCGGCTCGACGCGTCGCTCGGGTGTGCCCACCAGTCAACCCTAACGCCGCCGAGGTCAGGGGGCCACAAACCGCGAGCGTCAGCTCTTCGGCGGCTCGTCCCAGTCGACGAAGTTCTCGCCCTTGATCTTCGACAGGATGTCGATCGCCGCCGCCGCGCCGTCGCCCGCCGAGATGATCGCCTGGCTCCGGCCCGGTCGCGCCGACCGCCCGACGACGTACGCACCGACGCTGGTGCACGCGTTGCGATCGGTCGCGATGCCGGTCTTGTCGTCGAACTCGAGCCCGATCTGCTTGGCCAGCTTCGGCGCCTTGCCCTCGGACAGGATCAGGTACTGCGCCGTCAGCTTGTTGCCGCTCTCGGTCTCGACGCTCCAGCCATCCTTGGTCTTCGCCACGGCGGTCACGATCTCGTCGCGAATGCAGCCGTCGTAGTCGGTGACCTGCTTGCGCGCGATGGTCTGGAAGTCGCTGCCCTTGATCTCGGGGATGCCGAGGTAGTTCTTCAGCAGCGCCCAGTGCATCGCGGTCTTGTCGTGGCCGAGGACGACGACGTTGACCTTGTTCTTCGCGAGGAACAGCGCGGCGGACAGGCCGCCCGGACCGTCGCCGATGATGATCACTTCGGGCATACCCCGACGATAGCGTGCGACCATGCCGCGATGTTCGGCTGGCTGACGGATCGACGACGCAAGCGACTCGAGGAGGCACCGTTTCCTGCGGGCTGGCAGGAGCACATCGATCGCAACGTCCATCTGTTCGCCCGGCTCGCGCCGGAGATGCAGGAGCGGCTGCGCGACCTCGCCGTGGTGTTCATCGACGAGAAGGGCTGGGAGGGCTGCGGCGGCCTCGAGCTCACCGACGAGCATCGCGTGACGATCGCCACCCAGGCCTGCGTGTTGCTGCTCGGCCGCGAGCACTCGCTGTACGAGGACGTCGAGACCATCCTGGTCTATCCCTCGACCATGCTGGCACCCGCGCAGCGCGACGGCCTGGTGGTGCACGAGGGCGACATCGCGATCCTCGGCCAGGCCCACGGCGCCGGCGGTCCGGTGATCCTCGCGTGGGATGACGTGCTGGATGGCGGGCGCGAGGTCGGCAAGAGCAACGTCGTGTTCCACGAGTTCGCCCACAAGATCGACATGGTCGACGGCAGCGTCGACGGCACGCCACCGTTGCCGAACCGCGCGGCGCGCGAGGCGTGGGCGCGGATCTGTAGCGAGGCGTTCCTCGAGCTGCAGCAGCGCGTCGAGGACGGCAAGCGCACGTTCATCGACGAGTACGGCGCCACCAACGAGGCCGAGTTCTTCGCCGTCGCCACCGAGGCGTTCTGGCGGCAGCCGAAAAAGCTGGAGCGCAACGAGCCCGAGCTGTACGGGCTGTTGCGCGAGTTCTACAACTTCGACCCGGTCTAGGGAGACGACGGCGGCAGGCGCGTCGCGCGGTCGATCAGCTTGATCGCCTGGGCGCGA
Organism: Pseudomonadota bacterium; assembly: GCA_023430775.1. Classification (GTDB taxonomy): domain Bacteria; phylum Myxococcota_A; class Polyangia; order Haliangiales; family Haliangiaceae; genus JABFXX01. The sequence goes on from JAEYYY010000241.1 coordinate 4,873, forward strand.
TAGCCATCCGGGTCCTGACCGCGGGCACCGACGGCGAGCGCGGAGACCTGCTGCCAGGTCAGCGTGCCCTTGTGCGGCGACTCGCGGAGCAGCATGCCGAAGCCCGCGATCGCGGCGGCCCACCGGTAGTCGTTCGACGTCGACTGCAGGTCCTTGCGGACCGACTCGCCATCGACGGCGCGCGACAGCAGCTTCGAGGTCGAGCCGGCCGGCTCCTTGTAGCGGATCTTGACGGTGAGCAGCTCCCTCGACGAGCTGGAGACCGGCGCCTGCGGCTGGTACTTCAGATCGTCGACCTTGCCCGTGGTGGGCACCGCGACGCCGGCGGGGACGATCTCGTAGATCGCGGTGACCGCGTGACCGGCGCCGATCTCGCCGGCGTCCTTCTTGTCGTCGTTGAAGTCGGCGTGCGCGAGGACGCGGTTCTCGTAACCGATCAGGCGGTGGCCTGCGACGGTCGCCGGGTTGAACTCGATCTGCAGCTTGACGTCCTTCGCGACGGTGACGAGCGTGGCGCCGGCTTCCTTGACGAGCACCTTCCTCGCCTCGAACTGCGAGTCGATGTACGCGTAGTTGCCGTTGCCGCGATCGGCGAGCTTCTCCATCGTCGAGTCCTTGTAGTTGCCCATGCCGAAGCCGAGCACCGTCAGGAACACGCCCTTCTCGCGCTTCTGCTCGATCAGGCGCGTCAGGTCGCCTTCGCTGGTGACGCCGACGTTGTAGTCACCGTCGGAGCACAGGATGACGCGGTTGATGCCGCCCTTCTTGAACGTGCGCTCCGCCGTCGCGTACGCGAGGTGGATGCCGGCGCCGCCGTTGGTGGAGCCACCGGCCTCGAGCCGCGCGAGCGACTCCATGATCTTCGCCTTGTGATGACCGCTGGTCGGCGGCAGCACGAGACCCGCCGAGCCCGCGTACGCGACGATCGAGATCTGATCCTGCTCGCGCAGCGACTCGGCCAGCATCGTCAGCGACTGCTTGACCAGCTGCAGCTTGTTCTGCGCCTGCATCGATCCCGAGGTGTCGATCAGGAACACCAGGTTGCGCGGCGGCACCGAGGCGTTGTCGATCGCGGCGGTCGCGAGCGACACGCGCACGAGCTGGTGCTCCTTGTGCCACGGCGCCGGGCCGACCTCGGTGGCGATCGAGAACGGCTCGTTCGCCGACGGCGTCGCGTAGTCGTACTTGAAGTAGTTGATCATCTCCTCGATGCGAACGGCGTCCTTCGGCGGCCGCATGCCGCTCTCGAGGTAGCGCCGCATGTTCGCGTACGACGCGGTGTCGACATCGATCGAGAACGTCGACAGCGGCTCCTTGTCGGTGCGATGGAACGGGTTGTCCTCGATCCGCGAGTAGGCCTCGGTGTTCGACCACGTATCCTTGCCGTCGACCGCGTAGTACCCCGGCGCGGGACCGACCTGCCGGCCCGCCACGGCGAGCGTCGTCGCGGGGATATTGCCCTTGGCCTTGAGCCCCATCTTGCCCTCATCGAGGGTCATCAGCTCGTTCTTCGTCATGTCGGCGCCCGCCGCCAGCGCACCCGACCCCGCGGCTGCGGTGTTGGACGCGATCGCGGGCGTGTCTTCGTACTCGGCCTGCTCGACCAGCATCTCTTGCCTCGCCGTGCCGACCGCGGCGTCTTGCGACGACAGCGTCTTGCCCGCGAACACCAGCGCCGCGACGCTCGCCGCGGCCGCGCTGCCCGCGAACCACCAGCGCTTGCGCGACGGCTTCGCCGAGGACTTCGCCGCGTTCTCGATCCGCTTGCGCTGCAGATCGTCGAGCTGGGGCGCCGGCTGTGTCGCCAGCTCGGTCTCGATCGAACCGATCGCCTCGCGCAGCGACTCGACGTACGCGCGCGCCTCGGGGTTGGCCTTCAGGATCTGCTCGCACTCGGCGCGCTGCTCTGCATCGAGCTCGCCGAGCGCGTAGGCGGTCCACTTGGGATCATCGAAGTCGATCATCGCGAACCCTCCATCACCCGTGCGTGCGGGAGTTGCCGGGACATCGTGTCCATGTGCGCGCGGATCTTCTTGACCGCGGCGTGCAGCATGAAGCCGACGTTGGTCACCGAGTGACCGGTGATCTCGGCGATCTCCTTGTAGGAGAGGCCGCTCTGGAACCGCAGGTACACCGCTTCCTGGTGCGCCTCCGGCAAGGTCTCGAGGATGCGGAGCACGTGGCTCCCCTCCTGTTTCTGTTGCACCACCTGCGACGGATCGGGATTCGGATCCGCGGCGGGAGAAACTTCTGCGATCGTCTCCACGCGTGACTCCTTTCGGCGGAGATCGAACGCCCGGTTACGACACACGCGGAACAACCACGGCGCGAGGTGTCCCTCGATCGCGGCGCGGTCTTGCTGGCAGAGCTGGAGAAACGTCTCCTGAACGACATCCCTCGCGCGATCTCCATCGCGCAAGAGCTTCGTCGCGAAGCGCAGGAGTGGACCCTCGTACTGTGCGAGTGCTTCGGCGATCCACTCTGCTCTGGTTGCGTCGTGCATCGTGACCCGGCGTCGAGCCGTTGACCGTCAGCGCACGAGGCGGCGGTTTCTTAGCAGCTTTTTTTCGCCTGGAGATCTCAGTGCTTCGGCTTCTGGAGCACCGTGCCCGGCTGGCTGGCTTCGACCGACCACTGGAAGTTGTCGACGATCGCGAGCGAATCGTAGAAGCCGTCGCTGGTATCCCAGATCGCGAGCCGCAGCGTGATGATCTCGCCGCCGACCACGTTGCCGGTGGTGGTCAGCCAGCCGGTGCCGCCGCCGAGCAGGTTGTTCGCGCCGCACACGCCGGGCTCGCCGGTGAACTGCGGTTGCGGGCCCGGGTTCGCGATGTCCATCCCCGTACCGACCAGCTCGCTGGTGTTGCTGCACGCCGTGGTGGTGCCGGCGATCGAGCCACCGCCGCAGCCGGTCGCGCCGTCGAGGCACTGCTGGAACAGGCCGGTGTCGCCGTACGCGAGGTTGACGCCGATCGGGAAGATCTGGTTCTGCGCCGGCGAGTAGAACGCGAGGTTCTTGTCGGTGGGGTTCGCCGGCGTGCCGGAGAACGACGAGTCGAGCAGCGCGACGAAGAAGTCGTTGAACGGGCTGCACGTCCACTCGGGATACTCGGAGCTCAAGAAGTTCATCGAGAACGAGAAGCTCTTCGCGTTGGTCGGCGTGCGAATGCGCAGCGTCAACATCACCGGATCGCGCGCCGTGGTGCCGGCCGCGAGATCGGGACAGCCCGGCGTGTTCGGCAGCGTGCCGCCGTTCGCGGTCAGGAAGTCGGCCGGGAAGCCGCTCGAGGTCCCGACCTCGCCGCTGCGCTGGAAGTCGCGATGCGCGGGGTTGGTCTGGCCCGGGGCCGCCGCGGCGCCCGTCGACAGCACGGCGAACGCGCCGCCGCTCTGCACGGTGGTGGAGCCGAACGTGGTGCGAATCGATCGCTGCTCCGCGTTCGGCGCGCCGGTGCCGTCGGCACGCGAGAACGTCGCCGAGATGACGCCCCAGCGGGTGTCGCCCGGATCTTCGGTCGCGGTCTGGCAGAGATCCATCGCGGCCGCGTAGTCGAGGCCGCTCGCCGAGCTCGAGCTCAGCGCGGCGTCGCAGTTGGCGGCGAGGATGTTGTCGGCCGTGCCGTCGCAATCGTCGTCGAGCATGTTGCCGGCCGCCTCGAACGCACCCGGGTTGACGAGCTCGGGGCTCGCGCAGCCTTCGTTCGCGGAGTCGCAGCAATCGCCGCCGCAGTTGGTGAAGCCGTCGCCATCCTGATCGGCTTCCTCGTCGACCATGCCGTTGCAGTTGTCGTCGACCGTGTTGCCACAGACCTCGCCGGCCGGCAGCACCTCGCCCGAGCACTGGCTCCATTGCCCGTCGGAGCCGCACACGCGACCGCCGGCAACGCACGGCCCGACACCTTGCGTGCCCGGCGGTCCGCTGTAGCAAACCTCGCTCGTGCCCGGCTCGCACACCGGTGTGAGCCCTGCATCCGGGTCGGGTCCGTCGATGACCTTGGGTCCACAGCCGACAAGCACGACCGCGACGAGCAAAGAGCCCCTCATCATGAACGGCATCGTCCTCCGTTCCGCGCTCCCGCACAACCTGGCCGCCACTCACAGACGATCGCGCCCACAGTGTCCTACCCCGTGATCAGCTCATCGCGCCGACGACGTGTAGGCTTGCCGAGTGGACGAGCTCCTCGATCGGATCGCGGCAGGCCCCGCGGACCTCGAGCTCGAGCCGTTGCGCGTGCTTGCCGATCAGCTGATCGAGCGCGGCGATCCGCTCGGCGAGCTGATCGTGGTCGCCACCGGCCGGATGACCAAGGACAGCCCCGAGCTCGCGCGCCGCGAGGACACCCTCGTCGCCGAGCGCAACGCCGACATCACCCAGGCGCTCGCGCGGCCGTCTCCGACCTACCTGCGCTGGAAGCGCGGCTTCGTCGACAGTATCGAGCTGCCTCACCAGGGCGAGGAGTCCCTCGAGCACTGCCTGCCGGCGCTCGCCGCCCGGCGCGAGCTGCGACTGCTCCGCCGGATCGCGATCGAGTCCGTCCGGTTCGACGGCCGCGGCGACCTCGGCCCGGTGTTCGCCACGCTCGCGCGACTCGCGCCACGGTTTCCTCGCCTCACCGAGATCGTGGTGCGCGAGGGCATGAACCTCGGCAATCCGTGGATCGACGGCCCGATCCCGCTCCACGATGTCAGCCCGCTGTACGCCGCGTTCCCGCGCCTCGAGGTGCTCGAGCTCGACGGTACCGACGTCGAGCTTCACGACATCGCCCTGCCCTCGGCGCGCCGGCTGGTCGTCACCCACCTGCGCGCCGACGACGCACGCCGGTTCGTCGCCGCGAAGTTGCCGCAGCTCGCCGAGCTCGAGCTCGCGTTTCGCTACGGCCAGCCCGACAACATCGCCGCGGTGTTCGGCCCGCTGCTCCATCGCGACTTCGGTCCGCAGCTCCAGGCGCTGTCGCTCGCGCTGCCGAGCAATCGCGCGCAGGCGTGGCTGCTCGCCGAGCTGCCGACCGCACCGATCGCGCGTCACCTCCGGCGGCTGGCGTTTCGCCGCACCAAGCTCGACGATGGCTGCGTGCTTCGGTTGATCGCCGACGCGAACCACTACCGCAAGCTCGAGCGGCTCGAGCTCGTCGCGCGCCCGATCTCCGCGAGCCTGCAGAAGCAGCTGCGCAAGACGTTCGGCGCGGCCCTCGCGCTGAACTAGAGGAGTACGGTCG
>JAEYYY010000327.1 GCA_023430775.1 Pseudomonadota bacterium
ACGGAGCAGAGCGATCTCTCGCAGTCGCTGTTCGGTCGCAACGGCGAGTCGCCGCTGCCGGTGCTCGCCGCGAAGTCGCCGGGCGACACGTTCTACTGCGCGATCGAGGCCGTCAAGATCGCCACCCGCTACATGGTGCCGGTGATCCTGCTCTCCGACGGCTACATCGCGAACGGCTCCGAGCCGTGGGCGCTGCCGAACCTGTCCACGCTGCAGCGCTTCGACGTCCAGCACCGCACCGATCCGGAGAAGTACTTCGTGTACGAGCGCGATCCGAAGACGCTCGCGCGCGCGTGGGTCATCCCCGGCTCGCCCGGTCTCGAGCACCGCATCGGCGGCATCGAGAAGGATGCGCTGACCGGCAACATCTCCTACGCGCCGGAGAACCACGAGAAGCAGACGCACGTGCGACAGGCCAAGGTCGATCGCATCGCGCAGGACATCGGCGAGCTCGATCTGGCGGGCGCCGAGTCGGGTGACGTGCTCGTGATCGGCTGGGGCGGTACCTACGGTGCGCTCCGGCAGGCGCAGCAGTTGCTGGCCTCGCAGGGCAAGGCGGTGTCGCACGCGCACCTGCGCTGGCTGTCGCCGCTCGAGCCGGGCCTCGCGAAGGTCATCAAGAACTTCAAGCGCGTCATCGTCGCCGAGCTCAACATGGGCCAGCTGCGCATGGTGATCCGCGACAAGTTCCTCGTCGACGCGGTCGGTCTCAACAAGATCCAGGGCCTCCCGTTCAAGGTGGCCGAGGTCACCTCCGCGATCGAGAAGGAGCTCTCCGGCTCCACGGTGATCGCCACCTCCTCCACCCAGCCTCAGGCCAACGCATAGGGGATGAGCATGAGCGAAGCAGTCAAGATCAAGCTCTCGAAGAAGGACCTCGAGTCCGACCAGGATGTTCGCTGGTGACCGGGCTGCGGTGACTACGCGATCCTCGCGACGGTCCAGCGCACGCTCGCCACGATCGGCGTCAAGCGCGAGAACACCGTGTTCATCAGCGGCATCGGCTGCTCGAGCCGTTTCCCGTACTACATGAACACGTACGGCTTCCACACGATCCACGGCCGCGCGCCGGCGATCGCGAGTGGCCTCAAGATCACGCGCCCCGAGCTCGATGTCTGGGTGATCACCGGCGACGGCGACGGCCTGTCGATCGGCGGCAACCACATGATCCATGCGCTGCGCCGCAACATGGATCTCAAGATCATCCTGTTCAACAACCAGATCTACGGCCTCACCAAGGGCCAGTACTCGCCGACCAGCGCGCCGGGTACGCGTGCACCGTCCACTCCGACGGGCTCGATCGATCACCCGCTCAACCCGATCGCGCTCGCCCTCGGCGCCGGCGCCACGTTCATCGCGCGCGCCGCCGACACCGACGCGAAGCTGATGGGCAAGATCCTCGAGGAGGCCTACAAGCACAAGGGCTCGGTGTTCATCGAGATGCTGCAGAACTGCCCCGTCTTCAACGACGGCGTGTGGGAAGGCGTCAAGGACGACCCGAAGGGCAAGCAGATCCGCCTCGAGCACGGCAAGCCGCTGGTGTTCGCCGACGGCACCAAGGGCATCGCGCTCGGCGCCGGCCTGCGCCCCGAGATCGTCGACGTGGTCGGCGGCGATACCTCGAAGCTGCTCGTCCACGACGAGAAGGGCAGCCAGCTCTACGCGCACCTGCTCTCGCAGCTCGTCCAGCCGGACTTCCCGATGCCGATGGGCATCCTCCATCGCACGGACAAGGCGACGTACGAGTCGCTCGCGCACCAGCAGGTCGACGACGCGATCGCCAAGCAGGGCCCCGGTGACCTCAGCAAGCTGATGTACTCCGGGATGGTGTGGGAAGTCGGCGCCGACGGCACCCGCCACTAGGCGCGCGGGACAAGCCGGCGCTCGCCGAACTTGAGCGTGACCTCGTAGCGCGCGCCGAGATCGATCTCGTGGTCCGGATCGATGGTGCCGCGCGGTAGCAGCGACGCGAGATGCGCGCGTGCCGCGGGCACGTCGTGCGTCGAGGCATCGAGCACGGCACCGGCGGCGTTGATCACCTGAACCGACGCGGTGATCGCATCCTCGAGCGAGCGCTCGAACGTGCCCCACGAGCCTCGCAGGTACATCGGCCGCGCGCGCTCCTTCGCGGCAGCGGGGGCGAGGCGCTTGCCGAGCGGCGTGCCGAGCAGCCGGCAGTGCGCGCGATAGCCGCGGCGGAAGCCGAGGAGCTCGTCGTGTGAAGGGGCATCGCCGAGCGCGTTGCGCCACGCCTCGCGGATCAGCGACGCGCGCCGATCGTCGAGCTCTCCCATCAGCCGGATCTTGAGGTGGCCGGTGATCCCCGACGTGCCCATTCGATCGCCACCGAGATAGACCTCGTGGAAGCAGATCGACTGGAACTTCTCGACCTCGCGATGCGCGGCATCGTGATTCGCACCCTCGCGGTGGAGGCGGGCGAGGGCGTTGATCAGCGGGTGGAGCCCGCGATCGATCGAGCAGTGCGAGGCCACACCGAGCGCGACCGCACCGAGGACCTCGTCATGCTCCCTGCGCGCGATGTCGAGCAGCGCGAGCAGGAGCTCCACCGCACCGCCGTCGTGGAGCGCGGCGCCGAATCGCGACGGCTGCGCCGGGATGCCTGCGAGGTAGCGCATGACCTCGAGCGCGAACTGATGGAAGTACGGCAGGTCGACGAGGATCGCGCCGAACCGCGCCGCATCGTCGTGGCGGATCAACCTGCGGCGAAGCTCGGGGGCCAGCCCGGCGGCGGCCATCGCCTCGCGAACCGCGGTGACGTGGATCCCCTCGGCAGGCACGTCGCCATTATCGCCTGACTCCGAGCGTCTCCACGAGGCGTGCGTAGGTGTTCTGCGTCTCCCTCCCGTCGCAGGCTTCGACCTCGGAGGACATTTCTTTGTTGACCGTGTCCCACCGATCTCCGCTGGCGACGGCGTTCGCGCACTCGGCCGTCTCGCACATCATGTCGACCCGCGTGTTGTGGACGGCGTTGGGACCCTGCGTGTGGACCATGCCGAACGTGTGACCGAGCTCGTGCGCGATCGAGCGACACATGAAGTAGAAGTCGGGATCGACGTCGTCCTCGAGGAGGATGAAGCCGATGTCCCGCTTGTTGCGATTGCCGCAATCGACCGGCGCGCGCCCGTAGGGGCCCTGGCCGTTCTGCGCGAAGCCGAGCTGGGTGGGAAAGATCGCGCCGATCATCATCATCGTGTAGTCGCCGCCGCTCGGCCGCGTGGTGACGAAGCGGACGTTCATGTCGTCGAAGAACTGCGCCACGCAGCTGGTGATCGCCGCGACCACCTTGCCGCGATCCCACTCGGTCGACAGCGTGAACGGTGCGAAGTCCTGTGTGCCCGCGACCAGCGACGAGCAGTTCGCGCGAGCGTCGGAGCAGTCGCCGCCGGTCAGCCGATCGCCGCCGAAGTTGAGGTAGACGAGCTGCGTGCTCGCGTCGCCCTTGCCGTCCTCGAGCTCGGCGTCGAGATCGAGATCGGGCGCGGCGCTGACACACGCCGGTAACAACATCATCGCGAGCAGTCGCCGCATGCGCTTTCTCCAAGCACGCGCGATGCCGCCCGGATGTCCTCGTGATCACGCCTTCGAGGCGACGCCCGGGGAGCGACACCGGCAGCTCGATCAGTCGCCGAAAAAACCAACGGGGGCAGAATTACCCCCGTTGGCAGCCATCCTCGACTCTCCAGGCTGGCACCCGGAGTGTCGAACTGTTCAGTGCACCAGCCCGTTGGCCTCCGCGTGGCGCACGTACTTCCGGGTCACGTTCCACACCAACCAGTTGCCGCCCGATCCGACGAGGACCCACGGCGTATAAGCGTAGAGAGAAGCCGTCGCGTGATTCTTCGGCGTCACCGTGCGCGGGTCGAGCGTCTTGCGCGACACGCCCAGGCGCCACTGTCCGGTGCCGTCGATCGAGGCATCGAACCACTTGCGAAGCGTTTCGGCGCCGCATTGCATCTGCGGCCCGAAGCCGCGGAACGAGCTGGAGCAACCACCACCGTCGGGGCAGCCGCAACCGAGCGCCTTGTCGACACGCGACTGCGACGGCTTGACCGTCTTGGCGACGAGCGAGGATTCGACCTGCATCCGCGCGATCAGCATCAGCGGATGGATCTGCTGCGCCTGCGCGGCATCGACGATGAACTGTGCCGCGGACACGCCCTCGACCTGGAAGTCGGCGAGCCACGACCGGTTGCCGTAGGGCGAGCGCTCGAAGAACGCCTGGACGTCCTCGACGGTCATCGCATCAGCATTCGTGAACAGCTCGTCGGAGAGGATGTCGTGCTGGTTGAACGACGCACCGTCGCTCTTGCCATCCTCGTCGGTCGAGAAGTCGAACTCCTCGCCGCTATCGCTGTCGGCCATCTCGGCTGCGCATCCTGTTCCAGCCAACGCGAAGCCGAGTACGACCAGCAGAGAGAAGCGACGGCGCATGTCTCGGAGGAGTGCAAACGATCGCCCATGACACCGTGAGTCAGGCGCGAGACCAAACTCGAGTCCGATCGCGCGATTGGATCACCGGGATCGGGAGCGCTGGAGGCAGCCTCGGCTGCCGCGGCATGTTCGTTAGCCTGGGAGTGACCGGTGGGGATTTGCTCTCAGGCAACTCGGCTTGCCAGCACCGAATCGCCACCAGGCTCGGGTAGTTACCCGACGGCGTCGACGCCGCCGTGGCACTTCTTGAACTTCTTGCCGCTGCCGCACGGGCACGGCTCGTTGCGACCCGGCTTCGCCGCGGCGGCCACGGTGCCTTGCTTCTCGCCCGGGCGGCGGCCCGCCATCGCGGCATCGAACGCCTCGATCACGACCTGGGTGGGCTTGATGATCGCGTTCGCCGTATCGAGCGTCATCGCGGCTTCCTTGACGTCCTCGGCCAGGAGCTCGGAGAGCTTGCTGTAGATGCTCGGCTGGGTCTTCACCAGGTCGGGCGACACCCGCTCGTGCGGCGCCTTGTCGGCGATGCCCTCGACCTTCTCCCAGGCGGCGGTGACGATCGCGTCGGCATCGGCGAGGTTCTTCGCGGTGATGCGCGGGAGCGTGGCCTCGCCGCGGCGATCGAACATCGCCCACACCAGCGTGGCGTAGAACACCGCGGCCTCGCCCGTGGCATCGCCGTGCTCGCTGCGAACCGCGGCGGCGTGCTGGAGCAGGAACGGCTGCTCCTTCTGGAGCCGTAGCGCGAGCTTGTTCATCGCCTTCTTGTCACCTCGCTGATCGAGCTTGGTGAAGGCGTTGATGGTGCGTTCGACTTCGTCTTCCGTGACAACGTGCGCTGCGGCCATGACGGGCGATCTTCCCTCGCTGCCGCGCGGCGTCAAGCGATCCAGCGGGACATCGATCAGGGACGAGCGAGCTTGTCGACGCAGCCATTCTTGAGCTGCGGCGGGCAGTCGCGCGGGTGCGGCCCGACATCGACCACGGTGAGGTTCACGCCGACGAACTCCGCCGGCAGCTGGTCGATCAACCGATCGACGTGCGGTGGCAGGTTGACGATCACCAGCGGCAGCTGAGGTTTTTCCTTGGCCTCGAGCAACACCTCGAGCGGCATGCCGCCGGCGCGCTCCTCGCGCGTCACCGACAGGATCACCCCGGGGTGAGGCTTGCCCTCCTCGAGCGGCTTGCCGGCGAGCGGATCGATCAAGCGCACGGTCGCGCAGCCGGGCGCCGTGCACTTGTCGAGCGCGCCTTGCTCCCAGCGGGCGATGCGCTTGGCGAGCGACTCCTGTGATCGCGGCACCAGGTGGAACGTGCGCGTGGGCCACTGCGCCCAGACGTCGTACGCCGCGAAGAAGCCGAGTCCGAGCGTGCCCGCCACCTCGTGCTCCGCCCACCGCGCGTCGGCATACGGCACGAACACCACGCGTCGCGAGCTCACCGCACCGGCCGTCACCGCCGCCGGCTCGCTCACCTTGTCGATCCGGCGAACCGTGCCCGCCTCGTCGACCGCGGAGGTCGCCAGATCACGAGCGACCAGCTTCGCGGTCTGCCACTGCGAGTCGCGCAGCTGGCTCACCGTGGTGCCCAGATCGACGTGGAGATCGAGCGCCGCATCGCCGACGGTGGCCTTGACGACCCGGCGCGCGGTGACCGGCAACGGCTTCGCGACGTCGTGATAGGTGAGCGCGATCGCGCCGGCCGGCGGCGTGAACGCGGTGTCCTCGACGAGCGTCGCGATGCCCGCATCGCGGTCGAACCCGAACACCACGCCGGTCGCCAGCACGTCGGCGCCGAGCACGCCGTGGATGCGGCGGCCGACGCTGTCGAACGTGTTCGCCTTGACCACGATCGCGCGCCGCCGCTCGATGATCAGCGTGCCGACCTCCAGCCCCGACATCTCGACGTAGAGCCGCGGCTGCGGTCCGCCGGTCTCGTCGTAGCGCGGTGGGCCGTCGAACGCGCGCAGGCCGAGCCGCTTCACCAGATCACCGTCGACCGCCGAGATCGGCGCATCGGGATCGAGCGCGAACAGGTACGGCCCGCTCGTGCCGATCGTCACCGGTGTGATCAGCAGGCCATCCTCGAGCGGCCCCACCAGCGGCAACGTCCAGCGATCCTCGACGCCGCCGCCACTCGAGAAGCCCTGCGGGCCCTTCGACGAGCACGCGGCGAGCAGCAGGAAGACGACCAACCGTCTCACGGCCGCGAGCTTAGCGCGGCCCGCGCTCGGAGTCTGAAGACTTGGCTGTTCAGCAGGCCTTCAGAGCGCGAACACCTGCATGACGTTCGAGCTGCCGCACATGCAGCCGCCGTGATGATGCAGCAGCTGACCGACGACGACGCGCGCCTGCGGATCCCACCAGGCGTCGACCCGCACCATCGACCAGGCACTGCACTCCTCGTCGGGATCCGCGGTCCGCCCCTTCGGCGGCGATGCCGAGAACGTGTGGCGCCACAGCTCGACGCGCGCCGTCGGATCGACGAGCCGCATCGTCGCGTCGGTCCACTCCGCGTGGATCGCCTTCGGATCACCGGTGACGTCGGGCGGATCCTCCGGTGCGCCGTAGCCCGTCCGATGCTCGCCGAGCGACTGTAGTGTGCGGAACTTGTTCGCGGCGAGCACGCGCTGCGCCGCCGCAGTCCGCTGCACGACCTTCGCGCGCACGGCCGGCTCTTCCTGCTTGTCGTAGTCGAAGCCGTCGAGCTTCGAGATCGTCATCCGCCGGATCTCCTTCGACGTCTTGACGTCGTAGAGCACGACGGCAACGTCGGTACCCATCGGTCCGCCGATCGCGAGATCGGCGATCTGACGGCCGTCGCCCGAGATCGCGGGGAAGCCGGTGTCCCAGCTGCACCGCGGCGACAACCCGTCGGCGGTGATCCGGCCGTAGCACTCGGCATCGAGCATCGGCACCTGCAGGCGCAGCGGCGGCTTCGGCTCCTCGACGACAGGGGCCGGTTCGGGCGCGGCCACCGTGACGTTGATCGGCGCCGGCGCGACAGGAGCCGGCGTGAGCTGGACGGGGACGGGAACCGGGATCGAGATCACCGCCGGCGCCGCCGCAGAGCCTTCGTCGGCCAGCAACATGCCGGTGACCAGCGAGAAGCCGATCATCGCTGCGCCGCCGAGCAGCGGGAGTGCGCGACGAAGCTGTAGACGCTGCTTTTCAGGCCGCGTCCACGAAGGTGCCGGAGCAACAGTCTCGAGCGATTCCATGGGACCACTCGAAGCTGCATCCCGGATGCCGCGGGCATCTCATCGACTTTGCAGCAGTCTTGCCGTCGCGTGTCCTCACAGCCACGCGGTTGTGGAACGCACTCGGATCAGGCCAGGCCTTCGACGCGGATCCACGGACCCGCGGTGTACGGGAACGATTGATCGAAGTGGACGTGCGCGACGTACCACAGCGTCATGTCGTCGCCGTCGAGCGGTTCATCGCCGACGTAGGCCGCCGGGAACGTCGCCGAGCCCGCCGCGCTGCGCGGAGAGAACGGCGGCCACTCGCCGTCGTGGTAGCGGATCGCGAACACCTCGGCGTCATCCCACGCGTGCGGGCGAATGTTGATCGAGGAGCGCGAGCCGAAATCGACCTGGCGCCAGACATCGCCCTTCTCGTCGGCCTCGCCGCCGTAGGGGAACCAGCCCTCCTGCTCGACGCGCTGCCAGCGCGAATCCTCGAAGCGCTCGAACGCATCCTCGCCGGCGCCGTCGAGATCGAAGTCGAACCGCCAGTGCGGGTGATAGGTGTGCTGGTCGTGGACGCCGGGACCGTAGATCGTGAGCCACGGGCACAGCCGGCCATCGTCGTGGAAGCGCCACAGCTGCGTGTACTGGTACGGGCCGGCCTCGAACGATGCCGAGAGCTCGACGCCGCCGCGGAAGCTCTGGACGCGCACCGGACCTTGCAGCGTGCGCGAGCCGAGCGGCACCCACCACGGACCGTGGACCTCGGTGCCTTCCTGCTCGACCTCGAGCGTTTGCCGCTGGTGATCGATGGTGACGTACGGCATCGACCCTTCCCACAGCACTCGCTTCCCCTTGTAGTCGGCGAGGTAGACCATGATCCCGGCCGACTCGGTGAGCCGCCAGTGGAACTTCCAGTTCGCTTCTTGAATGACGTTGCCTGCGCTCATTGTCTCACCAGAGCTCCGCCGGGACGATCTGCGTCACCGTGTTGTCGATCAGATCCACCACCGCGACGAGGGTCGCGTGGCCAGCGTCGCGGCCGAACACCACGGCGGCGCTGCGGCGCGAATACGCGATGTCCTTCGCGTTGCGTCCCCAGTAGTGCATCGTCATCTGCGGCACGTCGCCGATCGAGAGCTTGCTGCGCACGCGGTCATCGACCATCGCGATGCTCGCGGCGAGCGCTTCTTCGTCACGCGACAGCATCGGCTGGCTGCGAGACAGCTCGAGGTGCGTCACCACGCCGGCATCGAGATCGACACACGCATCGACCGCGCGATCCGCGGCGTAGTCGTAGGCGACCACGCGCGCCAGCCGGTGCCCGGCCATCGGGTGCGGCGGCTTGGTGACGAGCGGCTCGGTGCAGATCACGCGATAGCGCCCGACCTTCGCCATCGATCCCAGTCGGCGGTCCTCCGTCAGGGTGCGGAGGGCATCGGCGATCTCGCCGGGGGTCAGCGGATCGAAGAGGGTGGGGTCCGCCTCGGTGACGTCCTTGCCCTTCTTGCCGGCACTCTTGCCAGGGCCCTTCCCGTTGGCCTTACCGTTCGTTTTGGCCTTAGGTTTGGCAGCCTTGGAAGCCTTCGCTTTCTTCTGAGACGTCTGCGCCCGAGCCATGGCGGCGACTATACACGCCTTTAGATCGCCGACTTATCCCGTGCGTCTCATTTGGCAATGCGCAGCCTTCTCGCCTCGTTCCTGCTTTCGGCGGCGGTCGCTTGCTCGGCCACCGCCCAGGCCGACCAGCCCTTCGGGCCCACGCCTCCGCCGGGCACCGCGATCGCGATCGGCATCGCCGACGCCAAGATTCGCGCGCCGTACGACGTGCAGGTCATCCGCGAGAACGGCGACACCCTCCCGACCTACGGTCAGCGCGATCGCTTCTACGTCCAGGGCAACGCGGGCGAGCGCTACATCATCCGCGTCACCAACCCCACCGCTCGCCGAGTCGAGGCGGTGGTCACGGTCGATGGTCTCGACGTCATCGATGGCGAGGAAGGCGACCTGCGCAAGCGCGGCTACGTGGTGCCGCCGTACGGCGAGGTCCGCATCGAAGGCTTCCGCACGTCGACCAACGACGTCGCCACGTTCCGCTTCAACTCGGTCAACGACTCCTACGCGAACAAGAAGGGCAAGGCTCGCAACGTCGGCGTGATCGCGGTCGCGATCTTCGAGGAGCAGCACGCCGAGCAGCAGATCATCGTCGACAATGATGGCCGCTATCGCAAGCCGTACTCGTACGAGGACGATCTCGCGGACGAGGGTGGCGGCGGTCGCTCGTACGACAAGGGCGTCGCCCCGCGCTCGGAGCCGGCGAAGACGGCGAAGCGTGCTCCCGCCGAAGCCAAGCCCGACTCGGTGGCCACCCGCGGTGGCGAGAGCGTCGCGCGCCGCCCGTACATCGCGCCCACCGCGCCCTCCGGTGGCGCCCCCGCTGTTCGCCCCTCGCCCGCGCCGCGCCACATCGAGACCGAAGACCGCGACATCGGTGGTGACGAGTACATGCCGCCACCGCCGCCCGACGTGCAGCGCAACACCCGCCCGGGCCTCGGCACCGAGTTCGGCGAGTCGCGCTACTCGGCCGCCAGCTTCACCAAGTTCGTGCGCGCCGCCGGTCGCCCGATCGCCGTCGCGGAGCTCCGCTACAACAACGCCGCCGGCCTCGCGGCCCTCGGCATCAACGCGGAGCCGCTCCCCGATCAGGGCGAGATCATGACGCGCGAGACCGCCGACCCGTTCCCCGGCGACCCGCGGTTCTCGCGCCGCCCCGATTAACTCCCCGTCGCCCCAACGGACACGAAGGCCTCTCCGGAGGCCTTCGGCGTTTTCGGTCCGCCTTCGGCACGGCCGGCAGCAACCATGGCGCAACTGATGATCGGCGAGTGTTCCGCCAGGAGACAGGCTGTGGCGTGCCTGCTATCAATCGCCCGATGTCGAGGCAGTACCCGTGACGCTCGAGTCTGTACTTCGCGCGTTGCTCGGCGGTGCGTTGATCGGGCTCGCCGCCGCGATCGCGCTGATCGCGAACGGCCGGATCGCCGGCATCAGCGGCACGCTCGGGCGTGCGCTCGACATCGACGACGATGATGGCCGGCCCTTTCGACTCGCGTTTCTCGCCGGCTTGATCGCCAGCGGGGTGATCGGTGCGCAGCTCGTGCCCGGTGCGTTCGGCGGCAACGTCGCGGGGATGGCACAGCTCGCGATCGCGGGGTTGCTCGTCGGCGCCGGCACCACGCTCGGCAACGGCTGCACGAGCGGTCACGGCGTGTGCGGCATCTCGCGCGGCTCCAGGCGATCGTTCGTCGCGGTCTGCGTGTTCATGGTCACCGCGATGATCACCGTCGCGATCCGGGGTGCGTCGGGAGGTGGATCGTGAAGGCCGCGGCCGCGCTGATCGCCGGCGTGCTGTTCGCCGTCGGGCTGATGATCTCGGACATGTCGTCGCCCGGGCGGATCGTCGCGTTCCTCGAGCTCGAGGACTTCACGCTGATGTTCGTGATGGCCGGCGCGATCGGCGTCTATGCGCCGGTGGCGTATCTGTCGCGCAAGCGCAGCACGCCGCTGTTCGCGCGGGCGTTTCACTGGCCGGAGCCGACGAAGATCGACGTGCCGCTCGTCGGCGGCGCGATGATCTTCGGCGTCGGCTGGGGACTGTCGGGTTTCTGCCCGGGACCGGCGCTGGTGGCAGTGGGAACGGGGCGCGTCGAGACGGTGGTGTTCGTGGCGGCGATGATCGGTGGCATCGCGCTCGTGCGGCTGATGCGCCTCAGGGCTTCTGGGTAGCTGCCGGGTCGTCCTGGCACTCGTCGAACGGATTCTTGAGCTCTTTGACGCAGACCTTGATGCGGGTCAGCGTGCACAGCACGTATTCGGTCTTGCCGTCGAAGTCGAGGTGGACGCGGCCCGACTTGTAGCCCGACATCCGGCACTCGAGATCGAGCTTGCTGCCGAGCGGCCGCTCGATGTTGGTGCCGCCGGGCCCGGTGTAGCTGTAGCCGTCGTAGAGGTTCGCGCCCTCGGGCTTGGTGATCACCTGGATCACCACGCCGCGCGCGGGGCCTGCGTCGCGCACCATCGCCACCACGATGCCGGCATCGGTGCGCGGGCGCGGACCGATGCGCGCATCGGGCGTATCGACGACGACGATGTCGGGCGTGTCGGGCGTCAGCATCGCATCGTGTGGCGCGGCATCGTCCTCGTGCGCGACGACGACGGCATCGCTGGGCGTGGTGACGACCGCGGCATCGCGCGGCGGCTCGTCCGAGATGCGGTTGCGCGAGGTGACGACGAGCGTGATCGCGGCCGCGGCACCGCCGAGGATGAGCAGGCCACCGAGCGCGAGCGGCCAGCGGCGGCGTTGACCCTGCAGCTGCGACTCGGCGGTGAACACGTGCTCGAACGTCTGCGGCTTGTCGCGCGTGGTGAACTCGGGCTCGTGGGCGCGGCGCTGCTGGGTGACCGGGCCGACGGCACCCGCGGAGCCGTAGCCGGATTCGCGATGCGCGCGACGTTGCGACGATTCGACGGCGGGGCGCGCGTTGCGGGCGGCATCGTCGAACGACAGGCCGATCTGCGGGCTGCTGCCGCCACCGGTCGCGTTGACGTACGGGCCGATCGAGCCGGCGGGGCCGATCGACGGTGCGGCCGCGGCGGGCGAGGCGCCGGGAGGAAGCGGGGCCAGCGCGTAGACCGGCGTGCCGGTGATCGATTTGCCGACGACGGGCTGCACCGACTCGAGCGAGGTGACGAGCTCGCCCATCGTCTGGTAGCGGGCCTCGCGCTTCTTCGCGAGCGCGTGGAGGACGACCGCCTCGAGCTCGGGCGAGATGTTGGCCTCGGGGCGAACCTGGGAGGGCGGCTCGACGGGATCGAGCATCACCATCGCGAGCGTGCGCACCGTCGAGTCGCCGCGATGCGGGACCTTGCCGGTCAGCATCTCGTAGAGCAGGACGCCGAGCGCGTAGATGTCGACGCGGCCGTCGGTGTCGCTCTTGCCGGCGGCCTGCTCGGGCGCCATGTACTCGGGCGTGCCGAACACCGAGCCGGCGCGCGTCAGGCGCGGCTCGTTGGGGTTGTTGCTGCCGGGGACCGGCGCGACCTTCGCGATGCCGAAGTCGACGATCTTGACGAAGTCGGAGCGGTTGTCGCGCTCGATCAGGAAGATGTTCTCGGGCTTGAGGTCGCGGTGGACGATGCCCTTGTCGTGGGCGGCGCCGAGCGCACGCGCGATCTGCACGGCGATCTTGATCGCGCGCGGCGCGGAGAACTCCGAGTGGCGAAGCGCGTGACCGAGCGTCTGACCGTCGACGTACTCCATCACCGAGTAGGTCATGCCGTCGGGGGTGGTGCCGAAGTCGGTGACGTCGACGATGTTGGGGTGGCCGATGCGCGACGCCGCCTTGGCTTCCTGGATGAAGCGCTTGATGGTGGCGGTGTCTCGCATCACCTCGCGCTTGAGGACCTTGATCGCGAGCGGGCGCTCGATCACCGAGTGGCGCGCCGCGAACACCACGCCCATGCCGCCCTCGCCGATCTTCTTCTCGACGAAGTAGCGGCCGTCGAGCGTCTCGCCGACGAGGCGGTCGTACTCGTTGCCCTTCTTGGTGCTCGCGCGGACCGCGGCGAGCGCACTCCCCGTGTCCTGTGCCGCCGACACCGCCGACATCCGCTGCGGTGGCGGCGACGGCAGAGGCGTGACCGCCGAGGCCGAGGCCACGGCAGATGCGGGAGGCGTGGGCCTGACGCGCGCGCTCGTCACCTCGTCATCGTGCGGCAGCGGGAAAGACCCGCGAGCTGCGGCCGGTCGCAGCGGATCGACGCTGGTGCGGCGCGCTTCCTCGGCGGCGGCGGACGCGACCAGCTCTGCCGAGGTGCGCTTGTTGTCCTGCGAGATCTGGGTGCGCTTGTGCTCCTCGGGAACGTCGACCTGCGTCCGCTTCGCTTCCTCCGGCGTCGAGCCGGGCGCGTACGGGCGCGTGATGTGACTGTCCGGCTTCGCGGCCGGCATCTGCGCGGACAGCAGTGTCTGCGCGTCGGGATCAGCCAGCGATACCAGCCGCGAACGATCGAAGGGGCAGAAACCACCCTCCTCGAACGTGCGGCGACACGCGGGGCACTGGTGCTGGGTCACCGCCCGTTACGTCGGTCTGTGTTGTAGAGCACCGGTGTGCGGAAGAACGTGTAGACCTCGTTGTTCCCCGCCACCGAGATCGTCGGCAGGCCGTTGTACTGGATGACCGCGACGCTACGACCGAACGCTTGACCGTCTTCGGGCTGCGAATCGGTGAACAGCTCGGTGAGCTCGGTGCTGACGCCCGTCGCCGTGTCCGCGGCGTAGACCTGCACCTTGCCGGCGTTGACGCCGTCGACGATCGCCGCCGGGTAGCCCGCGACGACGTGCATCGCGGTGCCCTCGACGAACAGATCCGCCGAGCGCAGACCGGGCTCCTCGACCTTGGTTCCGACGACGACACCGGCGGTGTTGTTGACGGTGTCACCCTCGAAGTCCCAGATCGCGAGGAAGCTGGTGTCGTTGGTGTGACCCTGGAGGAGCGCGAACCGATCATCGATCCGGATGATCTGCGACAGCGAGCTCAGCTCCGGCGTGAAGCCGACGTCCGCGCTTGCCTTGATGACGAACGTCGACGTCGAGATGTCGAGCACGTCGGTCGGGCAAGCGGGGTTGGCGCCGTCGCCACCGCGCGCGCCGTTGAACACGTTGCCGTCGAGCACGAGCATCGTGCCGTTGGCCGTCCACACGGCGACGTCGTCGGAGCCATCGCCGGCGGGAACCGCGCCGAGACCGCGAATCGCGAGCGGCGTGGCGCCATCCATCAGCTGGCACTTGGGCTGGAAGAACGCGGCCGGTGCGTCGGGGTTGACGAAGAACGTGCCGAACAGCGTGTTGCCGGAGGCGATGATCGGCTGTGACGGCTGGATCTCGGTGCGAGCGCCGTGCACGCCGACGTCGGTGATCGCGGGCGCGCGAACATAGGCCGCGGCATCGACGGAGTTGGCGCCGTTGATGACGAACTGCAGGAGGTTCGAGTCACCGCCGGCGGCGACCAGACCCTGCATGCCGCCCGTCCCGAGCGTGATCAGCGCGAAGTCCTCGCTGTTCGGATCGCCGAGCACGATCGGCTCGACCGACAGGTTGGCGACGCCGATGTTGCCGAGGTTCTGCTCGGGGAGCTGCTTCGCGTTGCCCTTGGCGTCGTACTGGATCTCGTTGAGACGCGACGAGGCGCTGCCGAACACGGCGAGCCGGCCGCCGTCGGGCGAGGTCGCCTTGCCGCGCACGATCGCGACGCCCCAGTTGGACGACTTGCTGCCGTCGGGCTTGCCGGTTGCGTGGACCCACGCTTCGTCGCGCAGGTCATCGAACTCGGTCCACTTGCAGGCGCCGAGCGCGAGGGGAAGGGTCAGGAGAGATGAGATGAGGGGACGCATCACCAGTTCACCTCCATGCCGACGCCGGCATAGCCGGAGCCGAGCTGCGGAGTCAGGGCGATGGCGCGGACGTCGATCAGGCCCGTCGACGGTGCGCCCTTGTCGCGGAACGTGTAGTAGATCGCGGTCAGCGCCGTGATGCCGGCGATCGCGAACGTGGCATCGGCGGCGATCGCGAACGCCTTACCCTTAGTGTAGCGACCGTCTCGACTGTCGGGTGGTGTTGGTTGGCCGGTATCGATCTCCTTGCGGAGCTCGTCGCGATATTTCTGCGACTGCAGGCCGAGGAAGATGCCACCGGCGGTGAACGCGCCCGACAGGACGTAGGCGATCACCGCATCGCTTCGACTCGGCTTGGGCGCGAGCGTGACCTTGACGTTGGTCTCCGTCTTGGCCTGGATGCGCACGCGGCGCGAGTACGGCTTCATGCCCGGCCTCGTCACCGTCACGGTGTGCTCGCCCTCGGGCAGCGACTTCAGACACGGACCGCGCTCGCACGCGATCTTGCCGTCGACGTAGATCGTCGAGTCTTCGATGCCGAAGCCGAGCACGTTGAGCTTGCCGATCGGCGAGCCCTTGAGGTTGGCGTTGATCTCGTGCGTGCCGCCCGGGATGATCTCGATCTCCTGCTTGTACGTGTCGTAGCCCTCGATCGTGACCCAGAACGTGTGCTTGCCGGGCTTGATGTACTGCGAGTAGGGCGTCGTTCCGACCGAGCCGATCTTCTGGTCGTCGATGAACACCTCCGACTTCGGGATGTTCGACTTGATGTCGATCCAGCCCATGAAGTCTTCCTTGCCCATCACGAACGACAGCACCGTCAGCTTGTTGGGATCGCCGGTGATCGACTTCTCGGCGACCACGTGGCCGCGCTTCTCGACGATGATCTTGTGCTCGCCCTCGATCGAGCCCGACCACGGCGTCTGGGCGAACGGGCCCTTCTTGCGATCGTCGAGATAGATCGTGGCGTTCTGCGGCTCGCTCTCGATCACCACGAGGCCGCGAACCTTGACGTCACCGAGGGCCTGGACCTCCTGGGACGGCTGCACCGGCGTCGCGGTCGGCGTCTCGCCCGACCCCGAACCCGATCCGGAGCCCGGTCCCACCGCGGTGTCCTTGAGGCGCTTGATCTCGGTCTCGAGGACGCCGATCGCCTTCTCGACCTTCGCCTTGTCACCCGCCTGCGGATCCGCGGCGAGGTACTTCTTGTAGTAGCCGACCGCCTGCTCGTACGACGCGATCGCGGGGGCCGCGTCTGACGTCTTCTTGCCCTTCATGTGGTGGCAAGCGCCGGCGTTGTAGAGGAACTGGGGAAACTGACGCGCCTGATACGCGTCGTCGAAGCCCTTCGCGGCATCGTCGTAACGCCCGGCGACGAAGTCGTCTTGCGCTTTATCGAACGCGTTTTGCGCTCGCTTGAGTGCGTCAGCTTGCTGCGCTTCGGCTCCGCGCAGGCCCAGTCCGAGCGCGCAGATCATGGTCAAAACCACGAACACGACACGTGATTTCATTCGTCTCCCCCAGGTCGAAGGAGCGTATCACAGGGTGTTCACGCCAGCCCGTCGACGAACGTGATGTTCGCCTCGACAGGCTCTCGCGTCGTCCGAGCCGCGTTCGTCGGCGACGTCTCGTCGGCGTGACCGAGGACGAGGCCGAACAGGATGATGTCGGTCTCGGCGATCGGCAGCGCCGCGCGCAACGGAGCGGGATACGCGGCGATCGACGCCATCGGGCAGGTCGCGATCCCGAGCGCGGCTGCCGCGGTCAGCACGTAACCTAACCAGACACCGACATCGACATACGCGTACGGACCGAGACGGCGATCACACGCCACGACCGCGAGGTGCGGGGCGTCGAACAGCGCGTAGTTGCGGAGCCAGGCATCGTAGCGCCGGGCCTTGTCATCCTTCGCGATGCCCATCGCCGAATACAGCGCGATCCCGCAGGCCTTGCGGTGCTGGTTGTAGGGCGCGGGGTAATCGAGCGGGAACGGCAGCTCGGCCTGGGGCAGCCCGGACTTCGCCGCCGCCTGGAGCTTGTCGGCGATCATCGCAGTCGCCGGCGGCGAGGTCACCACGACGCGCCACGGCTGCACGTTGCACCAGCTCGGTGCGCGCTGCGCCGGCCCGAACACCGCATGCAGCTGCTCGCGGCTCAGCGGCTCCGGCCGGAACGCGCGGACGCTGCTGCGCTCTCGCCAGGTCCGCTCGAGCTGCTCGATCACCTGGTCCTCTCGAGCTCGCGGAACCGGTAGATGCCGGTGGTGTGGCCGTCGGAGAAGTGAATCCCGACGCCGTAGTTGCCGGCGAGGTGCATGTCGGTGACGGTCAGATCCTCGGGAACGGTCTTCGGATCGAGCAAGCGCTCGCCGGTCACCTCGGACTGGCAATGAGCACACGCGCACTTGATCCGGAGCTCGCGGGCTCCGTACACGTCCTCGCGGCCTTCATCCCAGACGAACCGGACCTCGCTTCGGCCGAGGCCAATGATCTCGAGCGGCATCGGCATGCGGACTTCATATCAAAACCGTGGTCTGATGGCGCTCGCAGTGATCGCCGACCTCGAGAAGTTGTCCACCGAGATCAAGGCAGAGTTCGCCGGAGCGACCACCGATATCGAGTCGTATCCGAACGGCTCGATGATGCTAAACGTGCACTTCAAGAAGAAGCTGTTCATCCTCGGCTTCGTCGGAAACCGCTGGGGTGTCGACATGGTGCGCGAGGGCGAGATCGGCGATACCGGCCTGCGCATCCTCGCCGCCGACTTCGCGGGTGGGCGCAACGACCTGCTCCGGCTGATGCGCGCTCCCTGATGGCCTCGGCACGCGACAAAGGCCGTCATCAAAACTCGGCGCGCAAGCTTCGTCGCGCCGCCCAGTTCGGCCACCGTACGGGCCCAGAGGCCGGTGCAGCGACCGACCGTGGCAGTGGAGAAGCCCGTGGCGGTTCGAATCGCGGTGGTGAAGCCGGCGGTGGGAATCGCGGTCCAGTGAACGAGCGTGGCAGGGCGGATCGCGGTCGGTCCAATCGCGGCGGTCCGGCTGAACCTGGATCGGATCGCGGGTCGCGCGCATCGGATCGCGGGACCGGATCGGATCGCGGCGGCGGATCGGATCGCGGCGGCGGATCGGATCGCGGCGGCGGATCGAATCGTGGCGGACCAGCGAATCGCGGCGGACTTGCGGATCGCGGCGGCGGATCGGATCGCGGCGGCGGATCGAATCGTGGCGGACCAGCGAATGACCGCGGGGCACCGACTGATCGCGGTCGTGCCGCGCAGCCGCGTGGCGGCAAACAACGTCGCGCGATGTCGATGCCGCGTGCGCCGGGTCGCATCCAGGCAGATGGCCCGCGCGAGCTTGCCGAAGCACTCGTTGCCTCGCTGCGGGCGCCGGCCGAGGATGAAGAGGTCGTCGATTCGCTTACGCATCCGCTGCACACCTATCCGGCGAAGCTGCATCCCGCGACGGCCCGCATCCTCGTCGATCTCGTCGCCAGCACGCGGGCGTCGCGCGGGCCGCTCGTCGATCCGTTCTGCGGCTCGGGCACCACGCTCGTCGAGGCGCGCGCCGCCGGCCTGCGCGCGCTCGGCACCGATCTCAATCCGCTCGCCGCGCTGATCGCCCGCGCGAAGACGTGGACCGTGGTCGCCCGGCGCCGCCGCGAGCTTCGCGAGACCGGCCACGCGATCGGTGGTGCGGTGCTCGCCGCCGGCAAGGAGGCCCGTCGCTCGGGCGCGCAGCCGATGGGGCAGCGCAAGCCCGCCGGCTTCGATCCGAACGCGCGCGATCGCCGGCTCGCCGCCTGGTTCGCGCCCCACGTGCGTCGTGAGCTGGAGCTGATCGCGGCGCATCTGGATGATCTCCAGGCCCGCGATGCCGAGCTCGCCGAGGTCCTCACCGCCTGCCTGTCCGCGATCCTCTACAAGGTCTCCTCGCGCGCCTCCGACACCGACGACACCTGGGTCAAGAAGGACATCGCGCGCGGCGCGCCCACCCGCTACTTCCTCCAGCGCGTCGATCTCCTCGAGGCCGGCCTCGCCGACCTGCCCGGCGGCTCGCCCGCCGAGGTCTACGAGATGGATGCCCGCAAGCTCGGCGAGGTCGTCCCCGACGGCGGTGCCCTCGGCATCGTCACCTCGCCGCCGTACGCCGGCACCTACGACTACGCCGATCACCAGCGCCTGCGCTTCGACTTCCTCGCGCTGCGTCATCGCGAGTTCGAGGCCGGCGAGATCGGGTCGCGCCGCTCGTTCCGCGAGGCCGCGCTCCCCGCCGAGAAGGCCTGGCGCCGCGCGCTCGCCGACATCCTCGAGGTCATGGCCCGCGCCCTCGCGCCCGGTGCCCGCGCCGCGATCGTGATCGGCGATTCCTGGGCCGGCGGGCGCGCTTACTACGCGATCGATGACATCCGCGGTGCGCTCGGTGGCGACCTGTCCGTCGAGGCGTGGGCCTCGCAGGAGCGGCCGATGCTCGGCAC
>JAEYYY010000332.1 GCA_023430775.1 Pseudomonadota bacterium
TCGGTGCGTGACTGGAGCAACGTGCTCGGTCAGTTCGCAGTTTTCTTCAAGGACCGTCTCCCCACCCTGTAGACTGAACATGTCCGACTACGCCACTCGTCCTCTACACAGTTGATCGGACACTCCCTAGACGACGATGATCTTCGCGGTCGCGCGCAGCCAGACCTCCTGACCGATGAGTCGCCACGGCACCGAATACAGTCGCTTGTCGAAAGCGACATGACTGTCCTGATGGACGCGTGCGCGGTGCCAAGTCACGAGCTCGAAGCGCCGCTCGGGCAACGGCAGCATCGCCTCGTGCTCGACGGCGTAGAGCTCGATCGGTCGCTTGTGTGTTGTGCCGTGCACGCGCACGTTCGCGATCTCGTCGACCCACTTCTGCAAGGCTGTCGTCACGGCGGCGACGTCCTCTCCGTCGCGACCGGCGAAGAAGTTCCGCTTGACGTACTTCACCCCCGACTCGACCTTGCCCTTCTTCTTCGGCGCGTAGATGGGAGCCGGATCGACCTTGAAGCCGTAGTGCCGCGCGAGCTCGCGATAGCTCCGGTTCAGGCTCGCGGCACCGTCGACGCCGAAGGCCGCGCGCACGACCGCGGCCTTCAGGTTGTCGGGCACGATCGTGTGCGGCACACCGCCGAGCTCGGCGAACGCCTCGACGTGCACGCGCAGCCACGTCTCGACCTTCTGGTCGAAGCAGACGCGTACGACCATCCGCCGCGAGTACGCGAGCACCATCACGAAGACCCACGCCTTGCGCGCTTGCCCGCACGCCGGATCGTAGAGCTTGCCGACGTAGCCGAAGTCGACCTGCGCGATCTCTCCGGCCGCGGTCTCCACCGCGATCGCGACGTCCTCGGCGCGCACGCCGCGTGCCTTCTTCCACTTCCGCCACGCGCCGCGCACCGCGTAGAAGCTCGCGGTCAGCGTCGGATCCTCGAGCCGCAGCCGATCGTAGATCGCCTGCGGCTTGAGTCCCTTCTCGGCGAGCGCGACGATCCGCTCGCGAAGATCGTCCACTGTCGAGACCATCTGCGGCGGCGTCACGATCGGCAGCTGCTTGTCGATCGCCGCGCGCAGCACCTCGACGAGCGGCACGTCGTCCGCCGGGCCCTCGAGCAGGCCCTCGCCCGCAAGCGCGGTGCGGTAGGTCCGCTCCGTCATCGGGCTGATGTTCAGAAGCCGCGCGACCTCGCGCGCCCCCGTCCCCATCCGGTGAAGGCGCACCAGTTCCTGGAGTCGATCCATCTCGACCCTCCGATTGCTCATGACGGCGTTCTCCTCGTGTGGATCCGAGGACGCCGTCCGTTGCCCGCGCCCGCGTCAGCAGGTGGCCAATTTGGCCGCCCCCGGCGCGATCAGTTTGGCCGCCTCCTGGCGATCGCGCCGTCATCACCGAGCTCGGGCCGAATCAGCAGACCTCGCAGAGTCGACCCGAAACACCGGGCATCGGTCTCGACGAGAACCGCGACCACTTTGGCCGCCTCCTGCGTGGCCACTTTGGCCGCCCTCAGTGTGAACAGTTTGGCCGCCTCCACACCGAACACTTAGCCCGCCCCGTTACACTTCTGATGGACGAACCACGCGAGCCAATCGCAGGTGACCTTGGACCGCTCGTAGGGCGCGGGCAACGACGTGGGCGTGGTGCGCGCGAGGCAGGTGCGGCACCGGCACGTGCGGCGCTTCACGACGCGCCGCCGCTGGTGCTCCTTGACGACGTGCAGTTTCTCTTCGACGACTTCGTCAACGACGTCGAGCTGCGTGCCGCCACACTGCGCGCACTCCGAGGGACGCAGCACATGATCTTCGACGGGGAGATGCGACGGCAACGGCTTGCGCCCGCTCGGCTTGGCGGTGCGCGGCTTCTTGGCCGGCTTGTCGGGCAACGCCGGAGGCTCCGGCCGATCGTCGAAGGCTTGCTTCGCGGCGCCGTCGAGCTCGACGGGCGCGACGGCCGCGGGTGGCGATGCTGGCTTCCGCTGCTTGCGCTGGGCAACGGCGAGCAGCTCGGCGATCCGGTCGTTGAGCTTCGCGACCTGCTCGACGAATCCCGCGACTTGCTGGACGAGCCCCGCGATCTGTGCACGCTGCGCCGCGTTCTCCGCGCGCAGTGCTTCGATGTCGAGCTCGACGACCGCCACAGCGCCACCAGATCACAACTGACGATCGCTGTCGATCCCCTACCCAGCCGGGACGCGTCGAAACCAACCCTTGCGCGACGTCGTGAAGTCGATGCCGGCGAGCAGCGACGCGAACGCGGCACCGCTGATCTGGATCCGCGTCGTGTCGGCGGGCACGGGTGGGATCTGGAAGCTGCCGGCCTCGAGACGCTTGGCCAGGATGCACCAGCCCGAGCCGTCGAACCACAACGCCTTCGCGATCCGTCGCCGCTTGTTGAGGAACAGGTAGAGATGGCCATCGACCGGATCGAGTCCGAGGCCACGCACTGCACCGGCGAGCGCGTCGAACGAGCCGCGCATGTCGATCGGCGCCGCGGCCACGAACACCCGCACCGTCGGCGGCAGGCTCAGCATGCCCGCAGCGCGCGAACGATCCGAGCGAGCGTCTCGTCCGTGAAATCGTCGTCGATCTCGATCTCCAGGTCGCCCACGCGCACCACGTACCGTGCGGAGCCCCGGAGCGCCGGCGTCGGCACGAGCTCGATCAACTTCGGCTTCATGATCGCCGACGGCGATAAGCCAAGATTCACCGACCAGGCGTGCAGCGACCGGCCGTCGACTCCATGGTTGCGGGCCCACGCCCCGAGGCTGAGCCCGGCGGCTTTCGCTGCTTTCACGCACGCGCGCGCGTCACGCTCGCCCCAGATCTTTCGCATTGCCCG
>JAEYYY010000372.1 GCA_023430775.1 Pseudomonadota bacterium
CGCAGACCGGGCGGATGCCCGCCGAGGCAAAGCCGAGCGATCCGCCGACCCAGCCGCCGCAGCGGCAGAGTCAGCCACTGCCGATCACGAGGCCGGGGATGACGCCGGCGCCGGTGCTGACCCGCCAGGGAAGCGCGTCGACGCCACCGGCGAATCGTCCGATGGGTCGCGTGCCGACGCCGGCGACGGGTGTGCCGGCGCGGCCAACGCCTCCGAGCGCGGGCACGGGCAAGACGCCGGCACCGCAGCTCACGCGACCGAGCCAGCCGGGTGGTGCCATCCGGTTCCCCTCGACGCCGCGGCCGACCGGGCCGACGCCCGGCACGCAACCGATACCGACCGTGTCGCGCGCCTCGGGCTCGACGGCGACCGGCGTCGCGCTCGATCGCGAGCTCGCACCGATCCTCGAGCTGATGGGGATGGGGATGTGGGACGCGGCCCAGGCGGCGATCGACACGCTGTCGACGAAGAATCCCGCCAACAAGCGGTACGCCGCGCTGGCCTGCTATGCCCGCGGCCGGCGCGCGCAGCTCGAGGGCAACCTGCGCATCGCGCAGATCGAGCTCAACGATGCGCTGAAACTCGATCCCGATCTCGACGTCGCCAAGAGCGCCGTCGCCGAGCTGTACGCTCGCCGCAAGTAGGTATACTGCGGCGCAGTGGGAAGAGTCATCGGGATCGATCTAGGCACCACGAACTCGTGTGTTGCCGTGCTCGAGGGTGGGGAAGCGACGGTCATCCATAACCAGGAAGGCGGGCGGACGACGCCGTCGATGGTGTCGTGGAACGCGGATGGCGATGTCGTCGTCGGGGCCGCGAGCAAGCGGCAGATGGTGACCAACCCGCAGCGCACCGTGTTCGGTGCCAAGCGGTTGATCGGCCGCAAGGCCGGCGATCGCGATGTCCAGCAGCTCGCGTCGCGGCTGCCGTACGCGGTGGTCGCCGCGAAGAACGGCGATGCCTGGGTCGAGATCGCGGGCACGCCGCGGTCGCCGCAGGAGATCTCGGCGCACGTGCTCGCGAAGATGAAGCGCGTCGCCGAGGACTACATCGGCCAGCAGATCACCGAGGCGGTGGTGACCGTGCCGGCGTACTTCGACGACGTCCAGCGCCAGGCCACCAAGGACGCGGGCCAGATCGCCGGGTTGACGGTGCGCGCGATCCTCAACGAGCCGACCGCGGCGGCGCTCGCCTATGGCGTCCAGCACCAGCACAACCAGCGGCTCGCCGTGTTCGATCTCGGCGGCGGCACGTTCGATATCTCGATCCTCGCGATCGAGAACGGCGTGTTCGAGGTGCTCGCCACCCACGGCGACACCACGCTCGGCGGCGACGACTTCGATCGCGTGATCATCGATCTGCTGGCAGAGCAGTTCCTGGCCGAGCAGGGCATCGATCTGCGCACCGATTCGGTGGCGCTGCAGCGGCTCAAGGAAGCGGCGGAACGCGCGAAGATCGAGCTGTCGTCGTCGATGACCACCGACGTCAACCTGCCGTTCATCGCGGCCGGCCCGTCGGGACCGGTCCACCTGATGCGCGAGCTCGAGCGCGGCCAGCTCGAGCGCGCCTGCAAGCAGCTGCTCGATCGGCTCGCCGAGCCGTGCCAGAAGGCGCTCGACGACGCCCATTGCACGCCGGCCGATATCGATCAGGTGCTGCTGGTCGGCGGCATGACGCGGATGCCGGCGGTGCAGGAATACGCGGTGCGCATCTTCGGCAAGCCGGCGAGCAAGGGCGTCAACCCCGACGAGATCGTGGCGATGGGCGCCGCGGTGCACTCGGGGATCATGGGCGGCGAGCTGCAGGAGATCGTGCTGCTCGACGTCACGCCGCACGACATGGGCATCAAGGTCGCGGGCGACAAGATGTCGATCGTGATCCAGGCGAACACCTCGATCCCGACGCGGGCCAAGAAGGTGTTCGCGACGACCGAGGACAACCAGACCTTCGTCGCCATCGAGGTCCATCAGGGACCGCACGAGCAGGCGTCCAAGAACCGCCGGCTGGGCCGGTTCGTGCTCGGTGATCTGCGCGCCGCGCCGCGCGGCCAGACCAAGGTCGAGGTCAGCTTCACGATGGACGCCGATGGCATCCTCGAGATCACGGCCTCCGAGATCGGGACCGGCAAGGCGGCGAGCGTGACGATCGAAGCGTCGAGCGGCCTGACCCCCGAAGAGATCGCGAAGCTGCGCGCGCGCACGCAGCCGGGCTATCGCGAGTAGCGCGCCCGGGCCGGCGGCGGTGATGAGACCTCGTAGAAGCCGGGGATTCCCCGAATGCTCCCGGCCTACGATAGTCACGTCGCAGAATCGGTCTTATGTCAACTTCTGGATACCCGTCACGCCGCTGTCAGGTTTCCCCGGTCACCCGGGCTTCGGGCAGCGGTTCTTTTCAATGCCGCTGGCTATAAGACCGAGGTGAGCGAACGCGATCCTCTCGCGCCGTTTGGCGCCGCCACCGCGCAGTGGTTTCGCAGCAGCTTCGCGGCGCCGACGCCGGTGCAGGCGCGCGGCTGGGAACGGATCGCGCGCGGCGATCACACGCTCATGCTGGCGCCGACCGGCAGCGGCAAGACGCTGGCGGCGTTTCTGTGGTGCCTCGATCAGCTGGCGCGCAAGCCGCGGCCCGGCACCAGCGTCGTCTACGTCAGCCCGATCAAGGCACTCGCGTACGACATCGAGAAGAACCTGCGGGCGCCCCTCGCCGGCCTCCAGCGCCTCGGCGCTGGTGGATTTGGCGATATCGTCGTCGATGTGCGGACCGGCGACACGCCGGCCAAGGAGCGCGAGCGCCAGCGCCAGCATCCCGGCCAGATCCTGATCACCACGCCCGAGTCGCTGTACCTGGTGCTGGCGAGCCGCGCCGCCGAGCGGCTGACGGCGGTCGAGACGATCATCGTCGACGAGATCCATGCCGTCGCGCCGACCAAGCGCGGCATCCACCTCGCGCTCACGCTCGAGCGGCTCGCGCACCTGGTGACCAGCGCCGGCAACCCCGAGCCGCAACGGATCGGCCTGTCGGCGACCCAGCGTCCACTTACGGAAGTGGCTCGATATCTGGGCGGGGACCGGCCGGTCGAGATCGTCGATGCCTCGGACAAGCCCGCGCTCGACCTCGAGATCGTGGTGCCGGCCAAGGACATGGATCACCCGGGGACCGAGAACAAGGACGGCGGCGGCATGTGGCCGCTCGTCTACCCTCGCCTGCTCGAGCTGATCCTGGCGCACCGCACGACGATCGTGTTCGTCAACTCGCGGCGGCTCGCCGAGCGGGTCGCGCAGCAGCTCAGCGAGCTGGCGACGTCGACCGGTCAGGCGCCCGAAGGCGTCGAGCTGGTGCGCGCGCATCACGGCAGCGTCGCGCGCCATCAGCGGCTCGAGATCGAGGACGCGATGAAGTCCGGGCGGCTGCGCGCGATCGTGGCGACCAGCTCGCTCGAGCTCGGCATCGACATGGGAACCGTGGATCTGGTGATCCAGGTCGAGTCTCCTGGTGCTGTCGCGCGGGGTTTACAGCGGATCGGGCGCGCCGGTCACCACGTCGGCGGCGTGTCGCGCGGCAAGCTGGTGCCGAAGTTCCGCGGCGACCTGCTCGAGGCCGCGGTGGTGACCCGGAAGATGCTCGATGGCGAGGTCGAGACGATCCGGATCCCGGATAGCGCGCTCGACGTGCTGGCGCAGCAGATCGTGGCGATGGTCGCCGTCGGGCCGTGGAAGGTCGATGACCTCGAGCGGCTGATCCGGCGCACCGCGAGCTATCGCGAGCTGTCGCGCGCGGCGCTGACCGGCGTGCTCGACATGCTCGCCGGCCGCTATCCCAGCGACGAGTTCGCCGAGCTGCGCCCGCGGTTGACCTGGGATCGCCAGACCGACGTGCTGACCTCGCGCAAGGGCTCGCGGCTGCTCGCGGTGGTGTCGGGCGGCACGATCCCCGATCGCGGGTTGTATGCGGTACATGCCGGGCCGACCGGGCCGCGCGTCGGCGAGCTCGACGAGGAGATGGTCAACGAGAGCCGCAAGGGCGAGACGTTCATCCTCGGCGCGACGACGTGGCGGATCGAGGACATCACGCGCGATCGCGTGATCGTGTCGCCGGCGCCGGGCGAGCCCGGCAAGATGCCGTTCTGGCGCGGCGAAGGTCCGGGGCGGCCGATCGAGCTCGGCAAGGCGCTCGGCGCGTTCTGTCGCGATCTCGATACCAGGCTGGCGAGTGACGAGACCGGCGCGCGCGCGTGGCTGCGGCAGGACTACAAGCTCGACGACCTCGCGACCGACAACCTGATCGACTACCTCGCGCAGCAGCGCGTCGCGACCGGCGCGGTGCCGACCGATCGCGCGATCACGATCGAGCGGTTTCGCGACGAGCTCGGCGATGTCCGCGTCTGCATCCTGTCGCCGTTCGGCAGCCGGATCCACGCGCCGTGGGCGCTGGTGCTCGCCAAGCAACTCGAGGCCGAGCTCGGCTATCCGATCCATCCGCTGCACACCGACGACGGCATCGCCCTGCGGTTCGCCGACGGCGATGCCTTGCCGCACGACGATCAGCTGATTCCGGATCCCGACGACGTCGAGCGGATCCTGGTCGACGAGCTCGCGCGGTCCTCGGTGTTCGCGAGTCAGTTCCGCCAGAACGCCGCGCGCTCGTTGCTGCTGCCGCGGCGCCGGCCGGGTCAGCGCACGCCGCTGTGGGCGCAGCGGTTGCGCGCGCAGCAGCTGATGGGCGTCGCGCTGCGGTTCCCCGCGTTCCCGGTCACGCTCGAGACGTATCGCGAGGTGCTGCGCGACATCTTCGATCTGCCGGCGCTGCTCGAGGTGCTGCGCGGTCTGCGGTCGCGGGCGATCCGCGTCGATAGCGCGGTCACCGAGAGCGCGTCGCCGTTCGCGCGCTCGCTGGTGTTCGATTACGTCGCCGCGTTCCTCTACGAGGGCGACGCGCCGCTGGCCGAGCGCAAGGCGCAGGCGCTGACGCTCGATCGCGATCTGCTGCGCGAGCTGATCGGTGGCGACGAGCTGCGCGATCTGCTCGATCCGGACGTGCTCGAGCAGGTCGAGCGCGAGCTGCAGCAGCTGACCGACGAGCGCAAGGCGCGCACCGCCGACGAGCTGCACGATCTGTTGCGCCGAGTCGGTGAGCTGACGACAGAAGAGCTGATCGCGAGGTCGACCCTGGAGCCGGTGCATCACCAGCTCGAAGCCGTGGAGCCCAGCGACCTGCCGCGGACGCCGCTCGATCATGCGTTGCGGCAGCTCGAGCAGCAGAAGCGGATCGTCAGGGTCCGGATCGCGGGCGCCGAGCGCTGGATCGCGACCGAGGATGCCGCGCGCTATCGCGATGGCCTCGGCGTCAATCTCCCGCAAGGCCTGCCGGCGGCGCTGCTCGAGTCCTCACCACAGCCGCTCGAGTCACTGGTCGCGCGGTGGGCGCGCACGCATGGCCCGTTCACCGCCGAGGCCCCGGCGGCGCGCTGGGGCATG
>JAEYYY010000280.1 GCA_023430775.1 Pseudomonadota bacterium
TCGGCGCTCGCGAAGCTCCCCAACGTGCATCTGCTCGGCGCGCGCCCGCATGCCGAGCTCCCCGCGTACTGCGCCGGCTTCGACGTCGGGTTGATCCCCTATCGAACCCAGGAGCGGATGACGTACGTCAACCCACTCAAGCTGCGCGAGTACCTCGCGGCCGGCTTGCCGGTGATCTCGACACCGATCGCCGAGGCAGAGCGCTATCCGGGGCTCTGTCAGATCGCGAGTGACGCCGATGGCTTCGTCGCTGCCATCGAACGTGTGCTGAAGAGCGACTCGCGTGCGGCTCGGCTCGATCGATCGCGCGCGATG
The DNA here is from genome assembly GCA_023430775.1 of Pseudomonadota bacterium. Classification (GTDB taxonomy): domain Bacteria; phylum Myxococcota_A; class Polyangia; order Haliangiales; family Haliangiaceae; genus JABFXX01. The sequence goes on from JAEYYY010000280.1 coordinate 316, forward strand.
ACCGACGAGACATGGGCTTCGCGCGTCGAATGCGTGGCACGGCGCGTGGATGAGGTCGCCCAGCGAGGAATTCGATGACCGATCAACGCAAACCGCATCAGCATCAACAGGTCCAGCAGCAGCAGGCGTCCGTCGACACGCTGCGCGTTCCTTTCGTCGAGCCGACGGCTCCTCTTCCGATCACGCCGGCGGCGAAGGCGCACGGCTCGCAGCCGCTGCCGACGCTCAGCGATGTGCCGGCGACCGCGCCGACCAAGTTCCGCGCCGGCATGGTCGGGGCGGGTAACATCTGCGAGTTCCACGTCGCCGCGGTGCGGGCGTTGCCCGACGTCGAGCTGATCGGCGTGTTCGATCTCGACGCCGCGCGCGGCAAGGCGGCGGCCGAGAAGTGGAACACCACCGCGTACGGCAGCCTCGACGAGCTGGTCGCCGCCGGTGCCAACGTGATCCACGTGCTGACGCCGCCGTCATCGCACGCCGAGATCGCGCGGCAGGCCCTCGAGCGCGGCTGCCACGTGCTGATCGAGAAGCCGATCGCCGAGGATGAAGCCGAGGCGCGCAAGCTCGGCGAGCTGGCGCACGCGAAGGGGCTGACCGTCGCGGTCAACCACTCGCTGCTCTTCGACCCGCAGATCCGGCGCGCGCTCGAGACCGTCCAGTCCGGCGCGCTCGGCGAGATCGTCGGCGTCGATATCCTGCGCGGCTCGGAGTACCCGGCCTTCGCGGGCGGTCAGCTGCCGCCGTGGTATCGCGACGCGGGCTACCCGTTCCGCGATCTCGGCGTGCACTGCCTGTATCTGATCCAGGAGCTGCTCGGCCCGATCGAGGATGTCGATGCGAGCTGGCGTTCGCTCGGCGGCAACAAGGATCTCGCCTACGACGAGTGGCGCGCGGTCGTGCACTGCTCGCGCGGTCTCGGTCAGTTCCAGCTGACGTGGAACGCGAAGCCGATGCAGAGCCAGGTGATCATCCACGGCACCAAGGGCATCCTGCGCGTCGACCTGTTCGCGATGTTCAACGCGGAGCGCAAGGCGACGCCGCTGCCGAAGGCGGCCGAGCGTCTCGTCAACGCGTTCACGGATTCGATCCAGCCGCTGATCGATGTCCCGGTCGGCGTCTTCAAGTTCATCAAGAAAGAGGTCCAGGCCTACCAAGGTCTGCGCGATCTGGTGGCGGATTACTACCGCTCCCTCGCGGCCGGGGAACCACCGCCGGTGACCGTCGATGATGCCGCCTCGGTCGTGCACTGGGTCGAGAAGGTCGCCCGCGCCGCCGAGGAAGATCACGCGCAGCGCCTCGCGCAGTTCCCGATCTCGGAGAAGGTTCCGTTCGTGGTGACGGGCGCGTCCGGCAAGCTCGGCCACGCGATCGTCGAGCGGCTCCGCGCCGAGGGCAAGCGCGTGCGCGTGTTCGTGCGCCAGGTCCCGACGGTGCCGGTCGACGGCATCGAGTACGCGTTCGGCAACCTCGGCGATCCGGCGGCGGTCAACCGCGCCATCCAGGGTGCCGAGGTGGTGATCCACTGCGGCGCCGCGATGGGCGGCAGCTGGCAAGCGTTCGAGGGCGCGACCGTCGTCGGCACGCACAACGTGATCGATGCCTGTCTCGCGCACGACGTGAAGCAACTCGTCCACATCTCGTCGCTGTCGGTGATCGACTTCGCCGGCTCCGAGAACGGTGTGATCGACGAGACCACGCCGCTCGAGCCGCGCGCCGCCGAGCGTGGCTTCTACACGCAGGCCAAGCTCGAGGCCGAGAAGCAGGTCACCGAAGCAGCGAAGCGCGGCCTGCCGTGCGCGATCCTGCGCCCCGGTCAGATCTTCGGTGGCGGCATCCCGCTGATCACCGGTGCGGTCGCCCGCTCGGCGGGTTCGCGCTGGCTCGTGCTCGGCGATGGCGAGATCGAGCTACCGCTGGTCTACATCGACGACGTGGTCGATGCCGTGTTCCAGACCGTCGAGAAGAAGCTCGATCGCGGGCAGGTGATCCAGCTCGTCGATCCCGAGGTGCTCACCCAGTCCGACGTGCTCGCGCTCGCCGGTGGCAACAAGGCGAAGCTGACGATCCCGCGCGCGATCGTGTTCGGCCTCGGCAAGCTCTCGGAGATGCCGATGAAGCTGCTCAAGCGCGCCAGCCCGATCGCCGAGTACCGGCTGCGCTCTGCCCTGTCGAAGGTGCAGTACCAGAGCGACGTCGCGAAGAAGCTGCTCGGCTGGGAGCCGCGCATCGGCGTCCGCGAAGGCATGCGGCGGACCACCGTCGGCTGATCACAGGCCGAAGAAGGCGGTGATCGCGCGCCGGATGCGCTCGGCCTCCGACGCGTGCTTGGACTTCTGCGACGCGGCGTCGAGCCCGTCGCGCGCCGCCAGGAGCTCGACCTGACGCTTCGCGATCCGCTCCGACAGCACGGTCGCGATCTGCGGCCTGGCGAGCAGCACCTTCTCGAACGGCTCGTGGCCGAGGCGGAAGCACTCGACATCGGTGACGGCGATGACATCGGCGACGCGCGGTTCGCCGGTGACCATGCCCATGACCCCGAAGATGTCGGGCGCCGTGATCTGCGAGACGAACACCGGACGATCGGGCTCGCCGCCCGGACCGTCGGGATCGATGTTGGTGCGCACCTCGGCGCGACCCTCGGCGAGCACGTAGAGCCAGTGCGCGGTCGCGCCTTGCTTGGTGATCGTCTCGCCGACGCTGTAGCCGGCATCGTTCATCGAGCTGGCGAGCGTGCGCAGCTCCTCGTCGGTGAACGACTGGAACAGCGAGATCCTGCGGAGGACCGCGAGGCGCTCGTCGACCTCGCGGCCGAGGCGGCGAGCGATCACGTCGTCGGTGACGTCGGAGTACGCGAGGATCGCCGGCACGCCGACCTGGATCCCTTCGCGGCGCAGCGCGGAGTAGATGCGGGCGCGGATCCGCGAGCTGGTGCTCTCCTCCTTGGAGAGATCGAGGCACGAGTAGCGAACGATGTACTGACCGAGTGACTCGCGGCCATCCCTCGACGAGATGTCGAGGCAGCTCGTGACCGGTGGTGGATCGTGTGCGACGTTCTCGATCGGCGCGATCCTGAGCGCATCGTCGACGGCACGGGTGACGCGACTCGGCGGGTGGCGAAAATCGACGTTGAACGCGACGCCGATGCGCTGGGCGATCTCGAGGCCGTCGCGGCGGCCGAGGATGGTGATGCTGTTCGCGAGCAGCTGCGCGTTGGGGACGATCACCGTCGAGCAATCGCGAAGCTCGACCACCGTGTGCCGCCATCGCACCGCGCGCACGCGACCGAACCGGCCCGGCGGGTTGGCATCGAGCGCGACCCAGTCGCCCTCCTTGATCGAGCCGTCGAGCTGCAAGGCGACGCCGCCGAGGATGTTGCCGAGCGTGCTCTGCAGCGACAACGCGAGCACTGCCGACACCACGGCGCCGGACACCAGCGCGTCGGTGGCGTTGAGGCCGCGACGACCGAGGACGACGAGGATCACCGCGATCGCGCCGAGCCCGATCACGAGGTCGCTGGCGATCCGCGGCAGCTGGACGCCGACGGTGGGAAGTGCGACGGAGAACGTCAGCGTCGCCGCGATCGACACCAGCAGCAGCCCCTGCAACAGGGAGCCGACGAGACCAAGCGTATCCGCCCAGCTCGGACGATCGATCTGCTCGAACCCGATCGCGATGCCCATCGCCGCGGCGTACAGCGCGAACAGCACGACCATCCGCCGCAGCCGCGGGCGATTTTGCGGATGCACGACGTTGACCGCCGTCGCCGTCACCACGACGGCAACGAACATTCCGATCAGCCAGGGCAATTCGTCCCACAACACGGGCCGGTAGAATGCCATCGCTCGTGCGTCGCGTGACATCCGGGCAACGGCGTTTCGCAGCCGCCGGTCACAGCCGCAACCATGCAGCTCCCTCGCTTCGCTTCTGCGAGCGCGGTGGGCCTCGCGAGCGTTGTCGCGCTCGGTGGCCACGCGTTTGCCGATGACCATCAACCTGCGGCGCCGGCGATCCAGGTCGAGACCAACGCGGCCAAGCGCAAGCCCACCGGCACCTTCACGGTCGGTGCGGGCTTCTCACCCGACGACGGGGCGATCTTCCAGACCACGATCGAGCAACCGGATCTGTTCCGCACCGGTCAGAGGCTCGCGATGTCGGCGGAGCTGTCCGCGCTTCGCCAGCGCTTCGCGCTCCACTACGACATCCCCGAGATCCTCCCGAACACCGACCTGCGCACCGAGATCTTCATGGCGCGGCGGGACTTCGGTGCGTTCACCCGCGAGGGTGCCGGCGGTCAGCTCGGGCTCGCCTACAAGATCGACAAGCACACCCAGATCTACGGGCGCTATCGGTTCGAGAACGTCAAGACCGAGCTCGCCGGCGCGCAGAAGCCGAGCGAGATGATCGGTCTCGATGCGCGCAGCCTCGGCAACGGCAACGTCGCATCCGTCGGTGCCGGCCTCGTCCACGACTCGCTCGACGAGCGCTACCTGCCGCGCCGCGGCTCGCGCTTCGAGCTGTCGTTCGATCGCGCCGACGAGCGCTGGGGAAGCGACTACAACTTCGAGCGCACGGCCGGCTCGCTCGATCACGCGCGCTCGCTCGGTGGCGGCCTGACGCTGCGCCTGCACGGCCACGCCGCCTACGTCAAAGGCGACGTGCCG
>JAEYYY010000460.1 GCA_023430775.1 Pseudomonadota bacterium
TGCGGCTTCATCGCGTCGGCGGTGCTGACCTGGAACCGGCGCTGGCGGTGGCAGCTGATGAAGGTCCAGATGTCGTCGGAGCGCGTGCTGACGACGCTGCTGCAGCTGCCCTCCGCGCGGTTTCTGACCCGGCTGGTCGCCGAGCCGACGCACGAGATCGACGCGCGCTTCATCGCGCCCGCGCTCGCGGCCCACGCGCCGGCCTCGTTGCGCGAGCTGTGGATCGGTCCGCGCGATCCGCAGTCGGCGCTGCGCGATTGCGAGCTCGGCGAGCTCGGCGGCTGGGAGCGGTTTCCGCAGCTGCGCGAGCTCCGGCTCCACGGCGACATCGAGCGGCTCGATCGACTGCGTTTGCCCGCGCTGCGCAGCGCGACGATCATGCTCGCGGGTTCGGCGCGCGCGCTTCGCGTGATGGACGACCTGATCGCCGCCGACTGGCCCAACCTCGAGAGGCTTCATCTGTGGAACGCGCCGCTGCTCGCCACCGTCGAGCAGCTCCTCGAGCGCGAGCACGTGCTGCTCGGGGATCTCGGCATCATCAACTGCGCGTTCGCCGATCCGGTGTGCCGCGTGATCGCGAGGTCGCCGATCGCGGCCCAGCTGTATCGATTGTCGCTCGCGCGCGGCACGTTGACCGACGCCGGCGTCGAGGTGCTCGTCGAGCAGCGCGCGCGGTTCCCGAGCCTGGCGACGATCGACGTCTCGGAGACCTTCGTCACCGCCGCCGGAGTGTCTCGCTTGCGGACGATGGCACGCGAGGTCGTCGCAAATGATCGTCGCACCGGTCCGCCGCAGGTCTTGATCCCGCAGCTGCTGCGCGACCCCGATGACTAGTCGGGTAAGCGCGGCGTGGATGGATCGATCCCTGCGACCCCCGGTGGCGGGCGTCGCGGGCGGATCGCGCGCGTTCTAGCGGATCGTGAGGGCGATCGTCTCTGCGAGATAGCGCGCCGCGAGCTCGGTGGTGGGCCCGATGCTGCCGCGCGGTTTCTCGAGCGCGGGCGCGACCTCCATGATGTCACCACCGATCAGGCCGATGTCGGAGGCGAGCCGGCGCATCAGCGCGAGCAACCACTCGGGGTCGAGGCCGTCGGGCTCGGGCGTCCCGGTGGCATCGGCGAAGCTCGCGTCGGTGCCGTCGATGTCGTTCGAGAAGTAGACGCCGGTGACGCCGAGCGATCTGAGGTGCGCGATCACGGTCTCGATCGAGCGCTCGGGATGCTCGCGACACTCGGTCGCCCACAGCTGGCGCGCACCGAGCTTGGTCTCCCAGTGACCGCGATCCTTGCCCGAGGCGCGCACGCCGACCTGGACGAGCCGGCCATCGCGGCCGAACAGCTCGTTCGCGTGATAGCTCCAGGTCGCGAAGCAGTACTTGACGCCGAGGCGATGCTCGAGCAGATCGGTGTGCGCGTCGGATTGCACGATCGCCCAGCGATCGCTGCGCGCTCGCGACAGCGCCGACACCGCCGGCCACGCCGTCGAGTGATCGCCACCGAGGATGAACGGCGCGACCTTCGGGTTCACCGAGAACACCAGATCGAGGGCGCGCTCGGCGATCGACAGCGGCGACACCGGGAAGCCGGCATCGACGTGATCGGGATACAGCGCCCGCCGCGACGCCAGCAGCTGGGCGTCCGAGAGCATGTCGTCGTGGAGCAGCTGCGGCACGCAGAACACGTCGCCGAGATCGACGACGCCCATCGCATCGCAGCGCGCCGGCCAATCGGGATGGCGCTGGAGCAGCGCCTGGCGGATCACCTGCGGACCGAGGTTGGCGCCGCGCACGAACCCGGCGCCGACGTCCGAGGGAATGCCGAGGATGACGCCCTTCGCCGTCGGGATCCGATCGAGCTGGGCGAGGAACCGCGCGCGGACGTCGTCATCGCTCTCGACATCGTAGAGCTTGCGCTGGAGCTCGAGCTGCGCGGCGCGCCCGGTCGACACCAGGTGAAGGCCACCGCCCGCTGGTCTCAGCAGAAGGCCGAGCTCGTCGCGCCAGGACATCATGAGCGCAGGATGCCTCGCGAACGCTAGCGGAGCAATCGCGTGAACAGCTGGCTGACCTGGCCGTAGCTCAGCAGCGCCAGCGCCGGATCGTAGCGATGCCCCTCGTCGCGCAGGAACGCGTGCTGCGCGTTGTGCTCGTGCCAGGTGAACGTCACGCCCGCCTCGACGAGCCGGCGGTTGATCAGCGCGCGGCCCTCGTCGGGGACGTGCGGATCTTGCCTGCCCCACACCATCATCAGCTCGCCCTTGATGTCGCCGGCGCGGGCGAGTGAATCGTCGCCCTTGCCGAGCGAGCCCTTGTGGATGTCGGTCGCGTAGAAGCACGCGGTGGCGCGGACGTCGGGCTGCATCGCCGCGCGAAACGCGAGGTGGCCGCCGATGCAGATGCCCATGACCCCGAGCGCACCGTTGCAGTGCGGCGAGCTCTTCAGCAGATCGAGCACCGCGCGCGCGTCGCTGTCGTGCGCCGCCACCGGCTTCTCGATCTTCAGCGCGTTGCCGCGATCGGTGCCGGGTTTGTCGTAGCCGAGCACCGTCCCGAGCGGCTCGTACTCGTGAAAGATCTCCGGCACCGCGACGAGGAAGCCGAGGCCCGCGAGCATGTTCGCGGTGCGATGGATCGGCGCGGTGCGCTGGAAGATCTCGCTGTAGAGGACGACACCCGGAAACCTGTCGGGGCCCTTCGTCCCCTGGGCCGCGACCGGCCGGTAGAGGTAGGTGCGCATCGGGCCGGTCGGCGTCGCGACATCGACATGCGGGTCTTCCACGAGCAGCATCCGGGCACGCTACCAACCCTGCGAAACGGTTTGCCAAGCCGTGCGCGAAATCTCCACGAATAGGCGGTGGCGGCGGCGCGGTTTCATCCTCCCATGCTGTCGAGCATCAAGAAGGGTCTGCTCGTCGGGCTCGCGAACCTCGGGGCGGTCGGCCTGGTGTTCGCCGGCCGGGAAGAGCCGCGTCACCTGTTCACGATCCTGTTCTTCGTCACATTCATCGGCGGCCTCCCTGCCCTCTTCGTCGGTGGTCTGTGCGGCTGGATCGCCGACCGGCTCCCAGTGTTTCGCCGCCTCGTGCTGATCGCGATCTCGTTCGTCGCGGTGATCGTGCTCGGCATGCTGACGGAGCCGCCGCTGATCGGCCCCGCCATGGTGCCGACGATGATCGCGGCGCTCGTCCTCGAGTACTGGACGCGTCCGAACCTCGCCGTCCACGAGCCGAAGCCGAGCGTGCTGTCGCCGACCGTGCAGGGCATGCTGCTCGGCCTCGGCAACGTGCTCGCGGTCGCGCTGCTGCTCGCGATCTACGTGACGCGGATCGAGCCGCGCCACATCGTCGGCGGCATCACTATCCAGCCGCCGTTCGGCCTCCACTTCGCCGTCGCCGTGATCTGCGTCGGTGCCATTCCCGGCATGGTGGTCGGCGGCCTCTCCGGCTTTCTCGCGGAGCGGTTGCGCGATCACCACCTCGTCGTCCGGCTCGCCGGCATCGGCAGCATCGCGGTCACCGGCGTGTTCGCCCTCGCATCGCTGACCGATACGCCGATGCTGGTGATGCCCGCGTTGATGCCGACGCTGTTCGCGACCGCCGTCCTCGAGCGGATCAGCCGCACGCCCGAAACCGTCCCCGCCGCGCGCGTGCACCGCCACGCCTGAGTAAGATGACGGCGTGCATCAACGCGTCGGCGATACGTTTCTGTGCGAGCCCGCGAAGTCGCTCGTGCTGCCGGCAGGCTTCAAGTTTCATCACGGTCAGGTGATCGCGCCGTTCACGATCGTCTACGAGACGTTCGGCGAGCTGTCCGCGGCACGCGACAACGCGATCCTCGTCTGTCACGCGCTGTCGCCCGGCGCGCATGCCGCCGGCAAGTACTCGCCCGACGATGCCAAGCCCGGCTGGTGGGACGGCATGATCGGGTTCTCTGATGGCAAGGGCATCGATCTCGAGAAGTGGTTCGTCGTCTGCGTCAACTTCCCCGGCTCGCCGTGGGGAACCACCGCGCCGCAGACGATCGATCCGGGCACCGGTGCGCCATACGGTTCGCGGTATCCGTGGGTCACCGTCGAGGACATGGTGGAGTCGCAGCGGCTCGTCGCAGATCATCTCGGCATCGAGACGTTCGCCGCCGTCGCGGGCAGCTCGCTCGGCGGCATGGAAGTGCTGATGTGGGCCGTGCTGCACCCGCAGAAGATGCGCTCGATCATCTGCATGGCCGCGGCCGCGGCGGTGCCGGTCGCGAGCGTCGCGTGGCACCTGATCGGCCGCAAGCTGATCCAGGCCGACCCCGCCTTCAACGGCGGCGACTACTACGCCCGCAAGGAGAACCTGCGCGGCCTCGAGCTCGCGCGCATGGTCGGTCACATGACGTACCTCTCCGAGCAGGCGATGGAGCGCAAGTTCGGACGCCGCCGGCGCGGTGGCACGCGGCAGTTCGAGGTCGACTCGTATCTCGAGCATCAAGCGCAGCGGTTCGCCGGTGCGTACGACGCCAACTCGTACATCCGCGTCCAGGCCGCGATGGACGAGATGGATCTCGAGGAGCAGTTCGGCTCGCTCGACAACGCGTTCGCGAAGTTCCGCGGCAAGGCGCTGCTGGTGTCGTTCGACACCGACTGGCTGTTTCCGACCAGGGAGGTCGCGCGGATCCACGAGGCGATGAAGCACGTCGATGCCAGGCACCTCGTGATCTCGACGCCCAACGGTCACGACGCCTTCCTGGTGGACTACCCGCTGGTGAACCCGCCGGTGCGGGAGTTCTTAGCGGGGCTGGCGGTCTAGCCAGTCCTGCGTGCACTTGGTCATCACCGGCATCTCCTTGTCGAATGCCTCGAGGATGCCGCGCTCGATCTTGCCGCCGATCAGCGGCATCCCCGCGGTGATGGTTCCGGAGTAGGTCCGCTTGACCTGGTTGTCGCCGACCTGCTCGAGCTTGTAGGTCGCGTCGATGTGGACGCGGCCCTTGAGGATCTGCGGCACCACCGACGACTCCACCAGGTTGTCGCCACGCTGGATCATGGTCTCGAGGAACGTCAGCCGGCCGTTCTCGACGAACGGCTTCGCGATCAACGGGATCGGCCGCGTCGACGCCACCTTCCACACCGTCTTGCGAGCGCCGTCGGTGGTGGTGTCCTCGACGATGACCCGGTCGGTCAGCTGCGAGAGCTTGTCCTGGGACGCGTTGTGGTCGGGATCCCAGTAGGCCTTGAGGACGTCGGCGACCGACGGTGCGCGATAGACATGCTCGAACTTGAACGCGGTACCCATGTGCCCTCGGGTTAGTACGACCCGGCCAGGCGATCAGCCGGATGGCCCACAATACCTGCTAACTCGTTACCCACACCGGCTGGCGGCGGTGTTAGCGTGGCGCTCGCCATGGCGACCAACCAACCTCCTCCGAACTACGGTTTCACTGATCAGCCCGGCGGCGCGCCCGGATATCCGGGTGGCATGCCCGGTGGCGCACCGATGCCTCAGGGCAACGGCATGGCGGTCGCCGGCCTCGTGCTCGGCATCATCGCCGTCGTGCTGTCGTGGTTGACCTGGCCGTCGTGGATCCTCTCGATCCTCGGCATCATCTTCGGCGCCCTCGGCATCTCGAAGGCGAACAAGATCGGCGGCAAGGGCAAGGGCATGGCGATCGCCGGCCTGGTTTGCTCGATCATCGCGATCATCATCAGCATCATCGTGCTGATGCTCATCATGCGCGCCGTGAAGCGTGACCTCCGCCGGTTCGGCGAGGTCGACAAGGTCCAGCCGGACCTTCGCACGCAGGCGGATCGCGTGATGCCGGCTCCGCTGCCGTACGTCTGAATCGCGAGTCAGGTGAGGCCGAGCGCAGCGCGGCCGAGGGCGTGGGCACCAGCGGTACGGGCCATCGCCTCCGGCGTCGCGAGCTGCGCGAACGCGCGTGCGTGAAACCGCTCCTGCGGAAGGATCGCCTCGAACACCGCGCGAATGTCTGCCGGTGCCGTCGCATCGGCAGCGATCGCCTCGATGCGCTCGAGCCGCATCTGCTCGGCATGCGCGCCGACGGCAGCGCCGGTCGCCAGGTCGGTGATGCCGGGCATGACCTCGCGCCAGTAGCGATCCGCCTTGCCCTGCACCTCGACGCCCAGACCGCGCGCGGCGAGCAGGTCACCGATCCAGCGCGCGTGATCGCGCTCCTGGCGCGCGATCACGGTCAGGATCCGGTACGCGCGATTGCCGGGCGCACAGAACCGATCGCGCAGTGCTTCGATCCGTGATGCCGCGGTGACCTCACCGCGATACTGGTCGTAGAGCCAGCCGTGCAGCCGGTTGACGTCGCTGCGAATGCGTTCCCACCAGGCCGCGCTCGTCGTGGTCGCCATGAGGGTGGGATGCAGGTGCCCCGGCGCGCGTCGCGACAACGATCGACGAAATCACGCCACCCGCGCCACGATCGCCCCGAGGGCGCCGGCGCGCTCGCGCGTGTCGAGCTCCACGATCCGTTGATCGCGCAACCCGGCGTCGGCGAGCCAGCTCCCGATCTCGTCGCGCGTGTAGACGCGACCGTGATCGGTGCGCATGCCGAGGTGCAGCGCGTACACGGCGCGAGCGTGCTCGCGATCCGGGGTACCGCCGGCGAGCGCGTCGACGATCACCATCGTGCCTCCGGGCTCGAGCGCCGCCGCCGCGCGAGCGACGATGTGCTTCGCGCGCGGCTCGGACTCGATGCGCAGCACGTTCGCGACGATCACCAGATCGTAGGCCCGCGGGATGGTCAGCTGATGGATGTCGCCCGGCAGCGTCGCGATCCGATCGGTGAGGCCGAGCTCGCCGGCGCGCACGCGGAACGACTCGAGCACCGCGGGGAGATCCGTGCCGGTGATCGTGGCGCTGGTGAACCGCTGACCGAGTGCGAGCCCCCACACGCCCGAGCCGCACCCGATGTCGAGGATCTGCCTCGGCGTGACGTCGAGCTTGGCCTCCAGCTCGGCCGCGGTGT
>JAEYYY010000512.1 GCA_023430775.1 Pseudomonadota bacterium
TGCGGACGACCGTCTTGGTGACGAGCTTCTCGACGGGCTTCTCGACCGGTTCCGTGACCGGCTTCTCGACGGGCTGCTCGACCGGCTTCTCCTCGATCTTCGGCAGGCACAGCTCGATGTTCGACTGCACGGCCTTCGCGGTGGGCAGATCGGTGGTCTGCTCGAGCAGCTTCTTGTAGTGCTCGACCGCGTCGTTGCAGCGGTTGTCGAAGCGCTCGGCCTGCGCGAGGGCGAACAGCGTGTCGGGCTTCGGATCGAGCTCGTACGACTTGAGCAGCGTGATCGAGGCCTCGCCGAACTTCTTGGCCTTGTACTCCTCGATGCCCTGCTTGAACAGGGCACGCGCGGCTTGCGCCTTGTCGGCGAACGCCTGGCCCGAAAACCCGACGAGCATCAGGATCAAGATCGAGCGCGAAGCTCCCATCGAGACCCAGTCTAACGCGATCAGGTCGGGTTTTGGCCGGTCAAGTGCTTGGCGATGATGCGCCGCTGGATCTGACCGGTGCCCTCGAAGATGTCGTAGATCTTCGCGTCGCGATACCACTTCTCGACGGGGTGACCCGGGTCGAGCGCCTCCTCGCCGAGCAGCGTCATCGCGCGGGTGGTCACCCACTGACAGGTGCGCGCGCCATGTGCCTTGGCCATCGAGGCCTCGGCGACGTTATCGAGGTGGTGATCGGCCATCCATGCCGCCTTGTGGGCGAGCATGCGCGACGCCGCGATCTCCATCTGCATCTCGGCGAGCTCGAACATGATGTGCTGGTGGCTCGCCATCGGCGTGCCGTGCAGCGAGCCGCCGCGGACGCGCTCGAGCAGGAAGTCGTACGCCGCCTGCGCGATGCCGGTCGCCTGCGCGCCGACCATCGGCCGGGTCGAGTCGAGCATCTTCTTGGTGTCGGAGAGACCACCGGTCGATTCACCGCCGATGCCGAGCATCATGTCCTTGTGGACGCGGCAGTCCTCGAAGTGGACCTGCGCGGTCTCCGAGGCGCGGATGCCGAGCTTGGTCTCCTTCTTACCGGGGATCAGGCCCGGCGTGTCACGCGCGACGAGGAAGCCACGCACGCCGGCGCGGCCCGCCGATTCGTCGGTCTGCGCCCACACGACGTACGCCGACGCCGACTGGCCGTTGGTGATCCACTGCTTGCTGCCGCGGATCACCCAGTGGTCGCCGTCCTGCCGAGCGGTGGTCTTGAGGCCGGAGATGTCCGAGCCGGTGCCGGGCTCGGAGAGCGCCATCGCGGCGACGCGGATGTGGCCCTTCTCGTCGGTGCCGGTGAGGAGGCGACGGAACTCCTGCTTCTGCTCCTCGGTGCCCATGCGCGCGACCGGGGAAGCCGCGAGTCCGGAGCCACCGATCGCGAGGCAGATGCCGGCGCAGCCGTACGCGAGCGCCTCCGAGCCGACGACGCCGAGCCGCGCCTGCGTCTTCGGCTTCTTCGGATCCGGATCGTCCTCGACGCCGGTCAGCTTCTTGCGACCGTCGACGACCGAGGTCTGCGACAGGCCCATGCCGCCGGCCATCTTCATCAGGTCCCAGGGCATCGACTCTTCTTGATCATGCTTGATCGCGATCGGGCGGATCATCTTGGTCGCGAAGCCGGTGAGCATCTGGCGGACGCCCGAGAGCAGTGGATTGTCGTGGAAGATGTCCATGGCTAGTTGCCTCCCGCAATGACGGTCTTCTCGGCGAGCACGCGGCCGAGGCGCTCGTCGCCGAGCAGGGCTTCGAAGGCGCGCGCGTCGCGCATCAGCTTCTCGACGGGGTAATCGTTGACGAACCCGTAGCCGCCGAAGATCTGGACGGCATCGATCGTCGCGCGGGTCACCGCATCACCGGCGGCGACGCGGGCGCGGCTCGCGAGATCGAATGCGTTGGGTTGATTCGTATCGATCGCCCACGCCGCGTGCAGCGCGTAGAGCTTGGCACCGAGCGCGGCGGTCTCGGCATCGTCGCGCAGCCGGATCAGCGACTCGAACGCGCCGATCTTCTGGCCGAACTGGACGCGCTCGTCGGCGTACGCCTTGGCGAATTCCATCGCCGCGGTGGCGACGCCGGCGGCGCGAGCGGCGAGCGAGACGCGCGCCCACGCGAGGATCTCGTGACCGATCGCCTTCGCCTGGTCGCCGCGGGCGAGCACGTTCCAGCCGTGGACCTGCTTGGCCTCGAGCTGCGCGGTCGCCCACTTCGCGGCGCGCCAGCCCGACGGCGTGATCGCCTCGCGCTTGACGCCATCGGTGGCGATCAGGAACACGGCCTCGCGCGCGACCACGAGCACGTGGCTCGCACCCGCGAGCGCCGGTGCCGGGCCGAGCTTGCCGGTGACGCGATAGCCATCGCCTTCGGCGACCAGCTCGAGCGTGCCGCGGCTGTCGTGAAACAGCGTGGCGAGGCCGCCGGATGCCAGCGAACCGAACAGCGCCTGCTTCGCGTTGCTGGTGCCCCACTTCTCGACGGCGAGGGCCGGCTCGACGTTGGTCTCGAGCAGCGCGGCCATCGCGGCGCAACCGCGGCCGAGCTCGAACCCGCGCAGCGCTCGCGTGGTGTGCGAGTACGCGCCCTCGAGCATGCCGTCGTTGCCGGCGGGCACGGCATCGATGAAGAACCCGAGCTCGCTGGCGGCCGGGACCAGGCGATCGGGTGTGGCACCCGCGCGGTCGGCGTCCGGTCCCCAGGTCCGCAGATCGCGCTCGGCGAACTTGCGGACGGTTTGCACGATCATCTGCTGCTCGTCGTCGAGCTTGAAGTCCATGCCTGCGGTGTATCGCAAAAACAGTCAGGTTGGACTGTCGATCGTTGTTACCGCTATGTCTCGTGGCGGGGGGCGGACTTGAACCGCCGACCTTGGGCTTATGAAACCCCTGCTCTAACCAGCTGAGCTACCTCGCCTGAGTGGTGCGAGAAGCTAATGGGATCGATGTCAGCTGGCAAGTCGTGAGAGGCGCGATCGTGCTGCGCGAGAGCGGACGTAACTCCTGTAAGCTCCCAAGGAAATCAGGAACATGGGTAGCGCGTGACAGCGGCATAGGCTATCGTGCCGCCCAGATCGGGGATCGTCTAATGGTAGGACAGCAGCCTTTGGAGCTGCTCATCAAGGTTCGAATCCTTGTCCCCGAACTACCACGGCCATGGGCCAATAAAGATGAAGCTCGACAAAAGCACGTCCCTGTTCTTCGCCACCAAGATCGACAGCAAGCTCCGTGAGGGTCTCGCGTTGTCGAAGCCAGGCGACAAGAAGTACTTCGACGGCAGCTCGGAAGAGTTTCTGCGTGTCATGGAGATCGGCGACGAGAAGGACAAGGAGCGCTGGATCGGCAAGATCATCAAGCCCGGTCCCGCGGTCACCGAGGTCGACGACATCCAGCGCAACATCCTCTCGATCCTGCGTCGCGTTGCACCCAACGCGCGGATCCCGGCGAGCGCCGTGAAGATCTTCGTGCTGCAGGGCGCGATCGCGCAACCCGCAGTGATCGACGACGAGCCGGAAGAGGGTGAAGAGGTCGGCGGCTCGAGCGGCCCCTACATCGCGTACTGACGCCTACTTCAAGCTGTAGGCCCCGATACGAGGTTATTCGAGGGCGCGTGTTACCCTGAGGTCGTGCGTCGCGAGGGATCCGCGTGGCCGTGACAGAGCGTCAGCGTGGGCTGGACCTCGAGCCGGGAACCTCGCTCGGCAAGTACGAGGTGCTCCGCAAGCTGGCGACCGGCGGCATGGCCGAGATCTATCTCGCGCGCGTTCGCGGCACCGCCGGCTTCGAGAAGATGACGGTGATCAAGCGGATCCTGCCGCACATCGCGCAGGACCCGCAGTTCGTGCAGATGTTCCTCGACGAAGCGCGGCTCGCGGCGACGCTCCAGCACCCGAACATCGCGGACGTCTACGACGTCGGCGAGCACGATCGCGGCGAGGTGTTCTACGCGATGGAGTACGTCCACGGCCAGGACGTGCGCGGGTTGCGGTGGGCGGCGCGCAAGCGCGACGAGCAGATTCCTCTCGCGATCTCGCTCGCGATCATTCACGGCACCGCATCGGCGCTCGACTACGCGCACGACAAGCGCGGGCCCGACGGCCAGCCGCTCGGCCTCGTGCACCGCGATATCTCGTCGAGCAACATCATGATCAGCTACGACGGCGCGGTGAAGCTGCTCGACTTCGGGATCGCGCGCGCGACCAATCAGCGGCAGAAGACGCAGACCGGCACGCTCAAGGGAAAGATCCCGTACATGTCTCCCGAGCAGTGCCGCAGCGGTGCGCTCGACCGGCGCAGCGATCTGTTCTCGCTCGGCACGGTGATGTTCGAGATCACCACGGGCCGCCGGCCGTTCCGCGGTCAGGGCGACTTCGACATCATGGAGCAGATCGTCCATCACGGTGCGCCGCGGCCGTCGGCGATCGTCAATGGCTACCCGCTCGAGCTCGAGGCGATCGTGATGAAGCTACTGGCGCGCGAACGCGAGGATCGCTACCAGAGCGCCGAGGACATGCTCCACGACCTCGATGGCTTCCTCGGCACGCACAAGCTGTGGGCGTCGACCAAGGTGGTCGGCAAGTACATGCGGCAGCTGTTCGCCGAGCGCGTCGAAGCCTGGGACTCCGCTCGCGAGGGCAACGGCATCCCGGTTTCGCTGACGCCGATCACCGGTAGCGCGCGCGATCTACGGACGCCGTCGAGCGCGTTCTCGGCGGTGCGGCTGTCCCAGGAGAAGCTCGCGGTGCCGACCGACGAGGAGCTCGAGGCGCTCGGCAACGGCGACGGACCGACGGTGGCGATGCCCGAGCTCGCCGTGCCGGCCGCGTTCCGTGCGACGTCGGCGGTCGATGCGATCGCGGAGCCGTCGTCGGTGTCGCGGGTCTCGCAGCTGCAGGCGATGCCCGAGGCACCGCGCAGCAACAAGCGGGTGCTGTGGATCGCCGGTGGTGGTATCGCGCTCGGTGCGATCGGGATCGTCGTCGTGCTGCTGTTGTCGGGAGGTAATCGCGCGGAGTCGGTGGCCGCGCCGAACGAACCGGCGAAGCCCGAGCCGGTGAAGCGCGAGCCGGTGAAGAGCGAGTCGATCGCGAAGCCGGATCCGAAACCGGCAGAGCCGGCGAAGCCGACCACCGAGAAGCCGGCGAAGCCGGAGCCAGAGCCGGCCGTCGCGGCAACGCCGACCGAGCCCGTGAAGCACGCGCGTCAGCCCGTGACCCAGAAGCGACCGGTCAACGCGAAGAAGGACCCGCCGAAGGACTCGAAGCAAGATCCCGTCGAGAAGAAGGAGCCGCCGAAGGACACGGCGTGGGATCCGAATTCGCCGTTCCTGCCGCCGAGCAATTAGAAGCTCGAGCCGTCGCGGCGCGTGAACTGGTGCTCGCCCTTGGGACCCTTGCGATACGCGAGGTCGACATCGGGATCGGTGTACTCGGCGGAGTCCTCGGGATCGCGGTTGCTGACCTCGAGGTAGCGCACCGGCTTGTCGGTGTGGTTGATCAGGTGATGGCCGGTGCGATCGCCGGCGGGGAATCCGGCGCACATCCCGGCGCGGAGCACGGTCTCGCCGGCGTCGGTGCGTAGCGTGACCTCGCCCTCGACGACGTAGACGAACTCGTCCTCGCGGGTGTGCCAGTGCCGCATCGACGATTCCTTGCCGGGCATCAGCGTCGCGAGGTTGACGCCGATCCTGGTGAGGCCGAACGGATCGCCGAGCGCACGCTTCTCGCGCGGCAGCACGCGCGACTTGTACGGCTCGGGATAACCGGAGCTGGTGCGAGGAGTGAGCGTGGAAGGATCGAGGGCTGTCGGGCGCGACATGGGGCCATTGTGATGCCATGGCCCGCCACAGCGGTGCGGTGCGTGCAGACAGATCCGTGCGGGCGCGACCGATCAGCAGCGCTGGGAGAACACCGATCAGTGCGATCAGGTCCCGCTCGTGCGATCGCGATCTATGCGCATCGCTACGGCTCGAGCGCGAGGATCGGATCGCCGGCGTTGACGTCGGCGCCCTCGGCGACCAGCACTTCCTTGACGCGCGCGCGTTCGCCGTCGAACAGCACGCGGTTGAACGTCTTCATCACCTCGAGCAAGCAGATCGTGGTGCCGGTCGACAGCTCCATGCCGGGGGTGACGAACGGCGGCTTGTCGGGGCCGGGGCGACCGTAGTAGCGACCGCTGGTCGGCGCGCGAAACACCGGACCGGTGCTCTGCTCGGCGGCGGCGGCCGCGGCCTCGCTGGCGGTGGTGGCGGTACCGGCCGCGGCGGGGACGAGCGTGGCGATCGGGTCACCGTAATCGACGACGCGCGGCGCGAGCTCGCCATCGATCCAGCCGGTGACGCCGCCGGGCACGACCAGCTCGATGGTCTGGCCGAGGACCAGCAGCGTGCCGACCACGTCATGCGGTGCGAGCGGACCCTTGGTGATCGCCGGCGTGAACCGACCGGGCTGCGGGCTCGCGAGCTTGTAGCCCGGATCCAGCTTCGTCGCGACGACGTCGGCTCGTCGCGTGTGCTGGCGCGTCATCGCGGACCTCCGACCAGCTCGCGCAGGTCGTGCATCGACCAGATCCGCGGGTTCTTGACGCGGCGATAGCCGGTGTTCTGGTACGCCATCTCGACGAGCGCGGCGAGGTACGCGCGCAGCTCGCCGATCTCGACGATCTCGTCGGTGTCCATCTGCCGCGCCGACACGAACGGATCCATGTCGCCCTCGATCCGGCTCTCGGTCTCGCGCATGCCGGCCTCGATCTTGGCTCGCTCGTTCGGATCGGTGGCCATGATCTGGAAGTCGTCGTCGAGCTTGGTGTTGAACGCGGCGATCGCGAGCGTGCGACCTTCCATCACCGAGAGCCGGGACAGCGTGGTGGAGAGCTGGACGACCGGGTCGTACGGCAGCCCGCTCATCGCGTAGTAACCGGCGCCGCTCGCCTTGCGGAGCAGCACGGTGAACATCGGTGTGGTGTTCGTCGAGTTGGTGTAGATCAGCGAGCTGCCGTAGGCGAGCAGTCCGTGCGCTTCGGCCTCGCGACCGATGTCGAAGCCGGAGATGTCCTGCAGCCAGATCAGCGGGATGCCATCGTCGTTGCAGGCGCGAGAGAACGCGCTGATCTTCGCGATGCCGCCGCGATAGAGGATGCCGGCGGGGCGGCGGCGGCCCGGATGCTCGGGATCGCCGACCAGGCCCTGGCGATTGATCACGAAGCCGGCGTAGAGACCGCCGACGCGGCCGATGCCGCAGATCATCTCTTCCCCGACCTCGGGCATGACCTCCCAGAACAGCGACTGATCGATCAGGCGCGCGAGCACCTGATGGGCGTCGTAGGCCTCGCGGTGATCGACCGGCAACAGGCCGGCGAGCTCGGCGGGCGCGAACCGCGGCTCCATCGCACCGAGGTCACCGCGATAGAACGCGGCGCCCGACGAGGGCAGGCGCGCGACATCGCGGCGGATGCAGTGGAGGAGCGTGTCGTCGTCGGGGACGCGGACGTCGGCGCAGCCGGATTGATGGACGTGGACCTCGGGGCCGCCGATATCGAGCGACGTGATCTTCTGGCTCTTCGCACCTTTGATCAGCGCCGCGCCGGCGATCACCATGTACGCCTGCTCGGTCATGTAAACGCGATCGGAGATGATCGGCATGTAGCCGCCGCCCGCGATGCAATCACCGAACACGCCCGCGATCTGCGGCACGCCGTTGGCCGACAGCAGCGAGTTCATCTTGAAGATGTGGCCGGCGCCGCGCGCTCCGGGGAACGACTTGCTCTGCTCGGGCAGGAACAGGCCGCTGCAATCGACGAGATAGATGGTCGGGATGCGGAGGCGCATCGCCATCATCTGCGCGCGCTGGATCTTCTCCGGCGTGCGCGGCCACCACGCGCCCGACGCGACGGTGTTGTCGTTCGCGATCACCATGCACCAGCGACCCTCGACGCGCGCGAACGCGGTGACGACGCCGGCGGCCGGCGACCTCTGATCGCCGGGGAACACCTCGCCGTAGTTGACGAACGTGCCGGTCTCGAAGGTGCGCGTGCCCGGATCGGCGAGCCTGGCGAGGCGCTCGCGCGCCGTCAGCTTGCCCTTCTTGTGAACGCGGTCGACGTACGCCGGACCCCAGCCGCCTTCGACCTCGCGGCGGCGGACGCGCAACCGCTCCTCGAGCGCGGCGAGCGCGTTGCGATGCTCGGTGGCCGTGCGTTCGTCACTCAGCTTGGCAAGCGGATCACCGATCGGAACCAGAGGAACGAACGCCATGCGCGACGACAATAACTTTCCGGTACGCTCGGCGCGATGCGATCGGTGGTGATTCTCGTGCTCGTCGTCGCCTGCGGTGGCCAGCGCATCGCGATGAACGAGGGCGACACCTTCAAGGACAAGGCGACGCTGGTGGTCGAGCTCGATCGCTCGCCGACCGGCGGCGCGACGTTCGACTTCTGTCCCGCGCCCGATCCCGCGGAGCCGCACCTCGGCAACGCGGCGTGGCTCGCCTTTCTGTCGGCGAACGAGTACGCGCATCTCTATTACTTCTCGTCGGCGGTCAACGCGCTCGGCTTCACCACGCCCGAGGGCAAGGGCCTGCCGTGGCCGACCTGTGCCGCCGACATGCGGCTGATGCGCGGCTTCGAGCAGCGGTACCAGGATGCGATGATCGCGGCGTCGCACGCGAAGCAGCTCAAGCAGTTCCTCGCGCCGCACGCGGCGAAGTGGGGCGCGTGCGCGAAGCCATGGTTCGAGCAGCACTACGACGGCGCGCAGTTTCCGGCCGCGGCGTTCGAGAAGTATCTGATCCAGACGCCGCACCCCGGCGAGTACCTCGAGTTCTTCTCCGGCGGCAAGTTCGAGCTCGACGGTCGCGCGTTCTCGGAGGGCAGCACGCAGGTGGTGTTCATGCGGCACTCGACGTTGCCGCTCGCGATCATCGCGTTTCGCGGCACCGAGCCCACCAAGTGGGCCGACGTGATCACCGATCTGAAGGCGTGGAAGACGCCGCTCGCCGCCGACTGGGGCTCGGTGCACTCGGGCTTCAAGTCGGCGTTCGATTCGATCGGCAGCGTGATGCGGGAGAAGCTCGACGAGTGGAAGGATCAGGGGCTGGCGATCTGGGTCACCGGTCACAGCCTCGGCGGCGGGCTCGCCACGCTGATGGCCGCCGACATCCTGCGCCGCAACGAGGCGGGCGAGCACTTCGACCTGCGCGGTGTCTACACGTTCGGCTCGCCGCGCGTCGGTAACAAGGCGTTCCGCGAGAAGCTGGTCGCGGTCGCCGCGAAGCACGGCACGCAGATGGTGCGGTTCCGCAACGGCGACGACGTGGTCACCGCGGTGCCGCGCGTCGCCGAGTTCGAGCACGTCGGCCGCATCGCGCATCTGCGCGAGGACAAGCTCGACATCGTCGACGCCGATCCGCCGTACAACGGCATGGGCTCGTTCGCCGATCACGACATCGCCGGCTTCGTGCGCCCGAAGAAGGCGGTGTCGGGCTACTACCGGCGGGTGCTCGCGGCCTCGATGAAGAAGCCGTCGGCGTGCGTCACCGCAGCAACCAGAACACGATGACGGCGGCGAGCGCGAAGATGCCGAGCGCGAGCAGAACGACCGGCAGCATCGATCGCCTCGGTGCGTTCGGGCGGATGGGCTCGGCCTGCTTGGGACGCGCCTTGACGCTCTCGGCCTGAAACAGCGCTTCGTCCGGACTCGGCTTGTAGGTCTCCTGCGGGATGGTCGGTGCGTACGGCGAGACCTCGCCGGGACCGACCAGGTTCGGGCGCTGCCACGCTGACGGCGCTGGTCCCGGGGGAGGTGCCATCGCGGCGGGTGGAGGCATCGAGGGCGGTGCGCCCGAGCCTGTTCCGGGCAGCGCAGCGGAGGGCGTCTCGACGGGGCGCGGCGCGGGACCGATGCCGGGAGAGGTCGTCGGGATCGGTGATGCGGCCGAGCGCAAGCCGGCGGCCGCCGACGGACGTGGAGGGACCGGCTGCATCGCTGCGGGGCCGGGTGACGGCATCGGCGATGCTTCGGCAAGCGCAGGCGGAGCGGGCGCCGGTGCGGACGGAGGTGGCGGTGCCGACGGTGCCGGCATCCGCGACTTCGACGAGATGCCGGGAGAGGTAGTCGGCGGCTCGACGAGCATCGTCTTCTTCAGCGCCGGCGCGGACGGGCGAGCCGGCGCGCGGTTGTCGGAGCCGAGGCCCGGATCGGTGGTCAGCTTGCGCGGATCGATCTCGCGCTTCTCGCGCTCGTGCGACACGAAGTCATCGAGCTCGTCAGGACGGCGGGCCATGCGCGCGGTTTCGAACGGCTCGGGCTCCCGCGACGACGGTGCCTCTTCATCGAAGTCCTCCGCCGGCGGGGACGGCGGCGCGCTGACCGACGATTCGACCGACTTCATGTCGGGGAGCGAGTACTGCGGATCGGTGACGTCGAGATCGTCGGGACGCGCCGAGACCTCGTCGACCAGCGTCGGGGTCTCGCGCTCGCGCTCGACGGCAAGCTCGTCGCGCTTCGCCTCCTTGCTGCGCTTGCGCGCGATGACACCGGCGTTGCTCTCCGACCGACCGGCGGCTCCGATCATCTCGGCGCCGAGCTTCTGGAAGTGCAGGCGCAGCAGCTCCTCGGGAGGCAGGCCCGGTGCGGTCGGCATCGGATCTTCCCAGTACGTCGGTCGCACGAAGCTCGGGCGGTTCAGCGACAGCGCGTACTCGTACTCCTGGCGCACGAACTTGCTGTGCATCGAGTTGCGCGACCAGAACAGCTGGAACGCATCGGCTTGATCGATCAGCTGGCACAGCCGATCGGTCCACACCTCGCCGGTGCGCAGGTGCACCCAGTCGCGCAGGTACTCGTCACCGAGCGCGCGAGCGTAGGTCTCGAACTGGTTGACGATGTCGAGATCGCGATGCGAGTACGACGCGAAGATCTTGCGGTACGCGCGCACGCTCGTCGGCTCGCGCTTCGTTGGCTCGGGCCGCGCGGCGTCGACCTTGACGGCGCATGCGACCTCCGCGATCGCGATGTGACCGAGGAACACGGTGACGCGACCGCGCACCGTCTTGCCATCGAGCTCGCGGCCGGCGCGGATGCGGAACTCCTCGCGGTGGACCGATTCGAGCCAGAGGAA
>JAEYYY010000580.1 GCA_023430775.1 Pseudomonadota bacterium
CCTCTGGCTCTCGCGGCTTCATCGAAGCCGAGCTGCCGTGGTGCATGACGCGGCTCCAGGGCCTGTGCCGAGATCCCGCACAGCCGGACGCGGCCGCCCTTGCGCGCTTCGATCGCCACCTTGGAGAGCAGCTCGATCGCGGTCCGCGCGAGCACGCCACCATCCGAGGTCGCGCTGTCGAGCGTGGTGCGCCGGGTGATCTGGCGAAAGTCGTCGTACTTGATGATCAGCACCACCGCCCGCGCGCGCAGCTCGGCCTCGCGGAGCCGGCGCGCCACGCGATCCGCCTGGTCGAGGAGGATCACCGCGAGCTCGCCCTTGTCATCGAGGTCGTCGTCGAAGGTCTCCTGATGTCCGATCGAGACCGGATCGCTCTCGGGCACCACCTCGCGCGAGTCGTCGCCGCGCGCGAGTGCCGCGAGGTGAGACCCGGTGACGTGGCCGAGGCGCGCGATCAACGCGCTCTCGGGATAGCGCGCGACATCGCCGATCGTCGACAGGCCCATGCTCGCGAGGATGCCGCGCGTGGCGTCGCCGACGCCCCACAGCCGCGTCACCGGCAACGGATGCAAGAAGCCGAGCAGGCCGTCGGCCGTCACCACCCGCAGGCCATCCGGCTTGTCGATGTCCGAGGCGATCTTCGCGGCGAGCTTGATCGGCGCGACGCCTACTGACGCCACCAGCGCCAGCTCGTCGCGAACGCGTTGCTTGATCGCCCTCCCGATCGTCGGTCCGTCGCCGAGCAAGCGCTCGCTCGCGGTGACGTCGAGGAACGCCTCGTCGAGCGACAGTCCCTCGACCTCGGGCGAGTAGTCACCGAGGATGCCGAAGAAGCTCCGCGACGCCTCGGCGTAGCGATCCATCCGGTGGCGCACGACGATCGCTTTCGGGCACCGCCGCAACGCCTCGGCCATCGGCATCGCCGAGTGGATGCCGAACACGCGAGCCTCGTACGAGCAGCTCGCCACCACACCGCGCCGCGCAGATCCTCCGACCAGCACCGGCTTGCCGCGCAGCGCCGGATCGTCGCGTTGCTCGACCGCGGCGTAGAACGCGTCGAGATCGACGTGGAGGATCGTCCTCGTCAGGGCGGGGCGGCCTTTTCCATCGAGGCGGCGGCCTTCTTCGCCGCCTCCTCGGCCACGCCGCGCGTCATCGCGTTGCGCACCACGAACACGACGATCAGGACCGCGACCACCGATGACAGGATCACCGTCCATTGCCACTGCGGCACGCTCGGGATCTGGCCGTTGCTGAACTTCTTCACCTTCGCGCGCAACATGCCGTGCATCGCCAGCAGGCCGAGCACGATGATCGTGAGCTTGATGTGGAACCAGCCGGCGGGCTTTTCCGAGAAGATCGTGCCGCCGCCCTGGCGATACACGATCAAGGCGATGCCGGTGCCGATGGCGAGCGCCGACGCCACATCCATCATCATCGCCATCGAGCGCTCCATGAGGACGAGCTTCTCGTGGGCCTCCTTGGGCGCATGCGTGTGAAACCGCAAGAGCCAGTACACCGCAAACATCGACCCGACCCAGAGGAAGTCACCGATCAGGTGGCCCGCTTTGAGCCAGTCATAGACCTTGGGATCCATGGTCGGAAGGTATCACCTGACCCGGCTGACCAAGGCCGCGGTATGATCTCCTTCGCCGACGTGGCCAGACTCAAGGTCTTCTTCCACGACGCCTGCTTCGACGGCACCACGTCGGCAGCGGTGTTCGGGGCGTTCTACCGGGACGTGATCGACCGCGAGGTCTCGATCTCGCCGATCGGTATGGTCCACAAGGACGGCAATCCGTTCGAGGGCATCCCGCTCGACGCCGACGATCACGCGTGCGTCGACTTCCGGTTCTGCGCCGATCCCAGGATGCGCTGGTGGTTCGATCACCACCCGACGGCCTTCCAGCCCCCCTCGCTCCGCGCGGTCTACGAGCGCGAGCACCTCGACACCTGGATCTTCGATCCGAAGGCGCCGTCGTGCGCCGGGCTGATCGCCCGCTCGCTCGCAGCCAGATGGGGCTGGCAGGTCCCCGACCGCCTCCGCGACGCGATCGTGTGGGCCGACCGGATCGATGCCGCGCAGTTCGGATCCGCCGAACAAGCGGTCGCGCTCGACGAACCCGCCCAGCGGCTCGCCGCCTGGCTCGCGCACGGCCGGTCCGGTCTCGACACCGCGCGCTACGTCGAGTGGCTGTCGCGGTCGTCGCTCGACGAGGTGGCCATGCGCCCGGAGCTCGCCCCCGCGCTGCAGACGATCGCGGACGAGCGTGGTCGCGAGCTCGAGGCGGTCGAGAAGCTCGGGGTCTGGCACGGCGACGTCGTCGTCTTCGATCGGATCGACGACCTCGGTGCGCGCAGCCCTGGCTTCCTCGGCTACCTGCTGTTCCCGACCTGCCTCTACACGGTGTCCGCGACGCGCACGGCATCGTCGATCAAGATCTCCGTCGGGGTGAACCCGTGGGGCGGCAAGCAGCGCCGGCACGACATCGGCGAGCTGTGCGCGCGCTACGGTGGCGGTGGTCACGCGGTGGTCGGTGGCGTGACGCTGCGCGGAGACGAGCTGACGCGGGCGCGCGAGACGCTGAAGGCGATGGTCTCCGAGCTCGCCGGTTAGAAGCGGCGGGTGAACGTCGCGGCGGCGCCGCCGGCGGTCGGCGTGACCTCGACGGGAACCTCGGCGCCGCGAAGCGCGCGATACCACAGCCAGCCGCTGACACCCGCTCCGATCGCGGCGAACACGAGCGCGCCACCGAAGAGGTTGTTGTAGGTCCGCGCGGTAC
>JAEYYY010000610.1 GCA_023430775.1 Pseudomonadota bacterium
GCTCTCAGCCCTCGCTCGCGCCCGCCGAGCTCGAGCCGGCGCGCGTCCCGCGCACGCAGCGCACCGATCCGCGGCTCGTGGTCGCCTCCAATCGCTTGCCGGCGGCGGCCCCGCCGTCGACGGAACCCCAGCAGCAGCGCGGCAAGGAGGTCGGCGGCCTGGTGTCCGCGCTGGTTCCCGTGCTCGCCGAGACCAGCGGCATCTGGCTCGGCTGGAGTGGCCTCGAACGCGATCCGGGGCTGCGGCTGCGCGTCGAGGATGCCGACCTCGGTGCGTTCACGCGCGCGCAGTTCGATTACCCGCCGACGTGGCGGCAGCGGTTCTACGCCGGCTTCTGCAACCAGGCGCTGTGGCCGCTGCTGCACGGCTTCACCACGCGCGTGCGCTATCACGACGACGAGTGGACCTGTTACACGGATGCCAACCGCGCCTACGCGAACCTGATCGCCGAGGCGGGCGGGCGCTCGGCCGACGTCTGGATCCAGGACTTCCACCTGATGCTCGTCGGCCGCGAGCTCCGGCGCGCTGGTCACCTCGGGCGGCTCGGCTTCTACCTCCACGTGCCGTGGCCACCGCTCGACGTCTTCGAGACCATGCCGTGGGCTGCGGAAGCCCTCGCCGCGCTGCTCGAGCACGATCGAGTCGGGCTGCAATCCCAGCGCTGGGCCGAGAACCTCTACGCCTCGGCGCGCGGCCTGCTCGGCTCCGAAGGTGAAGGCCGGGCGCGCGATCGCGTGCGCGTGGTCCCCGTCGGCATCGATCCGGATCGCTTCGCGGAGTCCGCGGTGATCGATCAGCGCGACAGCGAGCTCGGCTCCTTCGAGGCGATGCTCGGCGGCCGCAAGCTGATCCTCGGCGTCGATCGCCTCGACTACAGCAAGGGCATCCCCGAGCGCCTCGAAGCGTTCGCGCGCCTGCTCGAGCGCTATCCCGAGTGGCGCGGCAAGGTGTCGTTCGTCCAGGTCTCGGTGCCGACGCGCTCCGATGTCTCCGAGTACGCCGAGCTGCGATCCCGCGTCGAGGCGCTGGTCGGCCGGATCAACGGCGCCTACGGCGAGGCCGACTGGACGCCGGTTCGCTACCTCTATCGCAGCTACGATCAGGCCACGCTGGCTCGGCTCTATCGCCACGCGGATGTCGGCCTGGTCACGCCGCTGTGCGACGGCATGATCCTGGTCGCGAAGGAGTACGTGGCGTCGCAGGATCCGGAGAATCCGGGCGTGCTCGTGCTGTCGAAGTTCTGCGGCGCCGCGGAGAAGATGACGCTCTCGCAGCTGGTCAACCCGTATCACGCCGATGGCGTCGCGGCGGAGATGGATGCCGCGCTGCGGATGCCGCTCGAGGAGCGCGTGCCTCGCCATCGCGCGTTGCGCGCGGTGGTGTGGACCGACACCGCGAGCGCGTGGGCGAAGAACTTCCTCGACTCGCTACGTGCCTAGTTCTTCGTGAACGAGTGCGCGAAGTCCATGTGGCCGGTCGAGTCATAGAACTCGCCGGTGAACTTGTTGCCGTCGACCTCGACCCACAAGAAGCCGGCCTTCTCGGCATCCTCGAACAGCGCGGTGTTGCCGCGATCGCGCAGCTCCGTCGACGACGAGCCCGCACCGCTGACGATCAGCTTCGTGCCACACAGCGCCGACGGCTCGTCGAGCCATTGCCGGCTGTGATCGTGTCCCGCGAAGAACACGTCGGCGACACCACAGGCGTTGGCATCGAACCAGTCCTTGAGCCCATCACCGTTCTGGATCGGAATCGGGTTGCTGATCGGGATGCCGGCGAGCTCCGGTGCGTCGTAGTCACCGGCGTTGCCGTGCGTGCCGTTGGAGCGATACGGGTGGTGTCCGGCCAGGAACACCCAGTCCTTCCCCGAGACCTCCATCATCGCCTGCGGCATCCACGCCGTCTGATCGCCGTACTTGGTGTTGCCCCAGAGCAGCGCGTTGGTATCGAGCACGACGAAGCCGACGTGCGCGTACGAGAACGTGTAGTGCGTGGCCGGCATCGTCCACTTGGTGGAGACCGCCGTGTAGTCGACCTCGATCTTGCCCTTGTCGAACTCGTTGCCGATGCCGGGCGCGTCGATGATCAGGTTGCCACCGTTGTCGTGGTTGCCGAGCGCGACGTAGAACGGCAGATCGATGTCGTGGTAGGGCTCCTCGAACTTGGTCTGCCACTGCGGGTCGGTGACGCTGTCGACGCCGGCGTCGTAGATGTTGTCGCCGAGCATGAGCACGAAGTCGCAGCCCTTCGCCGCGCAGACCTCGCGCATCGCGATCGCGACGTCGCGCTGCGTGGTGTTGCCCTTGCCCGCATCGCCGAGCGCGATGAACCGCGTGCGCTTCTGTTGCGAAGGCGGAGCATCGGCCGGCGGGGTGTCGTCGTCGTCGCCGGGCGGCGTATCGTCGTCACCGATCGGGTTGTTCGTTGAGCTGCACGCTGCAGCCAGACACGCGCAAAGTGCTGCGAGGGTCCTCATCGGGGCGGAACCTACTCCAGCGTCCCGGCCGAAAGGGCGACGAAGTTCCAGCCGCCGGCGCCAGTCGGCGATTTGTAACCACGGCTGGCGTGGTTTTCGCGAGACGGAAAACCGGCACGTGTGCCGCCGGTTCACGCCGCAGATCCGCGGCAATCCAGGGGTTAGCGCCGAACGTCGGTGCGCACGACGCTTGCTGTTCTCGCGCCGGTGCTTCGCCTCGCGACGATCTCGGTGGCCCTCGCGACCTCGGCTTGCGTGATCCCGTATGCCCTGCCCCCGCTCAAGGCGGAGGCCGGCGGCGTGACGGTGGCCGGCGCCAAGCCGATGTTCCACGCCGGCGGCGGCGCCCACCTGGCGAGCGGCGTCCTCGACAAGCAGCAGCGCTACGACGTCGGCATCGGCGGCTTCGGCGAGAACAGCGAGGATGGCGTCGAGACGGTCGCCGCCTACGCCGAGACCTCGATGTTCATCGACAAGGGCGAGCGCGCGCGGACCTCGGTCGGCGTGCGCGGCGAGTTGCGGTGGTCGCCGGAGAAC
>JAEYYY010000640.1 GCA_023430775.1 Pseudomonadota bacterium
GTACTTCGGCGTGGTGTGGATCGCGGTGAGCGCCGCCTCCAGCTCCTCGCGCGGTACCGTCCCCGCGAACTGCCCGGTGGCGGCATCGCAGGTGACGCGCAGGAAGCCATCCTCGTCGACGCGCGGCCGCACCACCTCGACGACGGAGTCGTGGTTCGACAGGTGCAAGCGGCGCAGCGACGGATGCCCGAGCGTGCCGAGCACGCGATGGCCGCGCACCTCGAGCTCGTGGAGGCGTGGTGTGGCGGCGATCAGCTTCGCGCCGAGCTGCTCGGAGATCACCAGGTGCTCCGAGCCGCCGCGGGCTGCGATCTCGAGCACGGTCAGGAACGGGCGCTGCTTGGCCGCGAGGCGCTGCACCGAGGCGCGCACCTTGGTCTCCGGGCCGCGCGTCGTGAAGCGCCGCACGTACGGGCCGGCAGGTCCTTCGAGCAGCGTCTGCGCGAGCGAACCGTAGCGCTTGCCGTCGTCGAGCTCGTGGACGAAGCCGTGCTTGACCAGGCCGTACGATCGCCGCGCGATATCGCTGCCGAGCCAGCGCGCGAGGGCCGCGAACCGGCGCTGTCCCCAGTCCTCGGCGCTTTGATCCTGCTGGAGATCGAGGGCGATCAGCTCGCCGCGCGGGTCGTCATTGGCGAGCAGGAGATCCGCGTAGACCGCCAGGTCCTCGAGGTTCCAGCACGCCGCAAGTGCCTCTTCGAGGTCTTCGCGTCCCACTCGGAACGCAGCTTAGCCGGATTTTCTACTCAGACCTCGATCTCGCCTGCGGTCGACGGCTCTTGCTCGCTGGTCACGGTCCGACCGGTCGGGATCGTCGTGATATCGGACCCGACGAAGGTCGGCACGCCCGACGACGGCTCGTCGTCGATGGCGATCGGGGCCGCGAACGCGGTGGGCGCGTCGATCGCGGGATCGAGCTCGTACGACTCGAACTCGTCCTCGTCGTGGAGCTCCGCTTCGAGGGCGGTGATCACGAACTTCGCTGCCTTCTTCACCTTGTCGGCGGTCGGCCGCTCGAGCACGTCGTGCACCAGCATCTGGGCGACCAGCGCGGCGAGCATCGGCGGGATGTCGCGCATCGGCGGATGGAGCCCGGGCTCGGGGAACTGGTTGTAGAGCGCGCGGAACGCGGCGACGCCGAGCGCGTAGACGTCGGTGCGGCCCTCGATCATCCCACCGCGGCGCTGCTCGGGCGATTGATGCGGCTGGGCGGGCGAGCGCGGCAACAGCGGCACCGGCGTGGAGGAATCGAACGTGCGCGCGCTGCTCCAGTCGGCGATCGTCACCGGGAACCGGCGATTGCCGCCGAGGATCACCGCGTGACCGCCGAGGTTGCAGTGCACGACGCCGCGGCGATGCACGTGCTCGAGCACGTCGGCGACGTCGCGGATCAGCTGGGCCACCTCGAGCGGCGGCATCTTGCGATCCTCGATCATCAGGCGCGACATCGTGCCGGCGAGCGTGATGCCTTCGACCAGCTCCATCGCCACCCACGGCCGCTTGTCGGGCATCACGCCGCACTCGTAGACGCGCGCGACACCGGGATGATCGAGCGCCTCGAGCAAGCATGCCTCGCGAAGCAGCTGCGCCGCGATGCTGCGCGTGAAGCTCGCCATCGCGGGCATCACCTTGATCGCGACGCGGCGCGGAAGCACGAGGTGCGTGGCGCGATAGACGACGCCCGTGCCGCGTGCGGCGATCGTGGCCTCGATGGTGTAATCGCCGACGCGCGTCCCCGGCTTCAGATCACCGAGGAGCAATCCGTCGGTGTCAGTCGCGGTACGGCTGCGATCCATGGGCGGAGGTTTGTCACGCCTCACCGTCCGCGAACACCAACATTCGCTGGTGTTTCTGTCCAGATCGCTCGGGCCTGTCGACCCTGCCGTAGCAAACGTGGTGGCTGTTACGGCGCGGTCACAACTGACGCGTCGTCACCGCCCCTTAGACCCCGCAGCCGTACTTCGCGCGCAGGGCGGGAAGGTCGCGATCGGTGTCGGCCATCTCGGAGACCAGCGCCCCGGCGAGCGCGGCGATGTCGGCCATCGCCCGGTAGTCGAGGCGATCCGCGGTATCGCAGGCCTTGTGGTAGCACCTCGGATCGGGCGTCCAGAAGAACACGTAGGGCACGCCCTGCTTGCACAGCGGCTCGTAGTCCGAGCCGCGCGCGATGCCGCCGACCGAGACGCTGATCTTCGGGAACTTCTTGACCAGCCGATCCATGAACGGGCGCGAGGCCAGCCGCGGCCGCGCACCCATCGCGGCGACCAGCCCGCGACCGTCGTGCGTGCCGATCATGTCGAGGTTGACGAACTGCACGACCTTGTCGTTGGGCAGCATCTCGGGTGGATGCTTCGCGAGGTGATACGAGCCGAGCATGCCGAGCTCCTCGCCACCGAACGCGGCGAACACGATCGTCCGTCGCGGCTTCGTCGGTTGCTGCTGGATCGCCTGCGCGACGGCGAGCATGCCGGCGATCCCCGACGCGTTGTCGTTGGCGCCGAGGTGACCCTTGCCCTCGTGATCGTGGTGCGCGCCGACGTAGATGATCTGATCGCCGATCTCGGGGTCGCTCCCCTTGAGGTAGCCGACGACGTTCGCGGTGGGCACGCCGTTGGCTTCGAACGGCAGCTCGAACGCGCCATCCTTGCCGGCGCCGGTCAGGCCGAGGCAGCGAAACCGATCCGCG
>JAEYYY010000664.1 GCA_023430775.1 Pseudomonadota bacterium
CCGAGATCCTCGTCGAGCTCGTGCTCGCCGAGCGGCGGCGGACCTGCCGATGGCCGCGCGACTCGCGACTCGGTGGAGGCGCGCGCCGGTGTGGTGCCGCGAAGCGTGTTGTTGATCTCCTCGGGAGTGCTGCCGTGGAGCGCGGCGATGTCGATCGCCGGCGTCTTGATCGTGGCGTCGCTCGGCAGCTGCACCGCAGGCAGGTTGCGAACCGTGGCGTCGATCTCGGAGGGCGGCGACATCTGCGCGACCGGCGTGCTCTCGGGCGGTATGGCCGGCTGGCTCTCGCGTTCGGCGGGCTGGGTGTCGTCCGCCGTGGCAGCACCGCGCGGTAGCAGGCCGGGTGTGCCCCCGAGGTACTGATCGATCTTCTCGTCGAAGGTCCCCTTCTTGAGGTCCTTCATCACCGCCTTGTGCTGAGCCTGCATCAGCGACTTGATGGCGCCCTCGTCCGAGCCCGCGTCGTAGACCAGCTTGCGCGTCGAAACGATCACACCCGCGTGGAACAGGTGCGTGAATAGGTGCGGCGAAAGCACGCCGGAATCTTCCGTCTGGACGTGGAAGATCAGCCCGCGATACCGGACGTTGTGGTTGTAGCCCAGAATGGGCGAACGCTTCGCCACCGCTAAGTCAGCGTATCATGGGAACGCCTTGCGAGGCCGCGGGCTTGTAATTCGAGTGAGGGGTTGGTACCCATCAAGCTCTGCTCCCATCCTGGAGTGCTGCTAGTTTTCCCCTGTCTGGAGGCCCCGTTTCCCGGGGTGTGAGAAATCGTGACGAGCCCTGCTGTCGAGTCGAAGTTTGTCGAGCTGGTGCGTGATTGGTTGGTGTCGTTGCCCCATGACCTCAAGATCGCCTTCGACGCGATGGATGACGAGAACCTGCCAAGACCGGTTCGCGAGGTCGCTGCGGGGGTCGTGGCATACGTGATCTCGCCGAACGATTCGGTGTCGGACCGCAGCGAGAACGTCGTGAGCTTCGCCGACGATGCGGTGCTGCTGCGGCTCGCGCTGTCCAAGGCGCTCGGTCCCGGTGAGGACGAGAAGGCCTTCCGCGATCGCTTCCCCGAGCTGTTCGAGGGCCTCGACGCCCACCTCGACGTCTGCAAGTCCGTGATGGGCGAGCTGATGACCTGGCTCGAGAGCAAGGTGAAGGGCCTGCCGGCGCTCGACTACAAGGGCAAGAAGGTCGTCAAGTACCTCGACGACGAGACCGCCCGCGAGCAGCTGTTCGACGATCGCCTCGAGTTCCACACCAACTATCCGGTGGACGAGTCGACCATCACCGACAAGCTCAAGAAGGCCTCGACGATCACGGAGGCGCTCAAGCGCCGCAAGCAGGAAGAAGCGCGCGCCAAGGGCGTCGCTCGCGCCTGATCCTACAGATCGACGAGCTCGAAGCCGGTCAACGTCTCACCGAGGAAGCGCGGCGCGATGTCGTCGAGCCGCGACGTGTCGGTGGCGAAGCAATCGAGCCGACCCGCTCCGGCTCGACGATTGGCCGCCGTTCCTAGCTGATCGCGCGCGGCTTCCGCCATCGCAGACGCCGAGTCGACGACCGCGATCTCGCGACCGGCGAGCTCCGTCGCGACGCTCGCGATGACGTCGCGGAGCAAGGGATAGTGCGTGCAGCCGAGCACCAGCGTGTCGATCTCGCGATCGAGATCGAACAGCTGCACGAGGTAGCGCCGCGCGATGCCGATCGCGACGTCGTCGCTCGGATCGGTCCAGCCTTCCTCGGCGAGCGGCACGAACAGCGGGCACGCGAGCGCGGTGAGCTGCGCTTTCGGATCGCGCGCCGCGATCGCCGTCGCGTATGCACCCGATCGCACCGTGCCGAGGGTGCCGATCACGCCGATGTGATTGTTGCGCGTCGCCGCGAGCGCGCTCGAGGCACCCGGCTCGACGGCGCCGATCACCGGTACCGGGCTCGCCGCCGACAGCGCCGGCAGCGCGTTCGCCGACGCCGTGTTGCAGGCGATCAGGACCAGCTTGACGCCGCGCGCGAGCAGGAACTGCTGGCAGGTCAGCGAGTACTTCTCGACGGTGCGAGGACTTTTACTTCCATAAGGAACGCGCGCCGTGTCGCCTAAATAAATGACGTCCTCGCCGGGCAGCGCGCGGCGAAGTGCGCGAACCACCGTGAGCCCGCCGACGCCCGAGTCGAAGACGCCGATCGCCGAACGTCGCGTGGCTTGACGTTCGTTCGTTGATTCTTGCCCCATTAAGTCTTCCGGAGTGAGACGGACTGTCACGTCTGGCTGATCCAATTGCCAGCGCGATGTTCGTTCACCGAGGAAAACGTCTTAGCGGGCGCGACGCTTCCGACGGACCGGACGAGCCAGCTTGCGACCTTCGAAGGCCCAAACAAGCTGGAGGAATGTCACCGGCTTATCGGTCATCTCTGCGTAGAAACGCGAGATTCCCGGAAAGCTCTCCTCGGCGAGCGGAAGCTGCCGTTCGGTGATCCTGCCTTGCACTGCGTCGCGCTTCGAGCACGGTCCGTACCAACGTGAGCGTCGGCGCTCAGTGCCTGTGGGATCCGAAACCGTGCTAGCTAGTGCGACCCCATGTCGAACGAGCAGCCGGACGCCATGCGCGGGCTCGTCGAGACCGACCCTGTCGTCCTCATCGAGCTCGCGGCAGCGATCGCCGATACCGGACGCATCCCGCCGAATCGCGTGACCGCGCTCGCCGCCGAGCACGCCGCGCGCCTCGCGGAAGCGGACAAGGGACGGCTGCGCGCCGCCGTCGAGCAGATGCTGATGGGCACGCAGATCGACGCGGCGCTCGAGTGGCTGAACCAGACGCGAATCCTTCGCGTGCTGTTCCCCGAGCTCGAGGCGACGGTCGATCTGGTGCAGGAAGAAGGTCGCCAGCACAAGGACGTGTGGGCGCACACCAAGCAGGTCGTGCGGCAGACGGTGCGCCGCCCGCTCGTGCGCTGGGCCGCGCTGCTCCACGACATCGGCAAGGTGCCGACGCGAACGTTCACCGAGCACGGCGTGCACTTCCACGGTCACGCCGAGGTCGGTGCGCGGATGTTCGATCGGATCAGCCAGCGCTTCGGCTTCGCGCGCGACGAGCGCCACACGATCCGCTTCCTCGTCAAGCACCACCTGCGCACCAACCAGTACGGCGATCAGTGGACCGACAGCGCGGTGCGCCGGTTCCATCGCGAGATGGGTCCGTACATGACGGACCTGCTGGATCTGTCGCGCGCCGACATCACGTCGAAGCGACCGGGCCGCCGCAAGGCGCTGCTCGAGCAGATCAGCGCGCTCGCCGATCGCGTGCAGCACCTCGCCGAGCAGGATGCGAAGTTGCCGCCGCTGCCGACCGGTGTCGGCACCGCGATCATGAACGCGTTCGAGATCCCGCCGTCGCGGCTGATCGGCGATCTCAAGCGCGCACTCGAGAAGGCGATCGACGACGGCACGCTCGAGGCGCGCCGCGAGGACGAGTACTACGTCGCGCACATCGCGCGGCAGAACCTGGTGCCGAACGTCGCGCCCGAGAAGCGCGAGGCGTTGATCGCGGCAGGCGGTGCGCTCGAGATTCCCGCCGACGACGTCGAGGGTCCGCACAAGGGCGTCGATCCCGACGATCCGTCGCCGGGCGTGCTCGCGTGCGGTCACGATCCGGAGAACGATCCGTGCAAGCTGGTGCCGCACCGCGACGCCGATCCCGACGATCCAGACCTCCGACGCTGATGCGCGAATTGATCACTCGGATTTCCGAGGATGTCGCGAGTTCCCGGTGCCCCTGGCGACAGCCTCCCCGCACGCGACGGTAACCACTCGAAAGCGTACGGCCGCCGGACGGCACGAGAGTTGGACTCGACGATCGCATGCGGTTTGTCGTGCTCTGCGTGTGTCTCGTCGGCTGTGGTCTGGATGACGGTTACCCCGAGGCGGCGGACAAGCCGTTCGAGAAGCGCATCCCGGCCTTCTCGGGAGGCATCGGCGGTCCCCCGATCGAGCAGATCGATGTCGGCACCACCAAACCGGTCGTCGATCTGCGCACGTGCTCGAGCACCGTGTTCCTCGACAACAGCGATCCCGACCGCCCCTACGCCTTCGTTCACCCGCGTGACGACGGGCGGACGTGCGAGCTCTGGATGGGCAGCGAGGCCGGACGTCCACCTCGCCTGTACTGCCAGTACGACCGCGAGGGCGGCGTCCGGCTGAACGTCGCGAGAGGGACCGTCGATCGGCCGAGCGGATGTTTTCCGCTGGTCACTCGCGTGCCCGCCGCGCTCGATCTCGAGCTCGCGTTGCTCGTGCCGCCGACGACCCCACCCGCGCGTGACTTCGAGATCGATCTCGGCACGTGCCGGGAAGTGCATTATGTCGAGGGCGCGACCTTCGCCTCGATCCGCATGGTCGACCAGAGGTTCGGCGAGGCGCCGCCCGCGTGCGAGGTCTACCTGAACAACGGCTTCTACTGCGCGTTCCCGCCGTACTCGTCGGTGACGATCGAGCGCATCGACGGCGAGCTCGCGATCCGGAGCACGCGTTGTTTTCGGCCGGAGTACTGAGCACTTGCTGCTGTCACGGCGGCCCGACAATTGACGACGAATAGCGACGCGGCAGCCGTGGTTTGATCCTCTCATGAGGCTCACCAAGACCGTGGTCACCGGCTCCGTGCTCGCACTGGCGTTCCTTGCCAACTGCGACCTCATCACGGGCCCGAGCTGGAAGTACGGCGAAGCCGACATGCGCGCCGCGGTCGAGGGCACGTGGAAGCTGACCCGCAACGGGGAGACGATCACGCTGGTCGCGAAGCAAGCGAGCGGCGCGAAGCACAGCGCGCGCGAGACCGGGTTCGTCAAGGACGCGGCCGCGTGTGGCAATCGCTCGTTCATCAAGGAAGCCGCCGCGTGCATCGACTCGTCGGAGCTGCCGCTCGAGATCACGGCGGACAAGCACGCCATCGAGGATGCCGCGTTCGTCGTTCACAGCACGCGGTTCGACTCGGGCACGTTGCGCTTCACGATCGATGACGCGAGCGTCGATGCCAGGGTCGATCCGAGCGGCAAGGTCGAGCAGGTCTCGATGTGGATGCGTGGCAAGAACAGGTTCGAGACCGTCACGCTCGAGCGGATCGCGAAGTAGCTACTCGCGCGGTCCCCGCACGAACACGCGGTGGCCCCACGGCTCGAGCGACAGCGTGTCGCCGGCGTGCAGCGCGATCGCCTGCTGCGAGAACAGCTCGACGTAGTCGCCGTCGATCGAGCCCGCGTTCGGCTGCGGATCGAGCGTGATCGAGATCGCCGCGGCGGACAGGTTCGTCACCACCACGACCTGATGCTCCTCGCGCCGGCGGATGAACGCGTAGGCGCTGTCGGCACCGCGGGTGTCGAGCTTGCGAAAGTCGGCCATCCCCGGCTGGTGCAGCGCGGGGTTCGCGCGGAACAGCTGCAACAGCCTCGTGTAGAAGTCGCGGTACGCACCCGGATCGGTCCAGTCGATCTTCACCTGCGGGTCGTGACCGAGGTTGATCGAGTCCTGCACGGTGTGGCCGTCGAACACGCGCATGCCCGCTTCCTGGCCGTCGAACACCAGCGGCTTGCCGGGGAGCAACAGCTCGAGCACGGCGAACGCGCGGATGCCGTCGCGATACCGCGCGGCGAGCGTGAACTTGCCGTTGTCGTCGTGGTTGTAGGTCATCCGCATGACGAGGGCGTCGGGGCGGTCGGCGTACGGCAGGAGCTGCTGGACGTAGAGCGCGTCGTCGATCGCGGTCACCGGCCGCGCGTGGTGCGCGACATCGCCGAGCGTCGGGTAGACGCTCCAGTCGTAGACCATGTCGAACGCGTCGTGAAATCGCGGGTCGCTGGCCTCGGCGAGCAGGAACACCGGCTTGACCTGCTCGAGTGCGGCGCGCAGCTCGACGAAGTAATCGACCGGCATGTGGTGCGCGAAGTCGATGCGGAAGCCATCGAAGTCGAACCGGCGGACCCAGTCGACCATCACGGCGGTCATGTACGCGCGCAGCTCGTGATTGCTCCAGTCGAGCTGCGCGATCCAGCCGAACTCGCCGCCGACCGGCTGGATCTGGCCCTCGTGCCGCACGTACCACTCGGGGTGCTCGACGATCAGGTGGTTGTCCCACGCGGTGTGGTTCGGCACCCAGTCGACGATCACGCTCATGCCGAGCGCGTGGGCGTCGCGGACGAGCGCGCGGAACTGCTCCTCGGTGCCGTACTCGGGGTTGAGCTTCTCGTAGGACTTCACCGCGTACGGGTTGCCGTGCGGCGCATCGATGTACTCGAGCGAGCCGATCTCGTGGATCGGCAACAGCCAGACGATGCCGATGCCGAGTGCCTTCAGCTCGGGCAACTTCGCGCGCACGCCCTCGAAGTCTCCGGTTTGCGAGAAGTGACGGACGTAGAGCTCGTAGATCGGCTCGCGCTGCCGCCACACCGCGAACGGCTCGCGGGTGTCGATCGGATCGGTGGGCGCCATCGCATCGGGCGCCGGGTCGGGGACGGGATCGTCGGGCATCGGCGTGCAGGCCAGCAGGGTCGCGGCGATAACGAGCGCGCGTGGCATGGCCAAGGTCTATCGCCACCACCGGTGGTTAGTGCTCGCGCTTCGGTCATTGATCCCACAGAAACCGTCAGCGAAGATGCTCTCTCTCCCCTCGTGCCACCACAGAAACAAGCAGACACCGTCTCCCTGACCGTGCTGGCCGGCTCCGAGATCGCCGCGCGGATCGAGGCGCCGTCCGTGGTGTTCACGATCGAGTGGGCGATCGCGCGAGCCGGCGAGCACACGCTCGATCGCTCGAACTGCCTCGTCACCTCGCGCAGCCTGACCGTCGCGAGCACGACGACGATGCGGCTCGGCGTGCTGACGCTCCACCCGCCGATCCTGGCCGCGGTCGAACGCGAGTACCGCGCGCTCGGCCTCGACCGCCGCACGTTCGAGCGCTGGTTGCGCCGGCGCAGCGTGCTGCCGCGCACCACCTGGCTGCACGAGATCCTCCACCGCTACGTGTTCGAACGTCACGCGCTCGGCAACCGTGACAACCTGGCGACCCGGTTTCTCGAGATCGAGATCGCGAAGGAGCTCTACTTCCTGTTTCGCGATCGCGAGGCCGGCGCCGATCGGGCGTCGATCGTGCGCGTCCCCGGCACGCCGGTCGAGAAGGCGCTCCGCTACATCGACGCGCACGTCTTTGACGAGCGCAGCGTCGGCGAGCTTGCCCGGATCGCCGGCGCGAGCGAGAGCACGCTGCTCCGGCAGTTCCAGAGCGAGGTCGGCACCACGCCCGGCGCGTA
Source organism: Pseudomonadota bacterium (assembly GCA_023430775.1). Classification (GTDB taxonomy): domain Bacteria; phylum Myxococcota_A; class Polyangia; order Haliangiales; family Haliangiaceae; genus JABFXX01. The sequence goes on from JAEYYY010000664.1 coordinate 7,288, forward strand.
CTGGCGCAACCGCAAGCTCGACGAGGCCCTGCTCGCCTTGCGCGCCGGTCGCTCGGTCGCCGAGGTCGCGACCCACGTCGGCTACGACAACCCGACGTCGTTCGGGTTCGCGTTCACCAGGCGCTTCGGTCACCCGCCGTCGACGTTTCGGCCGCGCGGCCGCACGCGACCTGCGCCCTAATCGAAACAGAACGGCGAGTAGATGTTCGCCTTCGGCGCGACGTAGAGCTCGGTCAGCCCGGCGACGGTGCGCACGCCGAGCGTCAGGGTGAACACCTTGTCGTCGCCACCGCACTCGCGATCGCCCCACACCATCATCGGCGCCACCCCGGCGGCGAGCCCGCCTCTTCCCTCCGCGCGGCCACCGCCGATCATCAAGTTCAGGTGCGTGGCGGTTTCCTCGTCGATGCCGACGATTCGATCGCCACGACTCGGATCGAGAGCGAGCGTGCCGCGCGCCGCGAAGTAGCCCATCGTGCGGCCGCCGTTGAGTGGAAACGTGTTGCCGCCCTCGATCCCGAGCATGCCGAGGTTGCCGGACACCTCGTAGCCGAGCGCGACCTTCGCCTTCGGCCGCACCGCCAGGACGGGACCACCACCGAGCAGACATCCAGGGAGGACCACGAGCAGCGCCAACCGCATCGCCTCCAGCGTACAGCGTTCATCACGCCCGCGATCCTCGCCTCACTCGTCGATGCACGAGCTCGATCGGTGGCGGCACGTCGGTGCACGCCGACACGCTGGGGCCGAGCCCCACCGATCTGTCTCCCGCGGTAGACGAGCGAGTCCGCGGGGTTGCACGGAAGTGTCTGGTTCGGGACGCAAGCTCCCCGGTACGACCGTTGCTCGAAGACCACGCATGCTTGCCACACGGTCCATCCCGCTGGTGCTCATGGCGGCCTGCGTCGCACCGGTCAGCGAAGGCGAAGCAACCCAGGACATCGTCGGCGGAACCCAGGCATCGATCGCGCAGTTCCCGACCGTGGTCGGGCTCCTCGAGGGCGGCAACAACTGGTTCTGCACCGGCGTGCTGGTCGACAAGGACTACGTGATGACCTCGGCGAGCTGCTTCGAGGGTGTCGGCAACCAGGTGCAAGTCCGGCTCGACGACCAGACGATCGACGACAGCGGCGGCCGCACGGTCGCCGTCACCACGATCTCCAAGCATCCTCACTTCGACATCAACTCGACGACCTGGAACCACGACATCGCGATGCTGAAGCTCGCGACGCCGGTGACGGATCGAACGCCCTCCTCGATCATGCGCCAGACCGTCTCGACCGCGACCCAGGTCACCCAGGTCGGCTTCGGCGTCAGCAACAACAACGGCGGCGGTGGTGGCGTGCTGCGCTCGCTCTCGACCAGCACGATCGATTGCGGACAGGCAGGTGACGCCGGGATCTCGAACGCGAACCTGCTGTGCTTCAACGCCAGCGACGGCACCGGCAGCTGCTACGGCGATGGCGGCGCACCGGCCTTGGTCGGCGGTGCGGTGGCGGGGATCGCCTCCGGTGGCACCTCGCAGTCGTGTACGTCGGGCCTCGATCTCTACACCGCGCTGGCCGCCGAGCTGCCGTTCATCGACGAATTCCTCCCGCAGGCGACGCCGCCGACCGATCCGACCGAGCCCACCGATCCGACCGATCCGACGCCACCCAGCGACGACTCGCCGACGGATCCCGACGACGATGACGGTGACGACGAGCGCCGGCTGACGCCGGTGCGCGGTTGCAGCAGCGGTGGCAGCACCGGCGGGCTGTTCGCGATCGGCCTCGCGCTGCTCGCGATCCGCCGCCGGTCACAAGCTGCGGCGCGGTGACACCACGGCGTTCGCGATCAGCAACCCCGCCACGATCGCGATCGCGACGACGAACATCTCGAACACGGTACCGACGCCGGAGAGTGTGTCGCGGCCGAGCAGCGCGGCGACCCCGCGAAAGCCCATGCTGCCCGGCACCAGCAACAGCGTCGCCGGTACGTGGACGACTTGCGCCGGCCGCTCCATCAGGCGCGCGAACACGTTGCCGAGCACGCCGACGCAGAACGCGCCGACGATCACGCCCATCCGGTCGTCGAGCCACTGGGTGCCGATGCCGGTGCCGAGGTAACCGATCACGCTCGCCGCCAGGATCCAGACGAACGCGCGCTTCTGCGCCTGGACGATGATCGCCATGCCGAGCGCCGACGCGATCAGCGCGACCCACTGCGCCCACTCCGGCATCGCCGCCGGTGGTGCGGTCTCGACGGCGACCAGCGCGCTCGCGACGCGCTCTCCGAGTGCGACGCCGACGACGAGCTGGAGCAACACGATCACCGCCGACATCAGCCGCGCGGTGCCGGCGATCAGATGCCGGGTCGCGAGCTCCGTCATCGCCACGGTCAGCGACATGCCCGGCAGCAGCACGACCAGCGCCGCGAGCGTGACGATCGTCGGCGAGATCGCGATGAACGGCGACAGCACGTTGGCGACGAGCGCGCAGAACGCCGAGCCGATCAGCTCGAACACGCGCGTCTGATCGCTCGATCGCTGCGTCACCAGCCCGAGCAAGCCGAGCATGACTCCGACCAGTGCGGCGATCGCGACATCCATCAGCGAGCCGCCGAAGAACACCGCGAGCGTGCCGCTGGTGAGGCCGTTGACCACGACGGTGACGCTGCGGCTGTAGACGCGCGGCGCCGCGAGGATCTGCTCGAGCCGCTCGACACCCTCCGCGGCGGTCACCCGCTGTGCGGCGACCTCATCGGCGAGGTCGTCGACCTGCTCGAGCTTGTCCATGTCGAGCTCGCCACCTTCGACGCGCATCATCCGCGTGCGCAGCTCGGTGGGCTCACCGAAGCTCAGGATCAACGCGGTCGGCGACGTGAAGATCTCCGCCTCGAGATCGAGACGCTTGCACGCGACCTTGAGCGCCTCCTCGAGCCGGTGGGCCGGCGTGCCGTACTTGTGCAGCGCGCGGCCGAGGGCGAGCACGAACGCGATCGCATCCGCCTCGTCGGGTATCGGCTGGGCGGCCGGCTCGATCGTGGTCGGCGGCTCGGCCGGGTCGCTCACGCGAGGCACACGATATCCGGAACCGGATCGCAGGGCCCGAAAACACCGAACGCCCGAGCGGCAACTCAGGCGTCCGATTCAATCAAGACCAACTAGACTAAGTGCTGGATTCTCGGGGTTTAATTTAGATTTCCGAGATCCTGTCGCGGACGCGGCAACGTCAGCGACGCCCCGATCGAAGCAATCCCTAGGCCACCCGGTCGGGGCGACGCGCAATGTCTTGTATTGCATGCATTTGCGTGTTACCGAGGCGGCTCGACCCCTCCTCGATCGCGACCCATTCAGGACATTCATGTCGCGACGCTCCGGAGCAGGGCGCAACAGATTGCAGAGCTTTCATGAACAACATGCTCGTGGTCAATGCAGAGGGACCCGAGATCCGCGTGGCGGTCGTTGAAGAGGGTGCCCTCGCTGAGTTTTTTGTCGAACGCAAACGGGATCGAGGATTAGTCGGAAACATCTATCGCGGAAAGGTCACCCGGGTCCTCCCGGGCATGCAGGCGGCATTCGTCGACCTGGGACCGAAGGTCGAGCGCGCGGCGTTTCTCTACGTCGCGGACGTGCTCGGTGCGGGAGATCAATCGAAGCTGTTCGACGACGCCGACACCGATGACGGTGCCGACGAATCGCCCGAAGGCGCCGCCTCCCGGATCGCGCGGTCGCGCAAGCAGCTGGCGAATCGCAAGATCGAAGACCTCCTGAAGCCCGGCAACACCGTGCTCTGTCAGGTGGTCAAGGATCCGATCGGTCAGAAGGGTGCGCGCGTCACCGGCTACCTGTCGCTTCCCGGTCGCTACTCCGTCTTCATGCCGCACGTCGCGCAGGTCGGCGTGTCGCGCCGGATCGGCTCCGACAAGGAGCGGCGCCGGCTGCGCGATCTCGTCAACGAAGTGCGGCCGAAGGGCTCGGGCTTCATCATCCGCACCGCCGCGGAGGACGCCGGCGATCAGGAGCTGCGCGACGACGTCGATTTCCTCGCCCGCCTGTGGAGCGAGATCGACAAGCGCCAGGAGCTGATGTCGGGCGCCGGCCTCGTCTATGCGGATCTCGATCTATCGCTGCGCGTCGTTCGCGATCTGATGCGCGAGGACACCAGCGAGGTCGTGATCGACGACGAGGATCAGTACGACCGCGTCCGCAAGTTCACCGAGGCGTTCCTGCCGCGGTTCACCGAGCGGATCAAGAAGTACGAGGGCCGCCGGCCGATCTTCGACCACTATCACATCGAGCCCGCGCTCCGTGCGGCGGTCGCTCGTCGCGTGCCGCTGCGCAGCGGTGGCTCGCTGGTGATCGATCAGGGCGAAGCGCTGACGGCGATCGATATCAACACCGGCTCGTTCACCAACACCGGCTCGGGCAACCTCGAGGACACGGTGACGGCGAACAACCTCGAGGCCTGCGAGGAAGTGGCGCGGCAGCTCCGGCTGCGCAACATCGGCGGCATCATCGTCGTCGACTTCGTCGACATGGATAAGGAGAACAACCGCCGCAAGGTGTGGGACGCGTTCCAGAAGGCGCTGTCTCGCGATCGCGCGCGGACCAACGTCACCAAGATCAGCGAGCTGGGTCTCGTCGAGATGACCCGCAAGAGGACGCGCGAGTCGCTGGTGCAGCTGCTCACCGAGCCCTGCCCCACCTGTGAAGGTGCGGGCGTGGTGAAGAGCGTGGTCACCGTGGCGTACGAGATCCTGCGCGAGGTCCGGCGCAGCGGCACGCTGGTCGACAACGAGAAGATCGAGATCGAAGCGGCGCCGCGCGTCGCCGAGCTGCTGTCGCGGCAGGAGCGCGATTACCTCGATCACCTCGAGAAGCGATTCCAGAAGCTGATCACCGTGATCGGCCAGAAGGGCTGGAAGCCGGATCAGTTCCGCGTCGCCGGCAAGATGTCCACCGACATCGCCGCGCAGGAAGCCGCGGAAGCGGGAGCCCCGCGGCCGAACGGCCAGCATGCAGCACGGCCACCGCGCGAAGGTGGTGGCGGTGATCGCGAGCGCGGCAATCGCGGTGGTCGGCGCCGCCGTCGTGGCGGTCGCGGCCGCGATCGCGCCGAAGCGTAGTCGTCCTACGGCTGGAGGATCGAGATCGTGATGTCCACGGTCGCGCCGATCAGATCCTTCGGTAGCGGCCTGGTCTTCGCGAGCGCATCGGTGATCACGGTCTTGACCGAGTCATCGGTGATCTGGCCCTTGCCATCGCGATAGTCGACGTCGATCGCGTTGGCGCGCAGCACGCCCTTCGGTGCGACCTGGAGCTTCGCGCGCAGGGTCATCCGCGACGCGGGATGCGCCTTGGTCTTCTCGAGCAGCTTCGGCTTCAGGTAGTCCTCGCGCGCCTTCAGCGTGTCGACGAGCTTCGCGTGCAAGCTCGGCTTCGCGCCGGTGGGTTGCTTCACCGTCAGCAGAAACGTCGGTTGCTGATCGGCGGACGCGGTCGGTGCGAGTCCGGCGATCAGCGCGAGGGCGATCAGTAGACGCACGAACATCCAGGACACGATCACGTGCCTGGATGACCTGGTCAAGCCGCGAGCTCCCGGGCTCGCGAACGTACCGTCGCTAGTGCTTGCTCTTCGCAGGATCCTGGAAGAGGTCGCCGCCGGTCAGCATCCCCGTGATGACGCGGCCGCGTTGTGGGTTGGGGTTAGAGGTGGAAGTTCTGGTCGAAATGGGAGTGGTTGCTGCGTTCGAGGGGTTGGTCGAGCTTTGCCACTGCCACTTCAGCTTCGTGATCATTCGGTCCTCCTGCGGGGGATCAGATACTGGGCTGTCGGTGACCAGCCGGACCGGTGCATCGCGCATACCGACGTTAACCGCGTGGATTCGCTACCTGGATCGGAGCAAGAGCGTGGCGACCAGACAGCAGCCTGTCACCCGCGATCTACGCCTCGTCTTCGGCCAGCGCCGGCTCGCCGCGAGCCGCGACCTGCGGCGCGAGCTTGCGGGCGGCGATCCCGCAGATCAGCGCCCACGAACAGCCGACGGTCCAGCCGGCGAGCACGTCGGTCGGGTAATGGACGCCGAGATAGAGCCGGCTGATGCCGATCATCCCGGCCATGAACACGCCGCACGCGACGGTGAACACGCGGAGCCGCCGCGTCGGGAGCGCCCGCGCGATCAGCGTGGCGAGCGTCGGGTACAGCGCCGACGAGATCATCGAGTGACCGCTCGGGAACGACTCGTCACCCGGCGGATCGATCGCGGTGACGATCGATGGGCGCGGCCGATCGTAGATGCCCTTCAGCATCATCATCACCAGTAGCGTGCCGACGGCGCAGGCGACCACGACGCCGGCGTATCGCCAGCGACCGGCGAGGCAGAGGAAGGTGACCGCGATGATCGAGACCAGCGTGGTGACGGCGCCGGAGCCGAGCCCGGACAGGTGCATGACCGCGGCCTCGACACCCGGGCCGCCGATCGGATCGCTCGGCGTCTCGCGCAGGCCGAGCAGGATCGCGTGATCGAACGACTCGGTGCCCTCGTTCACCTCGTGCGCGATCTTGAGGAAGACCACGATCAGCATGCCGACGATCGCGAGCTCGAGGAGCAGCCGGAGGTCCGCGTTCTTGAAGGCGCCCTTCCACTTGATCATCGACGGAGCTCCAGCGTGCACGACGCGCCCTGCCCCGGATGCTCGCTGACCGTGACGTCGAGCGCGATGACGTGCGGTGACAGCGGTTGGATCTTCGCGCCGAGGATCTCCGCGACATGTGCAGCGAGGGCCTCGACGGTGACGTTATCGATCGGCAACAACAACACATCGCCGCGGGGGAACACGTAGCGCTCGCCGCACAACGTGATCTCGAATTCGGTGTCGTCTCGTACGATCACGAGCTGTGGATTATGACGCGCGATGATCACGCGCTCCTTCCACGCCTGCGCGAGCTCGCCGAGGACGTTCTTGATCGCGCGGAACGGCAACATCGCCTGGAAGTCGATGCGATCGAGCTCGAGCGCCAGCGCGATCGAGTAGTTGTGGCCGTGCAGGCGCTCCTTGGTGCCATCCGGGAACACGGTCATGTGCGCGCACGAGAACTTGTACGAATCGCGCGCGATCAGGATGCGGTGCTTCACGGCGGAGGCAGCATACACTCGGTGCCGTGAGCAAGACCTGGATCGTCGATGCGATCGGGCGTGGTCCCTATGACCAGCTGGCCAGCGAGCTTCCCGGCTCGACGGTGCAATCGATCTGGCTCGAGGTGACGAGGGCGCGGGCTGGAGCGCGCACGCCGGCGGAGGTGCTCGCGCAGTACGAGCGCGATCTGTTCGTCAGGCCGGGCTTCGTGGATCAGCGCCTCGCCGTCGAGATCGACGGCCACCTGCTGGCCGCCGCCGCCGGGTTCGAAGCGATCGAGCTGTCACCCCTGACCCCGCTCGGCACCTGCACGAGCGTCGCGCTCGGAGATCAGAACCGGATCGTGTCGGCGCTGCGCGGGCTCGAGGTGGTCTCGGATCCGACGAACGCGATGACGCTCGAGGCGGCGACGCGGCTCAAGAAGGCGCGCGATCCCGTGCACCTCGCGACCTGCATGCGCGTGGTGCGCGCGCAACCGGTGCCGAAGCACGTGGGCTGGTCGCAGACGTTCCGGATGTTCGCGCTCGCGAGCGGCGGCTTCGAGACGGCGAACCACGGCTTCACTGTCGAGGCGGTGCTGCGTCATCTCCGCGCGATGCTCGCCGCACTCGATCGGTTCGAGCAGCACGGCTACCGGTTCGGTGTTCGGCGCATCGAGCTCCTCGCCACGCCGGAGCGGGCGGAGCTCGCCGATCGGATCGCGAAGCAGGTCGGCGCCGATCGCGCGGTCCTCGAGCACGCGTATTACTCGGCGGGGCTCCGCTACAAGATCTACGTCACCGATCCAGACGGGAACGAGATGTTCCTGGTCGACGGCGGCGTGTTCGACTGGCTCGCGAAGCTGCTCGCGAACCGCCGCGCGGTGGTGGTTGCATCGGGAACCGGCGCGCAGCTGTTCCCGATGTTCAGAGCTACTTCTTGAACGTGCGCTCGAAGCCGCGACCGAACCCCTCGAGCTCGTCGCCGAGCACGTTGCCCGCTGCACCGGCGATGCAGCCGATCGCCTCGCCACACGAGTCCGCATCGGCCATGCAGCTCGTCATCTCGTTGTACTGATCACCGAGCTCGTCCTTCGCATCGGCGAGGTCCTTGGTGCACTCGTCGATATCGTCGCCGGAGAGCTTCTCGCCGCCGAGCTTGACGAGCGACTCGCACTGCGCGGCCAGGTTCTCGCACGCACTCTTCGCGCGACCTTCGGTGGTCTTGCCGCTGACGACCTTGACCACACCGACAACGAGGAGAGCGACAACCGCGAACCCGAGGAGCTTCTTCATCTCAGTGACCCCCAAGAAAGTTGCGAGGCTCGTAGTAATGCTTCGTAGCCCCGATGCAATGTTGGATATTTAGACAGACGACCCGGCGACGGCGATGTCGCGTGCGTTCTCGTAACTAGGCTCGATGCCTCGACTTAGTCGGGCTCCGGAAACACCTGCGGAGCGCACTGCTCCACCGCCGAGCAGGTGGTTGCCGCCTTGATGCACCGTGTCCACTCGTCGTAGTCGTCTCCCAGCGATCTGCGCGCGGTGTGGACACAGACATCTCGATGCGTGGCGGTCCAGTGCACGCCAACCTCCGCGGCGTTCGCCGAGCACAGCTCGATGAACTTGTCGCACGCCATCTCTGCGTCGGGCTCGGCGCGGGAGCAAGCGACCAGGAACACGGCGAGGGCGAGCAGCTTCATGCCGGTCAGATGCCGGCGCCGCCGCGTTGTCGCAACTCAGTCGACGTGGACGAACAGCGGGTTGGTAAAGGATGGCATCGAGTCGCCGAGCACCGGGTCGCCGCGTCCTGCCATGTCGACGCGCACGACGTAGAACGTGCTCGCGGTCGGTGCCGGCAAGATCACGTTGCTGTCGAACCGGACGGTCCCGGTGTCGTCGGGATCGATCGCGATCGTCCTCACTTCCTGGCGGCCCTGGAAGATCCGGATCGCCGCGATCGGCTGCCACGAGGCCGCCTGCACGCGGACGTGAAGCGTGACCTCGTTCTGGCCGGTGACGTCGACGGTGTCACCGGGTAGCGCCTCGACGGCGTTGTTGACCACACCGGCGGTGACGAACGCGGCGGTCCCCACCACCACGTGTCGCGCCTTGATGCCCTCGACGATCGCCGCCTTGTCGACGATCACCGGATCGTCGTTGCCGGCGCCGACGAACACGAACGTGCGCGCCGAGCCCGCGAACCGGCTCGCACCGTGCGAATCGCTCGACCCGGTGGCCGCTGCCGGATGCCCCGCCTCGACCATCGCGAGGTACTCCGCGAACACCTGCGCGAAGTCGCCCGCCGACGACGCGTTCGCGACCTCCATCGCGTCGAAGCCGAGATCGTTCAGATCGGTGCCGGCCGGAAAGCCGAGCGTCGTCGGATCGCGGCCCGCCATCAGCGTCTCGGCATCGAGCTCGATCGAGTTGAACAGGCCGCTGCTGCCATCGCGCGGGTGATTGCACTGCACGACGCGACTCGGATCATTGCCGCGGATGGCGTCGAACACCTCACCCGGCGGCTTGCCGCGCCACCGTACGCCACCGCCGCCGGTCCGCGCCGGATCGACGGCGAGCGGAAAGCCGTTGATGTGGCCGAACGCGAGCGAGCTGACCTCGCTGCCGACGAGCGAGGTCATCCAGCCCGACAACCCGAGCTCGCCGATGATCGGCGAGTAATCGACGACGATGTCGTGATCGGTCGACACCGCGACATCGACGCCCTCGCCGGCGACCGAGCGCAGGCGATCGTCGATCGGGAAGGTCGAGTCCGGCGACAGCTCGCTGTGGAGATGGGTATCGAGCGAGATCCAGCCGCTGGTGTCCACCGAGTGCTCGAGCACGATCGCTTGCGTCACGGTGTCGCCGCCGGTGATCGTCAGTGCGCTCGCCTCGAACGCCTCGTACTCCATGCCGCGCGTCACGCTGACGCGATAGACGCCGGCGGGAACGCGAAACGTCGCCTCGCCGGTGCTGTCGACCCACTCGAAGCGTTCATCACCGCCATCCGGCGTGATCCGCACGCGCGCTGGAATCGGATGGTCGGTGTCGTCGCGCACGCTGAGCGCGAGCTGACCGAACTGGATCTCGGGCACCGCGCCCGCGGCACCCGCCGCGATGCTGACCGCCTCACCGGTGACGCCGAACGCCTCGGCATGCACGTCGTAGACGCCGGGCGGCACCGAGGTCTGGAACTGCCCGTCCGCATCGCTGCGTGCCACGGTGATGGCAGCGCCGGCCTGCGCGATCACCACGTCGACGTTCGGGCTGGTGGTGCCGCTGATCTGCGCGAGCTCGGCACCGCGCAGCTGCCAGCCGCGCTCGGTCACGCTGCTGACGCTGCCGTCGCCGATGATCAGGTTGCGGACCGTGCCCTGCTCGCCGGTGTCGGGGCCGCCGATCAACAGGATGCCGAACAGGTCGATGACCTCCGGACGATCGCTCTCGTACGCGATGCCATAAGACGTCGTCGTCCCCGACGTCGCGAACACGTCGGTGCTCCCGAAGCTCGGCGCGCGACCGCCGAGAAACATCGCATCGCGCAGCTCGTGAGTCTCCTCGACGGCGTCCGGACCGGGGAACACCTTGGTCTCGAGCTCGAGCTCCGTCGCACCCGCGGCGAGCCGGTAGTGGTGCTCGATGATCACGTTCGGGATCTCGCGCGCGAGTGCGGCCTGCACGATATCGATCCCGGTTGCCGGCCCGCGCACCACGAGCTCCGCCGGACCGTCGTTGCCGGCCTCGGTGATCACGAACTCGTCGAACGCACCGGCGGCGAAGTCGATCGAGACCAGGATCTCCTTCACCAGATCGTCACCGTCGACGCGCGCCGCATCGACGATGCCGCCGCCGCTGGTGCCGTGGAGCAAGTAGCCCTCGCCCGGGCCGCGGACGATCACGCGAACCTGGTCGTTCTCGAGGATGAAGTCGCCGATCCGTCCCGAGGCGAGGCGACCACCGAACAGCTCGGCGCCGCACTCGACGACCTTGGCGCGGGTGCCGGTGACGAGCGGGCCGGGCACGCAGCCGGTCTCGACGTCCGGATCGGGGATCAGAGGTCCGAGGCCCGTCGGTTTGCTGTTATCGCCGCACGCGACGAGCGCCAGCAGGGCGAACAATCTCCCGGATCGCATCGCTCGCATATAGCGCGATTCGGGTCACTCCAGCGGCTCACCTTCCGCGTTCCATTCGAGGTAGTTTTGGATCGTGCGCGCAGTCGTAGTTCGCTGTCCCAACTGCAACGCAAACCTCCAGGTCGCGAGCACCGTCGCGATGGCGACGTGCCAGTACTGCGGCACGGTCTCGCGGATCCAGGCGCGAACGGCGATGTTCCAGATCCCGAAGGCGCCGTCGATGCCGACGCAGCCGGCGAACATGACGAACGCCGAGCGGATGGCGCAGCTCCAGCAGCTGGCGAAGATGCCGATCGCGGTCCAGCGCGCGTCGATGTTCCTGGTGTTCCTGCCGTTCATCCTGATGGCGGTGATCGGCGGCGGCGTGTTCTTCGCGGTGAAGAAGGCCGGCGGCATCGGCGGTGTGTTCGGCAGCATGATGTGGTCGGGGCATCCGCCCGCGCTCACCGATCTCGATGGCGACGGCACCGTCGATGTCATCGGCGTCTCGCGCTACGTGCACGATAACGATCGCGCTCACTACGCCGCGTACTCGGGCAAGACCGGAACGCAGCTGTGGGAGACCGAGACGATCGGCAAGTACAGCGACATCACGCAGGATCAGTACGGCGCGATCGGCGACACGCTGTTCGTGTCGACGAAGGACGGCAAGCTGATCGCGCGCAACCTGAAGAGCAAGGGCGTGGTGAAGTGGGAGATCTCGCTCGGCGAGAAGATCGACGCGATGTGCGCGCAGGGCAACGAGCTCGCGATCGCGACCGCGGATCAGAAGTGGTGGATCGTCGACGGCGCCGGCAAGAAGCGCGAGGGCAAGAAGCTGTACCGGCTCGCGCGCGACTACACGAACGACGAGGCGAAGTTCGCGTTCGAGCGCGCCGGTGGCGAGGCCGGTGACGTCTGCATCCCGCTCGGCTGGGATCACCGGACGCCGCCGGGCGTGATCGCGCTGCCCGGCTGGAGCGAGATGGCGAACATCCCCGGCATGCGCATCGACGTGCTGATCAAGCGCGCCGGCGGCCCCGCGATCGCCGTCGGCAAGAAGCAGCCGGGCACCAGCGTGCCGCTGCTCGCGAGGCTCGGCCCGCGGCCGGAGCAACCGCCGATGCCGAAGAAGGGCTGGCGCACCGAGGAGGAGAAGAAGGCGCTGTTGCCGAGCGCGCAGTGGAAGGTCGAGATTCCCGCGGTCGATCCGCTGAACGCGCGGTTCGACGAGGAGCACGTGACGCTGTCCGACAAGGCGGTGTTCGTGCTCTACGAGGTGTCGAGCTCGAAGCATCACCTCGCGGCGTTCGACATTGTTAGTGGCAAGCGGTTGTGGGATCGCGAGATCTCGCACGGTAGCGGCTTCGTGGCCGTCTCGCTGTCGTTGATCGGCGATGCGGTCGGCCTCACCACGTGGCGCTCGCTGACCGTGTTCGACGCGGCCAACGGTAACGAGCGCTATCGGATCGGCCAGGCCGACTGAGACAACCAGCGGCGTAGCCCGGCCGCATCGCGCGGCACCGAGGACGACCACACGTGGATGCCGCCGGTCTGGGTCGCCATGGCGAAGCCCGCCGCGTGATAGGCGGCGGAGATGACGCCCTCGATCCGCAACGTGATCGAGAACGTGCTCGCGACGTCCCATTCCCGCACCTCGTTCTCGTCGGCGCCGAGCAGCTTCGTGCCGTCGGGACTCCACGCCAGCACGCGGATGTTGCCGGTATGGCCGGTCAGGTGAACCGGTTTGGCCGCCGGATCCTCGAGGCTCGTGATCTGGACGATCGAGTCATCGCTCGTCGACGCCAGCCACTTGCCGTCCGGCGAGAGCGCGATCGTGGGGATGAAGTTGTCGGCGCCGCGGACGTCGCGGTGGGTGGCGCCGTCCCAGATGCGAAGCGTGCCGTTGTCGAGACCGGCGACGATGCGCTTGCCATCGTGCGAGATCGCGATCGACTTGACGTGGTTGGGTGCGTGAAGACGCCGCATCTCGCCGGTGGCCAGCGTGCAGATCACGAGATCGAGATCCGAGCCCTCGATGTCCGCCAGCACCAGGTGCGTCCCGCCACCTGCGATCGCCTGCAGCATGGCGCTCTTCGTGGGACAGATCGCGCGCCGCCCGCCCGCACGAGGGAACACGACCACGCCGTCCTCGGTGGTCACGACGAAGCCGTCGCCGGCGGCGAACACGGCGAAGATCGGGCCGTCGACGCGCTCGACCTGCGGTGGGCCACCCGCGATCGGCTGCAGCTGAAGCTCGGACCGCAGCACGAGTGCCAGCGTTCGACCATCGTGCGAGAAGGCGAGCTTGTCGACGGGCTTCGGCACCGGCAACCGGCGGCGACGATCCGTCGCGACCTCGACGAGCTCGAGTTCCTTGCCTCCAAAGGCGACGGTCTGGAGATCCGGCGATACCGCGACCCAGGTGTCGATCGTCCCGAGGCGCGCGCTGCGCGGCACACCGGCACGCGGGTTCCAGCGCCGCAGCGTGTGGTCGGCACTTGCCGTGAGCACGCTGCGATCCGGCAAGCTCGCGGCGCCCGTCAGCCAGTCGCGATGGCCGCGCAGCTCGCGCTGGAGCTCGCTCGCGCGATCGATCACGAACAGGCTGGTGCGCGTGCGCGCGAGGATCGCGTCGCGGGAGGTCGCGACGTCGAGCACCGGGGCACCGAGCGGACGCCGGCGCTGCTCCGACCCGTCGGCCGCGTACGTGATCAGCGTGCCGTCCTCGCAGCCCGCGGCGATGCCGTTGTCGGCGGTGAACGCGATCGAGTTGACCTCGGGTGTCCTGGTCGCGATCGGCGCGCTGCGCAAGGTCGAGGTGTCCCAGCGATCGATCCGACCGTCGACCCCGGCGATCGCGACCCACGTACCATCCGGTGAGAACTGGAGTGCCGGTGCACGCGCGAACGGAAGCTCGATCGGCGCCCGGGTGACGCGGTCGCTGGCGAGCTCCCACAGCGCGAGCTGTCGACCGGCGGCCGCGATCCGGGTGCCATCCGCAGACACCGCCACGTCGGTCATGTACTGCGAATCGGGCAGCCGGCGAGGTACCGAGGACGACAGGTTCCACAGCACGACGCCATCGAGGCTGCCGATCACGATGCCTTCACCGTCCGGAAGGCGAGCGCACACGACGCGCGCCGAACGGCTGTAGCGCTCCACGTTCCTCCCGATCACGCGACGCGTCCGATCGGCCAGCGTTCGTACGCCGACATCGCCGTCACTGACCTCGACGAGGCGCTTGCCGTCCGGGGTGAACAGCGCGCAATGGGTGTTCGTCGCGAGCTGCGCGACGAGGCCGGTCTCGAGGTTCCACAGCCGCAGCGCGCCGTCCTCCTCGATCGTCGCCGCGAGCCGGCCATCGGGCGAGGTCTCGACCCTCGCGATCCGGCGTTCGGCTCCCGGATAGATCCGCGCGGTGCCACGGACGACCGCATCTTCTGCGAGGTGGCGCGCCGCCGATGTCAGGCCGGCGTCGGAGAGCGTCGACAGCGTGGCGATCGCCATCGTCGGATCGCGATCGAGCTGACCGCGTGCGGTCTCGAGGGCGAGCGCGTCGCGACTCTCGATCGAAGCGCGCAGGGCGGTCTCGGTCTCGGCGCGGCGTCGCTCGGAGGTCGCGGCTTCGGCGTCCGCTCGATCGCGCTCGCTGACGATCCGCTGGAAGCTGTAGACGCCGACGATCGCGAGCACGACGAGCGCGATCGCGACCGCCGCGACGATGCCGCGGTGCTTGCGGACCCAGCGCCTGATCAGCTCCCTGGCGGTGTAGCGATGCGAGCCGACGAGCTTTCCCGCCTGGAAGGCGCGCAGCTCCTCGGCGAGCTCGCGCGCGGTCGGATATCGATCCTGGGGAGCGCGGGCCATCGCGCGCTCGACGATCGCGACCAGTTCCGGAGCGATGTCGGGGACCGAGGTGGCGAGTGGCTTCGGGCCACCGGCCACCACCGCATCCATCACCTCGTCGGCGGTCCGCCCGAGATACGGAGGCGCGCCGCACAGCAGCTGATAGAGCAGCGCGCCGAGCGAGTACACGTCGGCCCGGGCATCGACCTGCTCGCCGCGCGCTTGCTCGGGCGGCATGTACGCCGGCGTGCCCATCACCGAACCGGCGACCGTCTCGCCGAGTCTGGGCGCGGCATTCGCGCGATACGGCCCGACGGACACATCGGGGATGTTCGTCGCGACCAGATCCTTCGCGAGCCCCCAGTCGATCACCACGGTCTCGCCGAACGGTCCGATCAGCACGTTCGCCGGCTTGATGTCGCGATGGATTACCTGCTCGTTGTGCGCGTAGGCGATCGCGTCGCACGCTGCGATCACGTGCGGCAACAGCGCGAGTCGCTCGGCGAGTGTTTGCTTGTCGCGCAGCGCGACATCGAGTGACTCGCCGGCGACGTACTTCATCGCGAAGAACGACTTGCCACCAGGCCACTGCCCCGCGTCGTGCACCGGCACGATCGCCGGGTGCTGTAGCCGCGCCGTGGTCATCGCCTCGCGGCGAAATCGCACCTCGCCCTCGGCCGACTCGGCGAGCATCTCCTTGATCGCGACGGAGCGCGCGAGCCGGTGATCGAACGCGCGCAAGATCCGCCCGAGACCGCCGCGCGCGAGCTCGCCGTCGACCGTGTAGCGGCCCGGATCCGCCGGTGCGAGCGTTGCCGCATCCGCCGCGACCGCGGCGCCGGCATCGTTGCTGCGCATCGTCGCGGCGTTCGCGGCATCGGGCACGTAGGTCCTGGCTTCCGGCCCGAGCAGGACCGGGGGACGAACCGCGTCGATCGTCTCCGCCGATGGCGAGCTCGCGGCGGCGATCGTGTCGGCCGTGGTCACCTCCTCGTCCTTCACCGCAAAAACCTACCGCAGTTCGCACGTGACAAAGGGCCGGCTCCGTCGGGAACCGGCCCTGCGAACAGCAACTGGCGCGATCAGCGGCGGAGCGCGAGGCGCGCGAGACCGACGCAGATCAGCGCGTTGATCGCGAGCCAGATCGTGGCCGCACCGACCAGCGGCGCCGACACGATCGTGCTGCCGGCAGCCGCCGCGAACACGAGGTGCGCCGCGACACCGACAGCGACACCCGCGAGCGGCGCGCGCAGCTTCGGCACGCCGTAGCCGATCGCGAGCAGGCCCATCGGGATCAGCGCGCTGAAGAACAGCGCCGAGCCCGTGCTGCCGAGGATCGATTGATCCCACGCCGGCAGGCCGTGCGAGAGCATGTTGATCACCGGCAGGGTCGAGATCTCCGGCGCGATCTGCGGCAGGAAGAACAGACCCGACGCGCCGATCACGACACCGCCGAGGTAACCCAGGCCGAGGCCGACGCCCTTCTTGCGAACCGACGCGGCGACCGCGCCGGCGAGCAGCAGACCGAAGGCGAACGCGCCGCCGCCACCGCCGCTCGACGTGCGTGCAGCCTTGACCGCGGCGGGCGCATCGATGATGCCGGCGCCGTAACGATCGCGCTCGTACTTCTGGTTCTTCGGCTTGCGCGAGGTGTCCTTGAGGATCTTCTCGACCGCGGCCGGCTTGTCGACGCCTTCACCGACGACCAGCGCGGCGACGCCGGCGGCGTGCGGCGACGCCATCGACGTGCCCATGTACGCGAAGTAGCCGTCCTTGCCGCTGTCCTTCGGATCGAGCGTGTTCTGGAGGACGCCACCGTCGGGGTTGACGCCGCTGCCGTCGCGGTTGCGCGTCTTGCCGCCCGGCGCGGCGATATCGATCTCCTTGCCCCAGTTCGAGTAGAACGTGGTGGCTTCATCTTCCTGGGTGGCGGCGACGGCGATCGCGCCCGGATACGCGGCGGGATAGCCGACCTTGCCCTTGCCGTCGTTGCCGGCGGCGCACACCACGGTGACGCCCTTGTCGTAGGCGTACTTGACGGCCTTCTCGAGCACCTTCGACGGGAACGCGCCGCCGAGCGACATGTTGATCACCTTCGCGCCGTTGTTGGCCGCGTAGCGGATCGCGTCGGCGATGCCGGCCACCGAGCCCGAGCCGCCGGCGGAGAGCACCTTGAGCGGCATGATCTTGACGTTGCGCGCGATGCCGGCGACGCCGATGCCGTTGTTCGTCACCTGCGCGATCGTGCCGGTGACGTGCGAGCCGTGACCGTGGTCGTCGGCCGCGTGGGTGTTGTTGGCGACGAAGTTGTACGGCTTGACCCACTCGATGCCCTTGAGGTCCGGCAGCTCGTAGAACTTCTTGTACTTCTCGTAACCGACGCCGGTGTCGAGGACCGCGACGATCACGCCGTTGCCGTCGGCGAGCTTCCACGCCTCGGGCATGCCGATCTGCCGCATGTGCCACTGCTTCGGATACATCGGGTCGTTCGGGAAGCCCGGCTCGAGCACCTCGGGTGCCGGCACCTCCATCGCCTCGCCGGGAGGGATCATCATCACCGCGTCGGGCTCGGCGATCTCGACGTCGCTACGCAGCGCGAGCTTCGCGATGATCGCGTCGCGCTGTGCCGGATCGACATGCGCGCGATACAGCTGGGTCTCGCTGGCGACGCCGGAGTCGTCGACGAGGACGAGATCGATCCCGAATTCGCGCTCGATCGCATCGGGCGTCGCGTCGTCCTTGAGGTCGACGAGAATGTCGTCGGGGTCGGTGTCGGCAGCCGTCACGTAATCCGTCTGCCGGATTTGCTGACGTGCTTCCGTGTCCTCGGAGCGGCCGCGGAAATACCACCACAGCACCACGATCGCGAGGATCACCAGTAGCCACAGAAGCCTGCCGAATGGACCGCTTCTCTTGGTCTCGTTCTCGTCCATGAGAACGAGTATAGGCCCTCAGATGAGGACGCGCTCGTCGGACGGTGTGTCGTCCTCGCCCATCACCAGCTGATTATCGATCTCGCGGTCTTCTGCCAATGCTTCGAGATAGCTCCTGATTTCTGGGACCGCCTGGACGATGCGAACGACGAAGTCGCGCGCGAGGAACAGCACGGTGGCCGGGCGTTGCGCGATCACCGTGGCCGTGGTGCGAGCGTTTCGCAGCAGCGCCATCTCGCCGAACACGTCGCCGGTCTTGAGCTGCCCCAGTGGAACCGCGGAGCCATCGGACGCGCGCCGCGACACATCGAGCTCGCCGGTGAGCACCACGAACAGACCGCGCCCCTCCTCGCCTTCATTGATCACCACGGTGCCCGGCGCGACATCGTGACTGGTGAACCGCCGCAACAGATCGCGCTGCTGCATGCGGTTGAACGGCTTGAACAGCGGCGACGTCGCCATCAGGTTGCCGAGCAAGCGCTCGCGCGTGAACCCGTGCAGCGCCTGCGCGACGACATCGAGCTCGTCGGCGAGCGAGGTCAGCGATTGCCGGCCGACCTCGAACAGATCGACCTCGGTGGCGCACTCGACGCTCGCGGTGCGCGGCTGAGCCGACAACAGGGCCATCTCGCCGAACACCGCGTTCTCGCCGAGATCCGCGAGATCGGTGTGGCGGCCGAGGCCATCGGTCGCGAACACGCGCAGGTGACCCGATGCGACGAAGAAGAACGAGTTGCCCGGCTCGCCCTCGCGGATCACGAACGCGCCGGCGGGCAACCTGCGCAGCGTCAGCGTGCCGAGCACGCGCTTGAGTGCCGCCTCGGAGAGCGACGACAGCAGCGGGATCGGGTGAATCGCTTCCGGATACTCGTGGTAGCTGTCGGTGGCGTGCTCGGCGCGTCCGATCGCGGCTTGCACGGCATCCGGCGGCGCGGGCTGGCGGACGTCGGGAACGTTGATCGGTAGCGAGTCCGGTGGCAGCGCGACGCGGGTCGCGACCTTGCCGAGCATCTCGGACTCGGAGCCGTACGTGACGATCAGAGATGCCAGCAGATCGCTCGCATCCGCTCCGCGCGCCTCGAGCACGCGCGCGCAGACCAGCCCCGGTAGTGGGTGGCCCGACTTGATGCAGTACCAGCCGGCAGCGCGATAGACCGTTTCGGCGCCGGGACTGGCTCCGAGTGCGAGCGCGCAATCCGCCACCCGGATGCGCGCGTCGAAATCGAGCGGCGCCGCAGCGACCACGGCATCGTAGAGCCGGAGTGCGGGAAGATACTGCCCCTGACCGAACAGCGTTGCTGCACTGCGCTTGACGTCGCCGAGCGCCACCATGCGCATACGGTACACCGCCCCGGCGTTTGCAGCGGGCGCGCCCGGCCCTCTATAGTCATCGACCTGCGGAGGTCTCGTGAAGAAATGCGCTAGCTGCACCAAGGATCTGCCGGACGCCGCGCTGCACTGCGTGTTCTGCGGCGCGAAGCAGCCGCC
>JAEYYY010000667.1 GCA_023430775.1 Pseudomonadota bacterium
GCTGTTACGTCGGCGCGGTGTTGCTCCAAGGCAAGAATATTTTCGTGAAATTTCTGACGTTCGCGCTGATCGGTTCGAGCGTGGAATTTCTCTGCGGGTTCGTGCTGGAATACGGACTGGGTATGTACGCTTGGGATTACAGCGCGAGCCGTTGGAATCTGATGGGCTACGTAACGCCCGGAATGACGGCGCTTTGGGGCGTTTTGGGGGTCGCGTTCGGGTTCGTCGTGCCGTACGTGGAACGGCTGTTCAAGCGGATAAGCTCCAAACCGTGGAACGTTTTTTGCGCGGCGTTGAGCGTGTTTTTGGCGTTTGACGTCGGAACGAGCGCGGTGTGTTTCGTGCGCTGGAAGGAGCGGCACGAGGGGGTGGAGCCGAGCAACCGTTTCGAAAGATTTATCGACGAAAAGTTCGACGACGAATGGATGCAAAAACGTTTTTGCGAGTGGCATTTTATAGACGAAAAAGGGAAAACGGACGGGTAAAAAAGCCCGCCCGCTTTTGTTGCGGCGTATAAAAAAACGTAGGGTGGCGCATACTCTCTCTATACCTGCCCTTTGCGTACATACGAAAAGGAGGATAATGGGAAGATATGCAGAAAGTGGAAATTTGCGGCGTCGATACTTCGGGACTTCCAAAGCTCACGGCGAAAGAGAACGAGGAACTGATGAAAAAACTCAAAGCGGGCGATAAAGCGGCGCGGGAGAAATTCATCGTCGGGAATATGCGGTTGGTGCTGTCGCTCGTGAAAAGGTTCAGGATCAAGAACCTCGGCGCTGACGACGTGTTTCAGGCGGGTTGCGTGGGGCTTATCAAAGCGATAGACGGGTTCGATACGAGCGTCGGCGTGAAATTCTCGACGTATGCCGTACCGATGATCGTCGGCGAGATAAAGCGGTATCTGCGCGACGGGAACTCCTTGCGGGTATCGCGCAGCATACGGGATATGGCGTACCGCGTACTGAAAGCGCGCGAGGCGATCGAGGACCGCGACGAAGAGGCGACGATCGCGCGGATAGCGGAAGAAATGCACGTAGCGGAACGGGAAGTGGTGTACGCGCTCGACGCGATCTCCGATCCCGTATCGTTATACGAACCCGTGTATAATAAAGCGGGCGACACGCTGTTGCTGATGGACCAGCTTTGCGACGAGAAGAACACGGACGAGATCTGGACGGAACACGTCGCGTTGGGCGAGGCGATGAGCAAATTAGGCGAGCGGGAAAAGAAGATCCTGTTTCTGCGTTACTACGAAGGCAAAACGCAAACGGAGATCTCGGCGGAAGTAGGCATAAGCCAAGCCCAGGTATCAAGACTGGAAAAGAACGCCCTCAACGAGATCCGCTCGAACATCTCCTGACCCTTCCCGGCCAAGGGTCAAGGGACAACGTTCCTTTGTCATTTTAAGCAACGCGAAGAATCTCGCCTCCCTCTCGAGGGAGGCTTTTTTGGGTACTTTCTTCCGAGGGATTCTTCACTTCGTTCAGAATGACGCATTCAACCCGTCGTTACGGCAGGGAAAGCGCCGAAAAGGGGCAAAAATCGAAAAAAAGCGTAAAAATTTCCAAAAAATAGCGTTTATACGGGTAAAATAGGTTGCATTTGCTTGTCCTTTATGGTAAAATAGTAAAGCTAAAAATTCACACTCGCTCATTGCGCGCGATCCGTGTCCGTAAAATCTTTTAATGCGGACGTCGTCGCGAGCCAACGCAAGGCGGGGAGGTATAACGGAGGTTTGAATTATGGCAGTTATCACTATGAAACAGCTCTTGGAGGCTGGCGTTCACTTCGGTCACCAGACCAGAAAGTGGAATCCCAAAATGAAGAAGTACATCTTCGCGGCAAGAAACGATATCCACATCATCGACTTGCAGGTCACGGCGAACCTTATCGAAGAGGCGTACGCGTTCGTTTGCGAAAGCGTAAAAGCGGGTAAGTCCGTTCTTTTCGTAGGTACGAAAAAGCAGGCGCAGGACGCGATCAAGGAAGAGGCGGAAAGATGCGGTCAGTACTACGTCAATTCCCGTTGGCTCGGCGGCTGTCTGACCAACTTTAAGACGATGAGAAGTCGCGTGGAAAGACTGGAAAAGCTCGAGGCGATGGAGGCGAACGGAGATTTCGACCTTCTTCCCAAGAAAGAAGTTATGCTCCTCAAAAAGGAAATGGGCAAGTTGCAGGCTAACCTCGGCGGTATCAAGACGATGAAGTCTATGCCCGGCGTTATGTTCGTCGTAGATCCCCACAACGAAAACATCGCGATCGCAGAGGCGAAGAAACTCGGCATCAAGATCGTTGCGATCACCGACACCAACTGCGACCCCGACGAGATCGATTACGTGATCCCCGGCAACGACGACGCGATCCGCGCGATCAAGCTGTTCGCGGCGAAGATCGCGGACGCCGCGATCATCGGCAACAAGGTCTACAAGGAGACCGCTCGCACCCGCGGTGCGAAGGAAGAGGAAGCCGGCGAGCGCGTCATTCACGTGTCGTCGGGCGGCGATGGTCCGCGCGTCGAGATGTCGACGGGTGGCAGCATGTTCAACCCCGAAGCCTCGGCTTCGCCGGATCAGGAGTAAGCGTCATGGCAGAGGTTTCTGCATCGATGATCAAGGACCTGCGCGAGCGCACCGGCGCCGGCATGTCGGACTGCAAGAAGGCGCTCGTCGAGGTCGGCGGCGACATGGACAAGGCGATCGACTGGCTACGCGCGAAGGGCCTGTCGAAGGCGGCGAAGAAGGCCGGCCGCGAGGCCACCGAAGGCGCCGTCGTCTCGTACATCCACGGCGGTGGCCGCATCGGCGTGCTGCTCGAGGTCAACTGCGAGACCGACTTCGTGTCGCGCAACGAGGACTTCCAGTCGTTCACGCGTGAGGTCGCGATGCAGATCGCGGCGATGAATCCCCAGTTCGTCCGCAAGGAGGAGATGGGCGAGGACGTGATCGCGAAGGAGCGCGAGGTCCTGGTCGCGAAGGCGAAAGAGGACCCGAAGAACGCCGGCAAGCCCGAGCAGGTGCTGCAGAAGATCATCGAGGGTCAGCTCAACAAGTGGTCGAAGGAGATCTGTCTCCTCGATCAGCCGTTCGTGAAGGACCCCGACAAGACGATCGATCAGCTGCTCCAGGCGCTGATCGCGAAGATCGGCGAGAACATCAAGATCCGCCGCTTCGTCCGCTTCGAGCTGGGCGAGGGCCTCGAGAAGAAGAAGGGTGACTTCGCCGCCGAAGTCGCCGCGCAAGCCGGTCTGTCCTGAGACCGCGCTGATCCGTCTTCCACCGGCAGCTCCAGTGGCCGGCCGGTGGGGACGTAAGACGCCGTACGCGCACGGGTCGCCGCGGGCACGCGTGCTGCACCGCGACACGCCTATGCGCTTGCTGGTTGGTCTGGTCGTGGCGGCGGTGTCTGGTTGTGCGGACTCGAGCTTGCTCGACGACGATCAGGGCGCCGACCTCAACGACGGCATCCGCGACGACGACAAGGCCGACGGTGCGAGTGGCATCGAGGTGATGGCGCGGCTGAAGCCCGGCACCACCGACGTCAAGCTGACGGCTCGCACGCCGCGCCAGGGCTTCATCTTCTTTGCCTCCGAGGGAGCCAAAGTCACGATCGAGAACCCGCGCGCAGGCTCGCCGTCGGGCGCCGACACGCTGCTCGAGGTGTACGGACCGCGGCTCTCCGATGGCTCGTATCCCAAGACGCTCGCCACCGACGACGACTCCGGCTTCGGCAAGCTGGCAAGGATCGAGGACCTCGCGATCTCGATCCCCGGCTTCTATCTCGTCGAGGTCACGCATGGACCGAAGGCGACGCCGGGCGAGCTGAAGACCAAGCTCGCGCTGTCGTGCAGCGCGGGCACCTGCGAGACCGAGCTGCCGGTGGCGCCGCTCGGCAACGACATCAAGTGGTATCAGCGCGCCGCCGAGCGCAAGGCGCTCTCTCTCCAGGCCTACGCGCTGGCGACCGCGAAGCTCGAGGCGAAGGCCGCATCGCTCGGTGACTTCGCCGTCGTGCTCGACATCGACGAGACCACGCTCGACAACAGCACGATCCAGCGCGAGCGCGCCGAGCTCGGCCTCGGCTACTCGCAAGCGGCGTGGGCGGCCTGGGTCCACCGCAAGGCCGCGCCGGCGATCCCGGGTGCGCTGGCCTTCACCAGCCGGGTGCGAGCACTCGGCGGAAAGGTCATCTTCGTGTCGAACCGCCAGGCAGCGACCGAGTGTCCGCCGACGCGCGACAACCTCGCCGCGGCGGGCTTCGAATTCGACGGCATGCTGTGCAAGACCGGCACGTCCGACAAGAACCCGCGCTTCCGGTCGATCATCGACGGCACGTCGGGCATCCCGGGGCTCGCGGCGATGCCGATCGCGATGTACGTCGGCGACAACATCCAGGACTTCCCGCAGCTCTCGCAGGACATCCGCACGCAACCGGACTCGGCGTTCGCACAGTTCGGCGACGCGTTCTTTGTGATCCCGAACCCGATGTACGGCAGCTGGGAGAAGCTCGCGGACTAACGGCGCCGCAGCGTCGCATCGACCAGCGAGTTGCCGCGCAGCTCGAAGCGGTGCTTGCCCGCCGGCAAGCAATCACTCGGTGGAATCCCGGGGCCGACCTTGATGGCGATGTCGATCCACACTCCGCGCGCATCGCTGCGCGCTTCGCCTCGCCGGAGCTGCCAGGTGCCGCTGCAGCTACCGAGCTCCGGGTGATAGCGGCTGAGGTACGGCCCCTTGATCCGGATCAGCCTGCCGCGCGACACGGTGCGGATGACCAGCCAGTTGTCGGGGTGCAGCCCGTGCGAAGGGCTGCGCCGCCAGCTCTCGATGATCTCGTCCTCGCCGTCGCGATCGAGGTCGACGGCGCGATAGCTCGCGATGAACGAGTAGGCATCGCCGCTCGGCTCGTCGACGAACGGCACCAGCTCGGCGCCGCTCGGATCGACGATGCCGCTGCGACGCGCGCCGTTCACCGAGGCCTCGATGAAGTAGCCCGCACTGCGAAACTGCCCGGCCGTACAGCGGAGCAGCAGGGCGGGGACGTCCCAGCGCTCGCGCAGCGTGTGCGTCAGGCGCTCGACAACGTCGTTGGAGCACACCAGCGGGGTCGATCTCTGGTGATTCGCGATCACCGGCCGCGCCTGTTGCGTGCCACACCCTCCGACGAGGACGAGCACGAACAACCAGGGTCGCATCTCCAACCCTAGCGCCGTGGTCGGTAACGCAAAGGTGATTTTTCCGTCGAGGAACCGGCCGCGCCGCGTCACGGACGTGCCGTTGGGAGCAAGCCTGTGTATCGTCTGTGGATGTTCGTGTGCGGGGAGTGTGGCCAGCGCCACGACCGTCCGGGGTTCTGCCCCGTCGACGGGCGCCCACTCGTGGCCACCGACGACCCGCTCCTCGGGACCGACGTCGGGCGCTACCGCCTCGCGTCGCTCCTCGGCGAGGGCGGCATGGGCCGCGTCTACCTCGGCGTCCAGCCGGCGATCGGCAGTCGCGTCGCGGTCAAGATCCTGAGCGATCAGTGTGCGCGCGATCCCGCGCTGCTCGAGCGCTTCTTCGCCGAGGCCAAGGCGGTCAACCTGATCCGCCACGAGTCGATCGTCAGCGTGCTCGATCTGAACCGGCTCGACGACGGCCGGCCGTACATCGTCATGGAGTTCGTGCCGGGCCACATGCTCGGCGCGCTGATCGCACCCGGCGTGCAGCCGGCGCCGCTCGGTGGGCTCGTGCAGGTGATCATCGAGGTGCTGTCCGCGCTCGAGGCCGCGCACCAGATCGGCATCGTCCACCGCGATCTCAAGCCCGACAACATCCTGGTCACCGGCGAGGGCCACGCGAAGGTCCTCGACTTCGGCATCGCCAAGCTCGCACCCGGGCTGTCGCATCTATCACCTCGCACGGCGACCGGCGCGCTGCTCGGCACGCCCGCGTACATGGCACCGGAGCAGATCGGCGGCGGCACGATCGATCCGCGCACGGACATCTACGCCGCCGGCATCGTGTTCTACGAGGCGGTCACCGGGCGCGTGCCGTTCGCCGGCGAGACGCTGTTCGACCTGATGCGCCAGCACCTGGAGACGCCCCCGGTGCCGCCGTCGCGGCTGCGCCCCGATCTGCCGCCGCCACTCGAGCAGGTGATCCTGACCGCGCTCGAGAAGCATCCCGCGCGCCGGTTCCAGACCGCGCTCGCGATGGCCGAGGCGACGAGCCAGGCCTCGAACGCACTGCCGCCCGATCAGTGGCGCGCGCTGAGTCGCGGTGGCGTGATCACCGGCGGGCGCGCGTCGCTCGTCAAGTCGCTCGGCTCGGGCCGCCGGATGTCGCCGAGCTCGCGGCAACCCGGCCTCGCGCACGATCGCACCGAGCCGGCGTCGCTGCGCATGAAGCCGGCGCCGTATCCGCCCGCGCCGTCGGCGCCGCCGCCGGATGTCTTCGATCAGACGGAAGCGGCCTCGCCGCGTGGTCGAGCCTCGGCACCGCCGCCGCTCGGCGACATGACCGCCGCGGCGACGCCGCGCGCGCGCGGACCGTCGGCAGCTCCACCGAATCATCCGATGGTGGCGCCGCTCGGCTCGGACATCCGTGCTCACCCGCAGCCGTCGGCACCGCCGCCTCTCGGGCACGAGCCGTGGCCATCGGTGCAGCGACCCTCGGATCCGGACCATCCGTGGCCGGCGGTCAATCGGCCATCCGAGCCGAATGCGCCGTTCGCGATCCGCGATCGGCCGTCGGAGCCGAACAACCCGTGGCCCTCGCGCGATCGACCGTCCGAACCGCAGAGCCAGCGCACCGGTGCGCCGATCCTGCGGCCGCGCGATCCGGCGAGCGCGTCGCAAACGCGTCTCGCGCCGGAGAACCGGTCGCGCAAGAAACGTTGGCCGATCGTCGTCGCGATCCTCGCGTCGGCGGCGATCGCCACCATCGTCACGTTGCTCCTCGTTCGTCCCGGCGCGGAGGCCACGACGACGCAGGCGCAGAACATCGTCGAAGAGGGCGGGGCTGGCTCCAGCGCTGGTTCCGCGACGGACACCGCGGCACCGGCTGGCTCCGGGAGCGCGAGCGTGGTCGTTTCGACGACCGGCGGTCCGCCGACGAAGCCGGCACCCTCGACGAGCGGCAAGCCCGGCGGTCCGGCGCCGAGCCAGCCGAGCCCCGCAACGGGTCCCAGCGTGCCGCCGGTGATCGTCGGTGGTGGCAGCGCGGCGGATCACGGCGTGCACATCGGTCCCGGCGTCCAGACCGGGCCCGGCGTGATCATCGGCGGCAATCCGAAACCGCAGCCGCCGAAGACCGGCGTCGTCGATTACAACCCGACGCGCTTCGATCCACTCGCGTATCTGCCGCGGGCACGCGCGCTGGCGCGGCAGATCTATCCCGACGCAGAGCTGACCGAGCTCGAGTTCTACGAGAACGTGTTGCCGGATGGCTGGGTCGACCTGACGCTCAAGAGCAGCTCGACCTCGTATTACGAGTTCCGCTCGCCGTCGCACTCGGTGTTCCCGCCGACGCGCAACGCCACCAACGACGACATCCCCTGCTACGTGGTGGTCGACATCACGGCCTCCTCGGTGCGCGCGCGCATCCGCGAGGACGACGAGTGCAACCACCCGCTGCGCGCGCCGCCGCGGTGCACGTTCGCGCAGGTCTGGAAGCTGTCGGGCACCAAGGACACGATCCCGGCGACGATCGGGTTTCTGACCGATGGCCAGTGGTTCTTCGATCACGATCACGCGGCCAAGCGCTCCGGCAAGGCGACCACCACGTCGGTGAGAGACTGCCGATAGCTCCGATGTAGGCAGCGACCCGTCTATTGACGGTGTGCTGGTATTGCGGCGATCGTGGACATGGTGCGGGGCCTCGTCGTGGCAGCTGTTTGCCTGGCTGCGTGCAGTCAGTCGCCCGAGCGCGTACGCAGTCGGTCGTCGCAACTGGTCGCGCTCGATGGCAACGGCGCCTTCGGCACCGTCCCGGTGACCACCACGTCGGACCCGCACGTGTTCACCGTGCGTCCGGCACCGCCTGTCGACAGCCTGCAGTTCGATCGCATCGAGCTGATCGAATCGACGTGTCCCGAGTTCGTGGTCGACGCGCCCAATGCGGTCGGCGCGATCGTGCGCCGGTTCTGCAAGGCCTTCGATGCCTCGACCTACGGCGGCGCGGATCCGAAATGCATCGACTTCGGCGAGGACAGCTTCACGTTCAACGTCCGGTTCAAGCCGGTGCTCGAGCTGCCGTCGTCGGATCAGTGCCGGATCATCGTGCGGCTCGATGGTGGGGCGTCGAAGTCGATCACGGTCAGCGGCACCGGTGATGCACCGCCGCGGCGCGCGCAGTTCTCGACCACGGCGCCGATCAACTTCTTCACCGTCACCCAGGGCAAGACGAGCGTCGCGAGCAAGGTCATCGTGTCGAACACCGGCAGCCAGACGCTCTCGGTGAACGCCTCGATCGTCAACAACGACGGCGTGTTCCTGGTCAACGGCTCGGTGGTCAACGGCGCGCTCGGGTCGCAGAACCTGGCGCGCAACGCGTCGAGGGAGCTCGCGGTCCAGTGCCGGCCCGACGTCGACGATCCGACCGGGACCGCCTACAAGGGCACGCTCACCATCACCACCAACGACCCGGTGCCGGCGCGCGCCACCGTCGTCATCCCGATCGACTGCACCGGCATCCAGTCCAACGTCGATAGCCAGGCGACCGCGACCGAGCACAAGACTCGCGTCGAGGAAGCCACCGAGATCACGATCCTGCTCGAGAACGTGTCGACCGCCGTCGGCTCGTTCGCCACGTTCGGCGAGATCGAGCTGGCGAGCTCGGCGGCCGCGGGCATGGAGATCATGTCTGCGCCGACCGTCGGCACGTCGCTCCAGCAGGGCAACACGACGCAGATGAAGCTGCGGTGGACGCCGCCCGCCGTTCACGTCGGTGATCTCGGTGCGGTGATCCTGCGCATCGAGGGCGAGCCCGATCGCCTGATCGGCATCGGCACCGGGCTGGCTCAGCTCGCCGACGTGACCTCGAGCGTTCCGAACATGGAGAAGCTCGACTTCGTGAAGATGTGCATCGGCGAGTCGAAGACGCGCACGCTGACCATGAAGCCCGCCGGCACCGACATCATGGTGTTTGCCGACTACAGCGTGAACGCGGTCGCGAGCTCCGCGCCGTTCTCGGCGGACATCGTCGATGCCGAGCGTGTCGTCAAGGTGTTCCCACCGTCGGAGGTCGCCATCACCGTGACCGCCGAGCCGATGGACACGCCGGGCGTGTTCGAGTCGATGCTCACCGTCGAGACCGATTCGCCGACCGAGCCGACGTACGGCGTGCCGGTCGCCGTCGAGGTGCTGCCGAAGGGCGCGACCGTCGACAAGACCCAGCTCGACTTCAACACCACGATCGTCACCGGCTTCTCGGAGACCGAGACCGCCACCTTCCGCAACTGCACCGACGACGAGATCGACATCACCGGGATCCTGCTCGACGGCGACTCCGCACCGGACTTCGACATCCTGTCGATCGTCACCAAGAATCGCGACCTCACCGAGATCGAGCAGAACCCGCCGTTCAAGCTGCCGCGCAATGGCGAGATCGAGGTGACCGTCCAGATGCTCCCGCAGAGCGATGGCGTGAAGTCGGCGCAGCTCTCGATCGACTTCCAGGAGCCCGGCCAGCCCGCGACCAGCAATCAGACCGTCTCGCTGTCGGGCGAGGCATTCATCCGCCTCCTCCCCGGAAATCGCGATTCCTATTACCGCTGCAGCACCGGCGCGCCGCTCCAGCTGGCGCCGCTCGGCCTCGTCCTGCTGTTCGTCTTCCGGCGTCGCCGCCGCTAGCGGCGCGCGCATGGTATGCCTCCGGCTCCCGAGGCCTAGCCATGTCCAACGCCAAACCCAAGACCGCGATCACGCCCACGCGCGCCGACAACTACCAGGAGTGGTACCAGCAGGTCGTCCGCGCTGCCGACCTCGCCGAAACCTCCGACGTCAAAGGCTGCATGGTCATCAAGCCGTGGGGCTATGCGCTGTGGGAGAACATCCAGCGCGTCCTCGACGGCATGTTCAAGGACACCGGCCACGTCAACGCGTACTTCCCGCTGTTCATCCCGGTGTCGTTCCTCGAGAAGGAAGCCGCGCACGTCGAGGGCTTCGCGAAGGAGTGCGCCGTCGTCACGCACCACCGGCTCGAGCAGCGCGAGATCGGTGGCCAGAAGAAGCTCGTCCCCGGCGGCGAGCTCGAGGAGCCGCTCGTCGTTCGGCCCACGTCCGAGACCATCATCGGCGCGTCGTTCGCGAAGTGGGTGCAGTCCTATCGGGACCTGCCGCTGCTGATCAACCAGTGGGCGAACGTCGTGCGCTGGGAGATGCGCACGCGACTGTTCTTGCGCACCGCCGAGTTCCTCTGGCAGGAGGGACACACCGCGCATGCCACGTCGAAGGAGGCGGTCGACGAGACCATGAAGATGCTCGCCGTCTACGCCGAGTTCGCCGAGAGCTGGATGGCGATGCCGGTGATCCAGGGCGAGAAGACCGCCGGCGAGCGCTTCCCCGGCGCCGTCCAGACCTACTGCATCGAGGCGATGATGCAGGACCGCAAGGCCCTGCAGGCCGGCACCTCGCACTTCCTCGGCCAGAACTTCGCGAAGGCCTCCAACATCCAGTTCTCCGACGAGAACAACGCGCGCGTCCACGCGTGGACCACGTCGTGGGGCGTGTCCACCCGCCTGGTCGGCGGCATGATCATGACCCACGCCGATGACGACGGCATGGTGTGCCCGCCCAAGCTCGCGCCCTCGCATGCCGTGATCTTGCCGATCACGCGCAAGCCCGAGGATCGCGCGCGCGTGCTCGAGTACTGCGCGAAGCTGCGCGCAGAGCTGCGTGGCGTGATGTTCGCGGGCTCCGCGGTGCGGGTCGAGATCGACGATCGCGATATCAACGGCGGCGAGAAGAAGTGGGGCTGGATCAAGAAGGGCGTGCCGCTGATCCTCGAGGTCGGGCCGCGCGACATCGACGCCGACTCGGTGTTCATGGGGCGGCGCGATCAGATCGGCCAGAAGTCGACCGGCGTGAAGCGCAGCGAGCTGGTGGCGACGATCGCCAACGTGCTGCAGTCGATCCAGGATGCGCTGTTCGCGAAGGCGGTCGCGTATCGCGACGAGCACACGCGCGTCATCGATTCGAAGGACGAGTTCTATGCGTTCTTTGCGGATCCGCCGAAGAAGGATCCCAACGACCCGACGCCGATCCACGCCGGCTTCGCGCTCGCGCATTTCAACGGCGATCCGAAGCTCGAGGCGCAGATCAAGGACGACCTCAAGGTGACGGTGCGCTGTATCCCGCTCGACGACAATGCGCTGGCGGCGGCGCGGGGCCTGGCGTCACTCGACAAGGGGCGGCAGTCGATGAAGCACGACCTGTTCACGCCGGGCACGTGCCCGTTCACGGGGCAGCCGAGCAAGCAGCGCGTCATCTGGGCGAAGTCGTACTGAGCGCGAGCCCGGAGCGCCGGGCCTTGGGCCTCGCGCGACAAGCTCTTGTTTTGGTCGGGCACTGCGAACCAGCGTTGATGTTGGCCATGACGATGAGCGACGTGCTTCTGCCTCGGTCGCGGCACTCGCCCTGCGAACCAGCGCGCATCGACCGCGTCGACCTGCAGAGAGAGCGAGATACTTGGGCGAAGTCGTGCTGAGCGCGCGCGCTGAGGTGAGCTATTTCACCGGTCGCTACTGCAAACTGCGGCAGGCCGATGGCGACGTGAGGGGGAGGTCGACATGCTCTGCCTCGGTCGGGGCACTCGCCCTGCGAACCAGCGCGCATCGACCGCGCCGAGCGCCGCAGCCGTCAGCCGGCGCGCGCGCCGCCACGTAGCTGCGCCGTCGGGCGACCGCGGACGCGTGGTGCCGGGCGCTCGTCACGGTCGTTGCGCGCTTGGTTCGCGACGGGCGAGAGTGCCCCTCCCTCGGCGGCGGAGCCGTTTCAATTCCACGGGGCGAGCCGCGTGGCGATCGCGGGCTCTCCCAGCTCGGTCATGCGAGTGCGAGCGCAGCTGGTGCGTCGCTCGGCGCGAGCAGCACGATCAGGTACGTGTGCCGTCGCGCCATCGATGACCTGCCGTTCGAGGCCCGCTCTTGGCGGCGAGGCGTTTCACTTCCAGGCACGGGATCCGTGTTGGCCGCAGTCTCTGCAGGGTTTGCGAAGATCCGGAGGCGAGGACGTTATCAGCCAAGTGCGATCGAACCGATGGCCGCCATTGCTCGATAGCCGCAAGCTGACCCGGTCGTCCTGGCCGCGTCGCATTGCGGACGGAGTGCGGTCACGCGATCGACGCGCGCGCGAGCACTTTGCTGATCATGCTGGGCGACGCGCTCGATGTGCTTGCGGTGAGAGCGCGCCGTTTGCGTTGTGGTTCGTCCATCGTCGTCGCAGGTCGATCGCTCCGCAAGCGGCGGCATGTGAGTGCGAGCCGATCTACGCGCTCGCGCGCACCGTCGGTGTTGCTTGCGACGCGGTCGACGTGTTTGCGGGCGCGCGCGCCGCCTGCGTCGTGGGGTTCATCCGCCGACGCAAGTCGATAGTCTTCCGCAAGCGGCGGCAGGTGAGTGCGAACCGATCGACGCGTTCGCGCGCACCGTCGGTGTTGGTTGCGACGCGCTCGACGTGTTTGCGGGCGCGCACGCCACCTGCGTCGTGGGGTTCAACGCCGACGCAAGTCGATGGCTTCCGCAAGCAGCGCCATCTGAGTGCGAACCGATCGACGCGCTCGCGCGCACCGTCGGTGTTGATCGCGACGCGCTCGACGTGGTCACTCCGGGATCGGCGCTGCAATTTTCGAGGCGATTCATTTTCTTGTTGACGAGATTCGCGAGCTCCGAAAAACGGCAGCGCGCGACATGCGCGAAAAATTCCTTGCAGACGCTCGGTGTTGCGATCTGCGCGCGGAGATCGATCGCGAGCGATTCGTCGACGAGAAATCGCGAATCGTCGCGTAGCGGGCAAATCACGAGCTCGAAAATCTCCATGGTAGAGGTGGAGCCAATTCTCGACGAAGGAGTTGGTCATGCGCGTACGGAACAACGAAGCGATCGATCTCGAACCGACTCGCGGTGTGGACTGGAAGACGATCGACAACGCCTTGCGGACGATCGCGCAGCGCCGCGGTGCGCTCGATGCGCTGGAGGCGAAGTGGATCTGCGAAGCGCTGCGCGTGAAGATCTGGCGCGAGGTCGGCTGCGTGACGATGGCCGAGTATCTCGAGCGGCGGCTCGGATATGCACCGCGCACCGCGCACGATCGAGTGCGCGTGGCGATGGCGCTGGAGGAGTTGCCGAAGCTGGCGGCGGCGCTCGAAGGCGGGTTGCCGCACTCCGCGGTGCGCGAGCTGACGCGCGTGTGCACCAACGAGAACGAGCAGAAGTGGCTCGACAAGGTGCGCGGCAAGACCGTGCACGAGATCGAGGGCATGGTGTCCGGCCGTGCGCGCGGCGCGGACCCCGAGGATCCGCCGAATCCAAACCTGGTCGGGCGGACGTTGCCGTTCGAAGGCATCCGGCCCGCTACCGAGGCGCTCGTGCGCGATGCACGCAGGATGTTGCAGGAGCAGCGCGGTGGCGGCGAGATCCTCTCCGACGATGACGTCCTCGCCAGCTTTGCTCGCATCGCGCTCGAAGGCGGTGGCTCGACGGAGCGAACCAAGGCGCCGTATCAGATCGCGCTGACCATGTGTGAATGCTGTGGTCGCGGTTGGCAGGAGAGCGGCGGGCGCAAGTACGAGCTCTCGAAGGCCGACCTCGAGCGCGCCTGCTGCGATGCCGAGCGAATCGGCCGCGTCGACACCGGTGTCCCCGAGCGTGCGAAACAGGATGTTCCGCCGAGCACGCGTCGGCTCGTGCACCGGCGTGCGCGAGGTCGCTGCGAAGTGCCGGGTTGTCGGTCCACGCGCTGTCTCGAGATCCATCACATCGTCCCGCGCAGCCTCGGCGGTACGCACGATCCGGAGAATCTCATCTTGCTGTGCGATGGCTGCCACGCCTCCCACCATCGTGGGCTGATCCAGATCTCGGGTAGGGCGTCGGAGCTCGTAGTGGCCCGCAAGTACGAGATCGCGTACGACCTGCCGTCGAATGACGAGGTCGATGACTTCGCGATCGACGAACCGAGTGCCCACGTGGGCACGAAGGTCAGTCTCGGGCCGGATGCCGGCGTCAGCTTCTTCGAAGTTGCAAACGCGAACGAACCGAGTGCCCACGTGG
>JAEYYY010000671.1 GCA_023430775.1 Pseudomonadota bacterium
GAGGAACACGTTGTCGGGCTTGAGATCGCGGTGGACGATGTCCTTCGCGTGCGCTGCCTCGAGGGCGCGCGCGATGCCGCTCAGCACGTCGCAGGTCTCTGCGAGCGAGAGCGGGCCCTTCGCGAGCCGCGCCTTGAGATCCTCGCCGCGCAGGTACTCCATCACGAAGTAGGCGCGACCATCCGGCAGCTCGCCGAGCGAGAACACGTCGACGATGTTGGGGTGACCGATCTTGTTGACCGCCTGCGCCTCCTGGACGAAGCGATCGACCGACGCCTGGTTCGCGCATAGCTCCGGCTTGAGCACCTTGATCGCGACCTGCTTGCCGATCACCGGATGCGTTGCGAGGTACACGGTGCCCATCGCGCCCTCGCCGATCTGCGACTGGATCTCGTACTCGCCGACGGGATCACCGACGGCGAGTGCGCTCATGCTGCGCGGGTTCGGCGTCGCCGCGCGCGGCATCGTGCGACGGATCGTTCCGGGTGGTGGCGTCGGCACGAGGTTCGTCGTCTCGTCGTCGACCTCGATCGCGGCTGCGGTCGCGGCGGCGGCACGATCGCGCACCACTCCTGTTGGACCGGTGTATTCGGTCGCGCGGCTGTGCTCCCCAGTGCCGCCCCCGGTGTCTTCCGGTTTGGCCACCAGCTTGGAAGTCTAACTCCGTGCGGCGCCACCATGTAACCTTCGTGCGAGCGCGAGCGAAGCGCCAATGTAGGTGTCGTGGCCGGGCTAGAATGGCCAGCGATGTGCGCATGGAGGACGTTCGTCTTCCTGGGCTGTCTCGCGGTTTGCAGTGCTTGTTACAGCGCGCCGACCGGAGACGAGCCCTGCACGATCACCTGCGTCGATGCGTGCCCGGGCGATCTCACGTGCCAGAACGGGTTCTGCGTCGGTGATGGCGAGGAGTGCGCGCCCGGCTTCACCACGATCGCGATGGGGGCCGGGTTCGCGTGCGCGCTCGACGAGCTATCGGAGCTGTGGTGCTGGGGCGTCAACGATCACCACCAGATCGATCCCGGCGACGAACCGGTGATCCCGATCGCGCGCCGGGTCGCCGCCGGCCGGAAGTTCCAGCAGGTCGCCACCGGCCGCGCCCATGTCTGCGCGGTCGGCGATGGCGAGCTGCTGTGCTGGGGCGCGAACGATCGCGGCCAGATCAGCGGCGGCTTGCGCGGCGATGTCGCCACGCCGACGAAGATCGAGACCACCGGCGGTCCCACGGCATGGCGAGCGGTGGCCGCGGGTTTCCAGAGCACGTGCGCGATCGCCGGCGACGGCCGCCTGCTGTGCTGGGGACGCAACGACTTCGGGCAGCTCGGCCTCGGCACCACCGCGGACGCCGGCACGCCGACGCCGATCGACTCGCTGCTCGACGACTGGACGCTCGTCGCGATGGGCGGCGGCCAGCAGACCGGGCAGCACACCTGTGCGGTGTCGGCCTCGGCGGGCCTGCACTGCTGGGGCAGCAACGTGAACTGTCAGCTGGCCGATCCGGCGCTCGGTAGCAGCGCGTCGCCGCTGCCCGTCGCGCTCCCCGATGTCACGGCGCTCGCGCTCGGCTCGTACCACTCGTGCGCGGTGTCGGCGGGTGATCTCTACTGCTGGGGCAGCAACTCGTTCGGCTCGCTCGGCGATCCGGCGGTGATCGTGCCCGATGGCCAGTGCATCGCGACGCCGAGGCTCGGCAGCGCGCTGCAAGGTGGCTGGAGCGAGCTCGGTGCCAGCGAGATCATCACCTGCGGTCTGCACGAGGGCGAGGTCTACTGCTGGGGTCACACGCGCAACGGCAATGGCGTCGCCGGCGGCGTCTGGGAACCTGGTCGCACGGCGTTCACGCTCGTCGCGGAAGGCGCCGAGCATCTCGCGGTCAGCTCCAACCAATCGATCGATCTCACCGGCGGCACGATCCTCGACCTCGAGGGCGGCTGCTATCTCGCCGCCGGCGCGATCCGTTGCTGGGGCGACAATCGCTTCGGTCAGCTCGGTCAGGGCGCGCCTGCCGAGACCGCGGTGCCGCTCGAGATCGCCGGCGGGCGAACCTGGAGGCAGCTGGCGACCGGCGCGCGGCACAGCTGTGGCGTCGACGATGCCGGGCAGCTCGCGTGCTGGGGCTCGACGCTGGCGGCGGCGGTCGACGGCACGCGCGGCGGGACCGCGGACACGCCGTGCGGTCAGTTTCCGTGCGACCTCGGTGCACCGCAGGACATCCGCGCATCGCAAGGCATCGCGATCGGCACCCACCACACGTGCTCGATCGACAACGGCGAGGTGATCTGCTGGGGCGACAATCGCTTCCAGCAGCTCGGTGCCGCGGGGCCTTCCGGTGCGCCGGCGACGATCAGCGGCACGTTCAGCGAGCTGTTCGATCTGCACGGCAACCAGAGCTGCGCGCGGACGGCCACCGACATCACCTGCTGGGGCAACTCGACCGATCCATCACCGGTCGCGGAGCTGGTGAGCCCGACGACGATCGCGGGCGCCGGGATCTTGTCGCCGGGCTTCCCGGGCTTCGGCTGCTTCCTCGAGAGCGACGGAACGCTGTTCTGCACCGGCGATAACTTGCTCGGGCAATACGGCAACGGCAATGGCGCGGCGTGCGCGGCGGGTGCGTGCCCGCAATGCGGCAACGCGGTCTGCGATGGTGGCGAGACCACGGCGAGCTGTCCGAACGATTGCGGCACCACGTTCTCGCGGCTGCGCAACTACTCGGCGCTCAGCCTCGGCTGGGACATCGATAACACCGGCGCGCCGAACTGCGGCATCACGGGTGGTGCGGTCGAGTGCTGGGGCAAGAACCCGGGCGCGATGATCACGCAGGCGATCGACGAGACCACGCAGCAGGTGGTGACGTACGCGTTCGAGCCGCAGCCGATCCCGAACCTCGCCGGCTGTACCGCGATCAGCGTCGGCCATCGCCACGCCTGCGCGCTGTGTAACGACGACATCCTGTGCTGGGGCGATCACCGGCACGGCGAAGTCGGCAGCGGTCCACAGACGGGCACGCCGGTGCTCGAGCCGCGCCCGATCGACCTCGCGCTCGCGCCCGGCGATCGCTGGGTGCAGCTGACGTCGGGTGTCGGATTTTCTTGTGCGCGCAGCGAGGCCGGTCGCGGCTACTGCTGGGGTGGCAACCAGCACGGCGCGCTCGGGCTCGGCGCCGCCGCCTCGACGATTCCGCTCCTGGTGCGCACCGAGTAACTTCGCGGGCGGTTTCGGCGTATGCCTCCCGTATGGCTACCTCGCAGACAGGCTACGACCTGACTCCGCTTGCTTCCGATCGGGTGAAGGTGCTCGCCCAGGACTTCACGCCCGAAGAGCGCCACGTCATCCTCGATCACGGCACCGAGCGCCCGGGCTGCGGCGTGTTCCTCGACAACAAGAAGACCGGAACGTACACGTGCCGGCTGTGCGGCCTGCCGCTGTTCGCGTCGAACGCGAAGTTCGAATCGGGGACGGGCTGGCCGAGCTTCTTCCAGCCGTTCGATCGCGAGCACATCGCCGAGATCGAGGATCGTAGCCACGGCATGCGGCGCGTCGAGATCCGCTGCAAGCGCTGCGATGCGCACCTCGGTCACGTGTTCGACGACGGCCCCCGCCCGACCGGCCTGCGCTACTGCCTGAACTCGATCTCGCTGCAGTTCGTGGACGAGGGGCAGCCGCTCCCGGTCCGTAGCTAGCCGAGATCGCGGGCGAAAAGCCGCCCGCAAAAAAAGATCGCGGGCGTTGTCGATCTGCGCCGGGCTCGTTCGACCAGGAGCGAACAACCAACCCGGAGACACGACAATGAGCAAGTTCGTCTGGTTCGAGTACGTCAGCAAGGACATCGCGAAGGCACAGGGCTTCTTCGGCGAGCTCTTCAACTGGGGCGTCAAGAAGGTGCCGATGCCCGGTGGCGACTACGCCATGATCTCGGTCGACGCGCGCACGATCGGCGGCTACACGGTGACGCCGGACGGCGCGCCACCGGAATCTCACTGGCTCACGCACCTGCTGGTCGCCGACGCGAAGGCGACGAGCAAGCAGATCGAGGCGCTCGGCGGCAAGACGCTGAAGCCGGCGTTCGCGGTCGGCGACTTCGGCACGATGGCGATCGCCGCCGATCCACACGGTGGCTACTTCGCGCTGTGGCAACCGGCGAAGGCGGAAGCGCAGCCGGCTCCCACCGACAACACGTTCTGCTGGAACGAGCTCGCCTCCAAGGATCCGGCGAGGTCGGTCGAGTTCTACGCGAAGATCGGTGGCTTCTCGACGAAGGCCATGGAGATGGGCGAGATGGGCACGTACACCGTGCTCGAGTCGGATGGCCAGCCGCGCGCCGGCATCATGAAGCAGATGATGCCGCAGCAGCCGCACGCGTGGCTGCCGTACGTCCAGGTCGCGAGCACCGATGCCACCGTGGAGAAGGCGAAGAAGCTCGGCGCCACGATCGTGGTGCCGCCGACCGACATCCCGAACGTCGGTCGGTTCAGCGTGATCGTCGATCCGCAGGGCTGCGCGATCGGTGTGCTGAAGGGCTAACGCGTCTTCGGCGGGTCGCGCTTCGTCACCAGCAGCACGTTGCCGTTGACGCTGATCGCGAGGCGGTGCACCGCGGCCACGGTGCACGCCACCTGATCCCACGGCACGCGCTTGAGACGCAGCGTGACCTTGCCGGTGACATCGTCGGGCAACACGATGTTGACCCGGCCGACATCCGACAGCAGGCGGTAGACCTCGTGGATGTCTGCACCCTTGACGTCGAGGTCGACGATCGCGCCGCGATACCTGGTGCCGGGCTCGCAGAGCTCGCGATCCGCGTGCGCGAGTGACGGGATGACGAGCATCGCGATCACGAGCCAACGCATGACAGTCAGTGTACCGTGCGAGTCGTGTCGACGAAGCTGCCTTTTCCACCGCCCGTCGAGCCGATGCTCGCGAAGCTGTCGAACGAGCTCCCGGAGGGAGATGGCTGGATCTTCGAGCCAAAATGGGATGGCTTTCGCGCGCTGATCTTCAAGGCAGGCAACGAGGTCATGATCCAGAGCCGCGACTTGAAGCCGCTGGGTCGGTATTTCCCGGAGCTCGAGGCGAAGCTGCGCGAGATCCTTCCGGAGCGCTGCGTGCTCGATGGCGAG
Source organism: Pseudomonadota bacterium (assembly GCA_023430775.1). Classification (GTDB taxonomy): domain Bacteria; phylum Myxococcota_A; class Polyangia; order Haliangiales; family Haliangiaceae; genus JABFXX01. Next base: position 5,118 of record JAEYYY010000671.1, read on the forward strand.
GTCGTGATCGTCACCGAGGGCAAGCTGAACTTCGATGCGATGCTGATGCGGATCCATCCCGCCGAGTCGCGGGTCAAGATGCTCGCGGAGCAGTTCCCGGCGTCGTACGTCGCGTGGGATCTGCTCGCGTTCGGCGACGAGGATCTGCGCGCGAAGCCGCAGGCCGAGCGCTGCGATCGTCTGCGCGAGGTGTTGAAGGAGGTCCGCCCGCCGATCCACATCACGCCGATCACGCGCGATCGCGCGCTCGCCGCCGACTGGTTCGAGCGCTTCGAAGGCGCGGGCCTCGACGGTGTGATGGCCAAGCCCGAGGGCATGGCGTACATGCCGGGCAAGCGCGCGATGCTGAAGATCAAGCACGCGCGCACCGCCGATTGCGTGGTCGCCGGCTTCCGCTGGTACAAGGGCGGCAAGGACAAGCTGCTCGGCAGCATGCTGCTCGGTCTCTACGATGACGAAGGCCAGCTCCATCACGTCGGCGTGTGCTCGGGCTTCAAGAATTCCGAGCGCGAGGCGATGGCCGACTTGCTGCGCCCGCTGATGGAGGGTGCGAAGGAGACGCATCCGTGGCGCGAGTGGGCGGAGTTCACCGGCGATCAGCGCATGCCCGGCGCGAAGTCGCGGTGGACGCCGAAGGGCAAGGACCTGTCGTGGGTGCCGCTGCGCATCGAGCGTGTCGCCGAGGTCTCGTACGATCACATGCAGGGCGATCGGTTCCGCCACGGCGCCCACTTCAAGCGCTGGCGCCCCGACAAGCCGCCCGCGGACTGCCGCTACGATCAGCTCGAGGTTTCTGCCCCCTGGGAGCTCGCGAAGATCTTCGGCCAGAACCCGCAGACTTAGCCGCCGCCGATCACGGCCGTTTCACGGCATGTCACGCAATTCACCGCCCGGACCCGCGTTGTTATCCATATGCGAGCCGTCGCGATCCTGTTCCTGCTGATGATCGGAGCCTGCACCGTCCAGAAGCACGCGGTGATGCCGGTCGATCTCGCCCGCGAGGCCAAGGCCCTGTCGCGCGATGGTCACGCCCCGGTGTTCACCAACGATGGCACGGTCGAGGTCTCCGCCGACGAGCTCGCCTTCGTTCACCTGCGCGATGACGACAGCAGCGGCACGGAGCGACCGGTCAAGCTCACGGTGCGTGCGCTGGTCGAGGGTTGCGAGAACAACATCGATGGGCCGGGTTGCAAGGCGGGTCGCTCGGCACCCGATGCGCCGGCGCTGATCAAGAAGAAGTACAAGTTCTCGGCCGGGAAGCTGGCGACGACGCTGTCGTTCGCGGCGATCGGCTCGGGTGTCGGCTACTGCGTCGCGGAGTGCAAGGACAGTGGTGGGCTCGAGAAGGGCGCGACGTACGTGGCGATCGGTGCGGGCGTGTTCGCGGGAGCGTTCCTGCTGATGGCGCTCGTGGGTGGTGGCTGAAGGCGGAGCTGAGGAGCGACGGACGCGAAGCTTGCTCGTGGCCGTCCGATCTGATCGCGCGCGATGCTCGCCCTGCGGTCTGCGTCGATGGGCCGCGTCGATAGCAGAGCGTGTGTCCCTGATCAGGCCGTCGCGAGGGTCGTGTCTTGGAACCGCAAACACGAAGGCCAGAGATCGGGACAAGTGATCGTGTGTCCCTGATTGATCGAACGCAAAGGACGCAAAGGGCGCGAAGGTTGGACCGATCGGATCGATCGGAAGCTTGGTCCAGAGTCCCTCTTCTGTTGCGCGCGCCATGTCGTGGCAGAGCGTGTGCCGGATGGATGCGACGCACGCAAAGGTGCGAAACCGGATCCTGCTCAGCACATCCTCCAAAAGGACCCTTTGCGTCCTTTGCGTCCTTTGCGTTCAAGACAATCCGTGGCGCACGACCTATTTGCCTTCGCGTTCACTGTGTTCTTCCACCAGCTCCGGATGCTTTGCGAGCCAGTCTGCCCATTCGGACTTCGGGTCGTAGTCGGGATCCGGCGGCGCCGACGGCGGGCGCTGCGACTCCGGCACGTTCGTCAGGTTGATGCGAACCCGGTACCACGCCGTCGCTCGACCACGGTTGGTGTCGACGATGACGTGCTCCGGCGCGAGCAGCGGCACGATCGAGGCGTGCTTGGCCTTCCAGCGCTCGAGTCCGGCGAGCGCGTCCTTCTTTTCCTTCGCGTTCGCGATCGTGATCACCGGGGTTTTCGGCTGCTTCGATTTGGCCTTCTTCGCCGCTTTGACCTCGGGCTCCTGATGATCGGCGAGCGCGAGCAGCGGCTCGATCCGACAGACGGCCTCGTCGATGCCCGCGTGGACATCGCCACGCTCCGCGTACAGCGCCGGCACGGTGTGCAGCGTGTACGCGAGCGGATCGCTGACGAACAGCTCGTCCCAGGTCAGCGGCATCGAGACGCGCGCATCCGGCGTCGGCCGCACCGAGTACGCGCTGCAGGTGGTGCGATCGCGCGCGTTCTGGTTGTAGTCGACGAGCACGCCGTGGCGGTCCTCCTTCTGCCACTTCGACGTCGCGACCGCCGGCGCGCGCTTCTCGACCTCGCGGGCGAGCGCGAGGCCGGCGCGGCGGACGTCGGCGAACGGCCACTCGGGCGCGATGCGCACCCAGATGTGGATGCCGCGCGAGCCCGAGGTTTTCGGCCAGCCGATCAGGTTGAAGTCATCGAGCACGCTCTTGACGACGCGCGCGCACTCGATCAGCTGCGGCCAGGCGACACCGGGAACGGGGTCGAGATCGATGCGCAGCTCGTCGGGCCTGTCGAGATCGTCGGCGCGTACGGCGTGCGGGTTGAGATCGATGCAGCCGAGGTTGACCGCGTAGACCAGGCCCGCGCGGTTGGTGACCACGAGCTCCTCGGCGCTACGGCCAGACGGATAGTGGAACGTCGCCGACTCGAGATAGGCCGGCCGCTTGGCGGCGAGGCGCTTCTGGAAGAACGGCTCGGCGGCGATGCCGTTGACGAACCGCTTGAGCACCATCGGCCGCCGCGCGACACCGCGGATCGCGCCGTCGGCGACGGCCAGGTAGTAGTTGACGAGGGCGAGCTTCGTGATCCCCGCCTCCGGAAAGTAGACCTTCTCGGGGTTGGTGACCACGACCTCGTGACCGTCCAGCTCGAGCGTATGCGTCGGGGGCTTCATGAGGACGGCGACGCACGGTCGGACGAGATCGGCTCGTCCGGACCGGCGTGACTACGACAGCGGGAACGGCGGCGTGCCGGTGATCGTGGCCTCGCTCATGCCGTCCGGATCGTCCGCCGGGATGGTGAACGACGCCGTGCGCTTGACGCCCGGGACCGCCGTCGCGCTACCGATCGGACGGTTGATCGTGACCAGCTGCGCGTCGCACTGGGCCTCGGTCACCTTGATGTAGCCGTAGCCCTGCGCGTTGGTGTCGACGTAACGCAGGTGCGGGTTCGGATCGATGTCCGCACCGGCAGCCGCGGTCAGCGCCTGCGAGATCGACGCGCCACCACCGAGTGCCTGGGCAAAGGTGGCCGCAGAGAGCACGCCCTGCTTGATCAACAGGTTCATGTTCTCGATGAACGGTCCCACCGTCACCAGGTTGCGGAGCGCTGCGGCCGGTCCCGGCAAGTTGCGCGTCGCCGCCTCGTAGAACGAGAACAGCGAGTTCGACGAGATACCGGCGGTGATCAGCTCGGTGGCGACGGGGGCTGGAGTTCCCGTCGAGTCGTAATCGTCGAGCAGGACGCCGGCGAAGTGCGCGTGGATGTCGCCGGTCAGCACGACGACGTTCTTGATGTCGTTGGCGCCGATGAAGCTGAGCAGCTCCTTGCGCTCCGCCGGATAGCCGTCCCAGCCGTCGCCATCGAGCACTCGATCGAAGCCGATGTTGACGGGGTTCCCCGGGTTGGGAACCAGCATCCGCATCATCGGGACTTCGTTGCCCCACAGCTTCCACGTCGCGTCGGAGCCCATCATCGTGGCCTTGAACCACTCCTTCTGGGCCTTGCCGAGCATCGTGCCCGTCGGCGTCGCGACGCGCGGGTTCGGGAGTCCGATGCCCGGAATGGGCGTGATCGGCGCGGCCTCACCTGCATCGAGCAGCGTGACGAGAGGCAGCGGCAGGAAGTTGCGCGAGTCGAAGAACACCTGCGCGGGTGCGCCGGCGTTGATCAGCACCGTCAGATCCTCGGGGATCGCGTGATCGCTGCGGTACGAGCGCTGGTCGGTCATCACCAGCTCGACGTGCTTGCCCCAGCGCAGCGAGCGATAGATCGTCATCGCGCCGATCGCCGCCGCGTTGTTCTCCTCGTCGACGAAGTTGTCGTCGTTCGGCGCCGTGAAGCGCGCGTCGCTCACCGTGGTGGCGGTGAAGTCCTTGGCATCCTGCTCGACGCCGGCGACGCCGGGCGCACCCGACAGCTGCGCCGGGATGTACTCGAACCACGCCTGGCTGGCGGCGAGCTTGCGCGACTGCGAGCCCTCGTCGTTGGTGGTGCCGTCGATGTAGTTCGCCATCGACTGCCACGAGTCGTTGGTGAACTCGTGATCGTCCCAGGTGTAGACGAACGGCCACCTGGCGCGCGCCGCCTGCATCGCGGGATCGGAGAGGTACGTCTTGTAGAGGTGGCGGTAGTCGTCGACGGTGCGCGCGAACGTCGAGCCGCTCGGCTGCCTGCCGCCGCCCGACGGGAAGCGGGAGGGAATGCGATCCGAGCCATCGACCTCGGTGAGCACGATCTCCTCGAAGTCGTTGGTCAGCGCGCGCTGCGAGCCCTCGTCGATCGTCTCGTAGATCACGTCGCCGAGGTGGACGACGAAGTGGATCTGATCGGCGGCGGCGCGCTCCGCGTCATCCGCGATCATCTGGCGATAGGCGCCGAACTGACCGGACTGGTAGTCCTGGCACGACACCCACGCGATGTTGACCTGGACGTCGGCGCTGGCTTCCGGCGCGGTCCGGGTCTGACCGGTGATCCGATCGTTGCCGGCGGTGAAGCGATAGAAGAAGGCCGTGTTGGCGGTCAGGCCCTCGACCAGCACGCGCACCGCGTGATCGCTGGCCTGCGTGGCCGTGATGTCCTCCTCGGCGACCAGCGTGGTGAAGTCGGCATCGGTGGCGACCTCGACCTTGAGGGCGACATCGGCGAGCGGCTCGGCAGCGCGGACGGCGCGCGTCCACAGCACCACCGACGTGGTGCGCGGATCGCCCGACGCCAGGCCCTGCGGGAACGCGAACGTGCCGCGCGGCTCGCCCTCTTCGATGATGTCGGGCTCGACGTTGTCGCCGCAGCCGGTGACGGAAATCAGCTTTGCGCCGACGATGAATGCGCCGGCACCGCGAAGAAAGTCTCTACGTTTCATGGAAGTGGTTCCTCGGAATCAAGAGTTAGTTCTTCGCGACCGCCGGTTCACCCACCGGCGCCGGCGCGGGCTTCGCGCCGAACGAGCCGGTGAGACCGAGCGACACCACCAGCGCCTGCACGCCGTAGGTGCCGTGGAAGATCGGCACCGCCGGATCCTGCGACGACTCGCGCTCGATCGGCGGGATGTAGAGCGCGCTGAAGTGGATGCCGAGCGTGTCGGACATCTGGCGGCTCGCACCGACGGTGAACGCGAAGCGATCGACATCCGGCAGCTGCGCGGTCTGCGTGGTGATCGGGATCGGCGTCGGGTCGTAGACGAAGCCCGCCCGGAAGTTGGCCTTGTGCTTCGGCACGCCGTAGTCGAGGCCGATGCGATAGCTGACGGTGTCGTCGTAGTCCTGCGGTGCCGACGACTCGGCGCCACCGGGCAGCGCGATCGTCAGCGACGTCGCATCACTGCCGCGGCCCGCGTCCTTCGAGAACGTCTTGCTCCAGCCGATCCAGACGGCATTGAACTCGAGCTCGAGGTTGTCGACCGGCGAGTACGCGATGCCGCCCGACACCGCGGCAGGCAGCTTGATCGTGGTCGAGGCGTCGCCATCGGGCGGCAGCTGACCGCGGAACGGATCCGCGATGTCGAAGTCGGCCTCGCCCTCGAAGTCGAGCTTGACCGAGTGGCGGTACATGACGCCGAGCTTGAGCTTCTTGACCGCGGGCGGGTGATACATCAGGCCCGCGCGGAAGCCGAAGCCGACGGTGTCCGCCGCCAGATCGACGGTGCCCTGCGTGTCGCCGAACACCAGCGCCCGCTGGAGGTGCACGCTCGACGGCACGATGTCGAGGCCGGCACCGAACGTCAGGCCGGGCACCTGCTTGCGCAGATCGAGACCGACGGTCGGCGTGATGAACAGCGTGCGCAGATCGGAGTCCTGCGCGATCGTGTTCTGCGGGTGGCCCTCGGGGTAGCTGACCGCGAGACCGAACGGCAGGTGCGCGCCGATACCGACGACGAGCAGGTCGTTGATGCGGTGCGAGACGTAGAGGTTCGGGACCAGCGCCGGATCGCTATCCGTCTTGGTGCCGTTGTCCTGGCAGACGTTCTGCTCGGCCTGGCCGCTGTCGCAGTACCAGCCCTGCGCGATGTACAGCGAGGTACCGAGGTTGACCTGCGTGCCCTCGGTGAGCCCGAGGCCGGCCGGGTTGAACACGATCGCCGAGGGGGCGTCGTTCGACGCCGCGGTGGCGCCGCCGCGACCCGTGACCTGCGGATCGTGCTCGTTGATGTTGAAGGAGTTTGCCGAGGCGAGGCCGGGGACCCCGACGAGCGCCACGAAGATGGTTTTGCGTAGGTTAGTCATGGCGCCTTAGAGGAGTCCGAGGTTGACGAGGAGGAAGAACACGGCGTCGGTCTGTAGCCGTGCAGTGGCGAAGGTGCCGTCGCACGCGGCGCCCGTCCCCTGGTTGCAGGTCCCGCCGGTCACGCTCGGCTCGGGCTTGAGCAGCGAGCCGTGCGCGAACGTGTTGCCCACCAGGCAGCCCGGCGTCCCGGGCGGCACGCTGACGTAGTCGAGGAAGTGGCTCTGCGCCGGCACCGCGAGCAGCGCCGTCGACGGCGGGATCGAGGCACCGACCGGGATCCCGCAGCTGGCGTCGCCCTTGAGCTGACCGGCGAGTGCGCCGTAGTTGTCGGTGGCGAGGTTCGGCACCACCTCGTCGTCGTCGACGCGCTGGAGCAGGAACCGCTTCTGCGTGAGCAGCGGGGCGAAGTTCGCCGGGTCGGCCGGATCGAGGACCCAGCGACCGATCACCGCGAACTGGCGATAGCCCGGATCGGCCTTCCACGCGTCGGTCAGGCAGAGGCCGGTACCGGCGATCGGATCGAACTTGTCGTCCTCGCCGCACGGCGCGCCATCGCAGGTCAGTGCGCCGGCATCGATCAGCGCGTCGACGAGCGGGCACTGGAAGCCGGCGACCTGCTGGGTGTTCTCGAGGATGTCGACCCAGCCGGCGCCGCCGACATTGAACACGCTCGCGGCGACGTCGGGGTTGGTGCCGACGAACATGCCGCCGAAGATACCGCCCATCGAGTGACCGACGTAGCCGATCTTCGTGGCGTCGACCTTGATCGCGCCGCACGCGGTGGTCCCGCACGCCTTGAGCGACGTCGCGAGCTGGTGGAGGTCGAGGATGCTCTGGCGGAAGCCGTCGCGCGTGGCCGCGAGGTCCGACGAGAAGATCGGCGCGTAGCAGGCGACGTGGCTCGTCGGATCCGGGCCGCGATCGGGGCGCGGGCCGGCGAGACCGACGGGGACGTCGGAGCAGTCGAGCGCGGGGATCGGGTTATCCGCGTCCGAGATCCGGACCGCGCGCGAGCCGTGGTTCGACGCGTCGATCGCGGCGATCGCGAAGCCGTTGCCGGTCAGCGCGCCCATGATGCCGAACACGTCGTTCTTCGAGCGCGTGATGCCGTGCTGGAAGATCACCGTCGGGTAGCCCTCCGCCGGTGCCGGCGACGCGGGGAGCAGGACGAACGTCTCGAGCTTCGCCTGCACGTCGTTCATCAGCGGGTTCGCGTTGCCGGTGTCGTGGACGACCTCGGGCGCGACCGGATCCGTCCACGCGCCGGGGATCGGCTGCGCGCCGGTGCCGGTGTAGCCGGCGTTATCGACGTCCTGGCGGTACTGCTTCGACAGCGTCAGCGAGCTGCGGATCTCGCCGACCGCCGCGCAACCGGCCGCGACGCACAGCGCCTTGCCGGTGTTGTAGATGTCCGCCGGTGCGGCACCCGACGAGGCACCGAGCGCGACGCGCAGGAAGCACTGTGTATCGCTGATCGGATCGTCGGCGAGACAGGCCTGGAACAGCGTGCCGGCCGTGCGGGCCGTCAGCCCCGGAACGACCGCGCCGATCGGCAGGTTGCCGATCAGCGGCGCCTCGGTGGGTGCAGACGCCGGCGAGCCCTCGACGGCGGGGTCGAGCGGATCGGTGACCGTCTGCGTGTTGAACTCCCAGGCGAGGAGCAGCTCCGAGCTCTCGTGGCCCGCGGCGTCGAGGAACACCACCGCACCGTGATGCGCCTTCCACAACAGGTCGATGCCGCCGAGCGTGACCCGGTCTTCCTCGCTGAGCGGATCGAGCGGGGTGCGGTTGAGCACCACGTTGCCTTCCTCGTCGAGCTGGACGACCGGCTGCGGCTCGCGCACCAGCGACCAGGTGAACGACGCGGCGAAGTTTGCACCGCCGGCCGTCTTGATGCCGTTCAACAGCGCGACCGTGTACGTCGACTTCTGCTCGAGCGGCACGCGCGGGATGAACGTCACCTGGTTGACCGTCACCGGGTCGGCGCAGGCGTCCAGGTTCTCCTGGTTGGTGAAGCGAACCGTGGTGCCCGGGATCGCGATCACCGGGATCGGTGTCGCGGTCAGCGGATCGTTCGGCTCGCCGGCGTGGGCGCGCTGGAACAGCAGCACCCTGCCCTCGAGCGATGCCAGGTCCACCTCCTCGGTGAACGTCACGTTGATCGCCGTCTCGTAGGTGCCAAAGCCGTCGAGGGTGTTGAGCACGCCCTCGCGTGTCGCCTTGGTCGTTGCCGACTCGTTGCACTGCTGGGGAAGGTTGAGCTTCCCGGTGGCAGGATCGAGCAACAGGTTGTTGGGGAACGGAACGATCCGGTTCCCCGGATCGAACTCGACGGTGGGTCCCAACGCCCCCTCGTCAGGATCGATCGTGACGCTCGGACATGCGCCGAGCACGAGCGCAAGACAGGCTAGCCACTGACTCTTCATGTGGTTCTCCGTGAAACGGGGCCGAGTATAGGCACGCCTCACGAACGATCGCGAGGCACCCCAGGCCCAGCTTCGAGGGAACCCTGTTTAGATCACGCCCCCCGGGCAGATCGCCTAATTAGGCGGACTGTTCGGCAGGGTCGGCGAGCTTCGCCGCGCCCGGGCTGCGGTGCTTGCGGAAGTCGGCCAGCACGTCGTTGATCTCGGCGCCGATGAGGATGGCGATGTTCGACAGCCACATCCAGGTCAGGAAGATGATCGCGGTACCGAACGCGCCGTAGGTGGCCTCGTACGAGCCCCAGTGGCTGAGATAGATGCCGAACAGATAGCCGATCCCGAGCCACAGCAGGACGCCGACGAACGCTCCCGGGGTGAACACCCGGAACGGCGCCTTGGTGTTCGGCAGCGTCTTGTAGAGCATCGCCCACACCAGCATCACCAGCACGCCCGCACCGACCCAGCGACCGATGCCCCAGGCGACGTCGAACGCGCCGCCGAGCCCAAAGCGATCGGTGATGTAGTGGCCGATCGTCGGCCCCACCACCAGGAGACCGAGCGCGATGATCAGGATCAGCGCCACCGCGAACGTCACGCCGATCGCGATCAGCTGCCGGCGGATCCACGATCGGGTCTCGGTCTTCTCGAGGATCGTGTTGAGCGCGCCGCCGAGGGCGACCGCACCGCGCGACGCGCCCCACAGGGCGAGCAATGCACTACCGATCGCGAACCCGGGGTTCGCCGAGTCGATCACCTGCTCGACGCGACCGGCGATCAGCGAGCGCGTCGATTCGGGCATCGCGTTGGTGCCCATCGCGACCCCCTGCATGATCGTGTCGTGATCGAGGACGAGGAGCCCGATCGTGAGCACGAACATCATCATCGGGAACAGCGCGAGAATTGCGTAGTACGTCATCATCGCGCCGACGTCGGGAATCCGGTCGGCGATGATCTCGCGCACCAGTTGCTTGGTGAAGCGCACGGCCACGTTGCCGGTGCGCGGTACGTCCACGGCTGTGCGCGGCTGCCCGCCGACGGCTTCGGTCAGCGAGCGCTTCTCGATTACGTCGGTTGCCACACGACACATGGCAGCACGACGTGTGCCAGTGACGGGTGCGCCCAGCAGGACTCGAACCTGCGGCCGTTCGGGTAGAAGCCGAATGCTCTGATCCAACTGAGCTATGGGCGCGCGAGCCGTGAACTTTGCCCGACGAACGGCCCTCTCTCAAGCCCGCACCGGAACCCATGAGAACTGCTCGAAGTGGTGCTACGTTCCGGGCCCCATGAGGATGCTGATCGCGCTGTGCGCGCTGCCTTTGTTCGGGTGCGGAAAAGAAAACGCGGGTGCCGAGGCGGCCAAAGAAGAGGCCGAGGCGGCGCTCAAGCAAAAGATGGACAAGGGCGAGGTTCCCAAGACCATCAAGCCGCCGGTCGCGGGCGAGGCCAAGCTCGACTGCACCAAGCTGATCGATCCCGCGGTCTACACCACGGCGCTCGGCGAGACCGAACCGCTGACGGTCAGCGACGTCACCAAGACCGATACCGAAGCCACCGCGGTCTGCAACCTGATCCGCGGCGGCACGAAGCTCTCGCAGGCCGAGCAAACCGCGATCTCCAAGAAGAAGGGCAAGCTCGGCGTGCTCCCCGGCGATCCGCTCTGCCAGGTCCGCCTGATCTGCTCGAAGATCGAGGAGGCCGACAAGTTCCGCAAGCGCTGCGAGGAGCAGGCGGCGGTCGATGCCAAGCGCTCGATGGCCCCGTTCAACGGCGTTCGCCCCGACGACACGATGGGCAGCTTCGCGTGCGTCCAGATCGTGCCCACCGGCGCGTTCGACGCCCAGGTGTTCAGGTTCTTCGACGCCGATACCAAGTGCATCTTCGAGGTGCGCGGTGGCCCGAGCAACCAGGACAACGACATGACGCGAAATTGCGCGAAGACCGCGCGCGACACGATCGGTCCCGACAAGCTCAAGTAGCGGCACAGCGCGAGGCTCAGCGCGCGTGCACGAGCTGCGCGCGGGATAGCTCCTCGTGCGCGACCTGGCGTTCGCCGAGCCGGTGGTACCGGTGTCCGTCCGGTGGCACCAGAGGCACGCACACGTTGTCGATCAGAGTGAATAGCGTGTCGATCGGCTCGCCGACCTCGCGATAGGTCTCGTAATCGTCGGTGGCGAAGCGGGTGCGCCAATCGCAGACGCGCGCTCCTTGAAGTGTGACCGCAATGGGCTCCGTGCACGCATCGTCGGAGAACTCCGAGACCTGGCCACCAGGGTTCGGGAGGCAGCGTGGGTCGCTGTGAAACGGGAACGTGTCGCGTGCGCTGCACGACGCACGAATCTCCGTATCGAACACTCCGACGGGTGCACCCGCGGCGAG
>JAEYYY010000715.1 GCA_023430775.1 Pseudomonadota bacterium
TGTCGAGCGTGCAGCTGGCCTTGCCGGCGCCCGGTTTCACCGCGCCCGTTGGGGGGGTGAGATCGACCGTCCACGACGAGTCCGGCGACGACAACTTGAACACGTACGCCGTCTTGACCTTCTCGGCGGTGGCGGGGTTGGCGGACAGGAACGTCCCGATCGCGTGGAAGATGTCCGCGCTGTTCGGCACGGCGGCGGTTGCACCCGACGCCGCGGCAGCGGGCTTCGACCGATCCTTCGGCTTCGGCAGCTCCGTCCACAGCTCGACGGCGGCGTTGGTGATGCAGACCTCGCCCTTCTCCTTCACCTTGGTGCGGAAGATGATCTTGGTCGGGCTCTCCTTCCACATCTCGGTGACCAGGGTCTCGCCCGGCAGCACCGTCGACGCGAACCGCACCTTGATCGACTTGATGTAGGAAGGATCGCCGTCCTTGGCGAACGCCTTCGCGACATGCCGCGTGGCGAAGCCGAACGAGCACAGGCCGTGGAGGATCGGCCGCGCGAAGCCGACGGCCTTCGCGAACCCGGGATCGGCGTGGAGCGGGTTCCAGTCGCCGGACAGGCGATAGAGCAGGGCCTGATTCTCGCTGGTGCGCTCCTCGATCACCTTGTCGGGCGCGCGATCCGGCGGGACGTTGACATCGGCCGATGGGCCGCGATCGCCGCCCCAGCCACCGGCGCCGCGCACGAACGTGGCGAGCTCGTTCTTGATCAGCAGATCGCCGTGCTCGTCGTAGGTGAGGAACTCGGTGTTGACGACCGCGCCCTTGCCCTTGTCGTAGATCGACTTGACCGTGGCCTTGGTGGTCAGCTTCGCGCTGCGCGGCAGCGGGCGAACCAGCTCGGTGTACTGCTCGCCGTGGAGCACGCGGTCGAGGCCGAAGTTGAGGCCGGCGGCCTGGATGCCGTTCTTGGCCTGCGTGAACACCATGTTGATCGCCGGCACGACGCCGAAGCTCGGCAGCACCTTCATGCCCTTGCCGGACATCTCGTAGACCAGCGACAGGTCCTGCTCGTCGAGCGGATCGCGGGCCGCGCCGACGCCGAGCGCGTACAGCGAGACATCGCGCTCGTCGTAGGTCGACGCCATCTCGGGATACTTGAAGCCGACCGCGGCGTCGACATCGATGAAGTCGTTGCCGCCCTGGCTCGGGCCGGCCTCGACGTTCGCCATGATCGGCTGCATCGACTCGGCGATCGAGCCCGGGTGCTCGGTCTTGTCGAACTGGGTGATGTCCTTCCACGCGGACGCGACGTTCTCCGGCGTGATCGCGCGACCGAGACGGAACGTCTTGCCGGTCGAGCGCTCCCAGCGCAGCTTCGCGAAGAAGCCGCCGCCGACCTCGTAGAGGCCGCCGGTGTCCTCGTTGCCCTCGTGCGCGAGCTTGGCGACGAGCGCCGACACGTACTCGGGCTTCAGCGCATCGAGCAGCTCCTTCGGGAGCACGGTCTCGGTCATCCGCGAGCCGGCGATCGGGGCGATCGTGTTGACGATGACGTTGCGCTTCTTGCCCTCGAGCGCGAGCGTCTGGGTGAAGCCGTGGATGCCGAGCTTCGCCATCGAGTAGTTCGCCTGGCCGAAGTTGCCGTAGATGCCGGCGGCGCTCGACGTGTTGACGATGCGGCCGTAGCCGGCGTCGCGCATCAGGTTCCACGCCGCGGCGGTCACCTTGTACGTGCCCTCGACGTGAACCTTGTAGATCAGGTCCCAGTCCTGCGCGGTCATCTTCTGGAACGAGACGTCGCGCAGGATGCCGGCGTTGTTGATCAGGATGTCGATCTTGCCGAACGCGTCGATCGCGGTCTTGACGATCTTGTCGCCGTCGGTGACCGAGTCGTAGTTCGCGACCGCGGTGCCACCGGCGGCCTTGATCTCGTCGACCACCTTGTCGGCCGCCGCCGAAGACTTGCCGTCGCCGCTGTGGCTGCCACCGAGATCGTTGACCACCACCTTCGCGCCGCGTGACGCGAGCAGCAGCGCGTGCGAGCGACCGAGGCCGCCGCCTGCGCCCGTGACGATCGCGACTCTGTTGTCGAACCTCAACTCTTTGCTCATCGGGTCACCTTTGTTCGTGTCGGTTTCTTGGTGGTAGTTGCCGCGTGGGCGAGGACAGACGGAAACAGTGCCTTCCAGTCCTCGATCAGCAGATCGAGGCGGCGGTCTTCGCTGTGGAGCACCGCGGACATCGCGGAGCCGATCATCAGCTGCAACGTCAGATCGAGCGCGCGCTCGAGACCGGGATGCTCGGAGAGCGGTTCGCCGAACAGCGCGCGCGCCTGCGAGAAGATGCGCTCGCGGAGCGACTTCTCGGCGACGATCAACACCGGGCGCAGCTCGGGATCTGTGCGCGCCGCCGTGCGGAGCTCCATCGCGACCTGGAAGAACGTGCCCGAGAAGCACTGCCACAGCAGATCGAGCACCGCATCCTGGCGCTCGCGCGGATTGCCCGCCGGCAGCTGCGACGCGAATACCTTGAGCTCCTTCGCGCGCATCTCGGCGAGGTGATCGACCGCGGCGACGAGCAGCTCTGCCTTCGACGGAAAGTGGTGGAGCAGGGCGCCGCGCGACACATCGGCGCGACGCTGGACCTCGAGCGTGGTGGTGCGCGCGAAGCCGACCTCGATCAGACTCTCGACCGCCGCATCGAGCAACGCGCGGCGCGTCTCGTCACGGCGCTGTTGCTGCGTGCGTGGTGCTGCACGGACCGGCATCCGCTGGGCTGTGTACCGCCCAAGAAACAGTCAGTCAAGACTGTTTGTTAGTTTCCTCTCTGAATCCGGAGAGATAGATCCCGTCACGCCACGGTGAACGTGTTGTCGTCGACCAGGTCGCGCGCCACGACCGCGGTCGCGGCATCGACGGCGAGCCGTGTGAGCTTCGGGAACATCATCCGGATCTCGCGGCGATTGCCGACGAACATCCGCGCGATCGCGTGGTTCTTCACGATCAGCTCGCGCAGGTCCGGCACCACGACGGCCAACCTCGCCAACGCGTCGCGCAGGGGCTTGGCCGTCCAGTCCGGAAGCGGCCGATCATCGGGGCCGGTCACCGGGTTGACGATCATCTCGACGGTGTGGAGCCGATCGAACGCGGCGCCGCGCGTGGCGAGCTCGTCGATGACGGCGATGCCGGTGAGCGCCAGCGTGGATGGCATTCGCGGCAGCGCGAGCACGAACGTCGCGAAGTTCGCGGTCGATACCCAGCCCGGGCGCACCGTGTGGACGCACGCCATCTCGCGATGACCCTTGGCCTTCGCGAACGCCCAGTCGGGTGACGTCGCCAACCCGACCGTCGCGACCTCGAGCATGCCGCAGCGAAACTCGCAGGCACGCCGCGCGAGGACGAGTGTGAGATCGCCGAACCAGGTGTCCCACTCCTTGCGCAGCAGCGTCTTGACGCGACCGTCGTACGCGGTGCGATTCGATCCGCGCAGCGGCCGCTTCGGATTGCGCGAGTTGCACTGCAACACGATCATGTCGCCGCGCAGGTCACCCGCCTCGACGAGCGCATCGCCGAGCACCGCGCGCACCCCGACATCGTCCGGATGCTCGGCGACCTCGCGCCACAGCGCTTCGAGATCGGCGCGCGGACGGGGAGCCGGAGGATGCGGCTCGGGCGGCAGCACCGCGATGCAGTCGGCGAGCCGGGGACCGGCGGCGCGCGGCGGGGTCTTGTGCGCGAGCTGCGCGAGGGCCCGGGTCGCGAACGTGACCTGAAGGCGGCGCAACACGTCGTAACCGCCGCGCGGCTCGGCGCTCATCTTGCTCAGGTCGTCGAGCACGCGGACATCGCCGATGTCGGCGACGCGATCGGCGAGCATCTCGTACATCGCCGGGACGCCGTGCGCGTGCGGCGTCTGCACCGAACCTACGACCTCGACGACGGCCGTCGCGACGCGCGGATCATCGGGCCAGGCGAGCAGGATCGCGACGCGCTCCTGGAAGTTGGTTGGCCACGCATTGCTGTTGCCGAGATGAGCGGCCAGCGGCGTCTGCTTCGCCTTCGCCCACCGCTGGCGCACCACGGCGACCGCGCCATCGAGAAAATCCGCGCGTACCGCGAGCCGCGCGACGAGACCGGCGACGGTCACCGGGTCGGGAGCCGCCATGCCGCGCTCGACCCACCAGCGCTGATGATCGACGCGGTCGTCGCCGGTCGGCACCGGCAGCTCGCAGCGCGCCGTGATCCGATCGATCAGGTCGGCGAGCTCGGGGTCACGCGTCGCGGTCCACGCCTCGAGCGCGTGACCGAGCGCACCCGGCCAGTCTCCTGCCGTCAGAGCTGTATGAAGATCGTCGAGCGCGGCCATCCCTGGACGTACTCTAACGCGACCGGGCAGACCTCGTGGCGCGACGACAACCGCGACGTGTAGCGGAGAAATTCCCGCTCTGGTTCCGTCGAGAAAATCACCCGCGAGCTGGCGCGGCGGTGACCGACACGGCAAGCTGACGCGACTCGTGAACTACGAAGCGAAGATCGGCTGGCGCTACCTCTACGGAGGCAAGAAGGACAAGTTCCTGCTGATGCTCGCCGGTGGCTCGGCGGTGGTGTCCGCGATCGGTCTCGCGATCCTGATGATGTCGAGCGGCAATCCCGTCGGCGTCCTGATGTTCGTGCTCGGCCTGATCGCCACCGCGGTGTTCGTGCTGCTGTCGCTGTTCAGCGTGTTCACCAGCGTGTCGATCCTCGGCGTCGCGCTCGGTGTCGCCGCGTTGACGATCGTCCTCGCCGTCACCACGGGCTTCCAGAAGCAGTTCCGCGACAAGGTGCTCGGCGTCAACGCACACGTCATCGTCCTCAAGGCGAACAACACGTTCGCCGAGTACCGCGACGTCATGAAGACGGCGCAGGAGATCGACTCCGACGTGCTCGCGGTGCAGCCGTTCATCTTCGCCGAGATGCTGGTGACGCGCGGCAAGGGCGAGCTGTCGGGCGTCGCGATCAAGGGCATCGATCCCAAGCTGGTGCGCGGCGTGCTCGATCTCGAGCAGCACATGATCGAGGGGTCGGTCGATACGCTCGCCCAGGATCCGAGCAAGCGCGCGCCCGGCGTGCTGCCGCCGATCATCATGGGCAAGGAGCTCGCTCACAAGCTCAAGGCCAAGGTCGGCGACGACGTCACCGTCGTGGTGCCGCTATCGAACATCGACTTCGACACGTTCCGCGCGAAGTCGAGCGCACCGCGCACGCGGCGGTTCCGGGTGTCCGGCATCTTCTACAGCGGGTTCGACGAGTACGACCGCCGGTTGATGTACACGGCACTGCAGGACACCCAGGATCTCGTCGGGCGCGGCGATCAGGTGATGGGCGTCGAGCTCAAGGTCAAGGACGTCGACCGCGCGGAGGAGATCGCCGAACGGCTCGAGAAGGCGCTCGGTGGTCCGCCGTATCAGGTCCAGGACTGGTACGAGCTCAACCACAACCTGTTCACCGCGCTCAACCTCCAGAAGCTGGCGCTGGTGATCATCCTGACGCTGATCATCCTGGTCGCCGCGGTGAACATGGTGTCGGCGCTGATCATGATGGTGACCGACAAGACGCGCGAGATCGCGATCCTCAAGTCGATGGGAGCGACGTCGCGCAGCGTCGCGTGGACGTTCCAGATCGTCGGCATCGTGATCGGCAGCATCGGCATGATCATCGGCGTCGTGCTCGGGCTGGCGATCTGTTACGTGGTCAGCTCGTACGGCTACCACCTCGATCCGAAGGTCTATCTGATCGACAAGCTGCCGATCGAGGTGCGCTGGTTCGAGGTCGTGCTGGTGTCCGGAATCACGATGGCGGTCAGCGTGCTCGTCACGCTGTTCCCCGCGCTCAGCGCTTCCGCACTGCGGCCCGCCGAGGGTCTGCGTTACGACTGACAAAGCAACGGGAGTTGCTTTCATGCAACTAGAGTTGTTCAGTTGAAGCTGTGGACGGGATCGGCACCTCGCGATTTCTGTGACTTAGGGCATGCCTACATTGGCGCACCCTTTGTATTTGACGCAGGACATCATGCGTATCGCTACCTCGCTTATCACCGCTCTCACCCTCTCGCTCACCACCCTCGCTGGCTGCGCCACCTCCGGCGACGACGACTTCTCGGAGACCGAAGACGAAGCGTCGCTCTCGGGCAAGCTGTCGTTCTGGCAGGCGACCGACGGTCAGTGGCACTTCAACCTGAAGAGCGGCAACGGCGCGATCCTGCTGACGTCGGAGGCCTACACGGGCCGCACCGGCGCGATCAACGGCGCGCTCTCGGTGCTCGAGAACGGTGTCGACCCGGCGATGTACGTCGTCAAGCCGGCGGCCAAGGGTTACAACCTCAACCTCAAGGCGGCGAACGGTCAGGTGATCGCGTTCTCCGAGACCTACTCGACCAAGTCGAACGCGACCCGCGCGGTCACGTCGAGCGTCAAGGCCGTCACCACGCTCCTCGACAAGCGTGAAGCGGCGACCGGCGCGCGCACCGAGGTGCTCGTCGGCGCGACCGGCAAGTTCCGCTTCAACGTCCACGCGAAGAACGGCCAGATCATCCTGTCGTCGGAGCACTACACGACGGAAGCCGCGGCCTACAACGGCGCGTTCGCGGTCCAGTCGGAGGGCCAGGACCCGGCGGCGTACACGCTGAAGCAGAACAGCGCGGGTGGCTTCTACTTCACGGTGAAGGCGCAGAACGGTCAGATCGTCGGCACCAGCCAGCAGTACACCACGAAGTCGTCGGCGCAGAGCGCGATGACCTCGCTGCAGAGCCTGCTCAAGACGCTCGTCGTCCTCTGAACAGCCCACGGTAGCAACGCATGCAGGGCGGTCGGCAACGACTGCCCTGTTTGCGTTTCGGGGGCCTACGCGGCGGTGGGCAACACGATCGTCACCACCGTGCCGACACCGTGCTCGCTGTCGATCTTGAACCGGCCGCCGGCGAACCCGATCAACCGCTGGCACTGGGCGAGGCCGAGCCCGGTGCCGTCGGCGCGGGTGGTGAAGAACGGTGTGCCGACGCGCTCGAGGGTCTCGGGCGTCATGCCGACGCCGGTATCGCGAACCTGGAGCTCGAGCATGCCGTCGTTCGTGCGGGCGCTGATCGAGACCCGACCGTTCGGCACGCCCCGGGCGGCGATCGCCTGCGTCGCGTTGGCGACCAGGTTGATCAGCACCTGCATCAGCTCGGTCGCCGAGATCCGGACGCGCGGCAACAGCTGTGGACCGTCGTAGCCGATCGACGCCCGCGTCTTCATCGCGAGCTCCTGACACACCGCCATCGCGTGGCGCACGATCGGCACCGGATCGATCGTGTGCGAGCTCGTCGCATTGGGCCGGCCGAGATCGCGCAGGCCGTCGATCAGGTTCGACAGGTGCAGCGTGGCCGCCTTCAGATCCTCGGTGGTCGGCTGCAGATCCTGGACGAGTTGCTGGAGCTTGCCGCGCGCGTCGGTCGACAGCATGGCCGCATCGATCGCGGTGCGAAGCGCAGGCAGGTGCTTCGACAGATCGAACAGGTGCTCGATGTTGACCAGCAACGACATCAGCGGTTGCCGCAGATCGTGGACCAGCAGCGCCGCGATGCTGCCCAGCGTGGCGAGCCGCTCGGTCTCGAGCAGCCGGCGGTGCAGCGCCGCCGAATCGCGGCCGAACGTCCACGCCTCGCACGCCCAGCGCAGGATCTGGACGAGCTCGGCACGCTGCCACGGCTTGATGATGTAGCGAGCGACCAACCCCTCGTTGATGGCGCGCAGGATCGGCCCGACGTCCTTGTGCGCCGTGACCACCATCCGGATCACCTCGGGGTGCCTCTCCTTGACGATGCGGAGCAGCTCCTCGCCGCTCATCCCCGGCATCCTCATGTCGGTGACGATGACGGCGACATCATCCGAGATCAGCTCGAGCGCCTGCTCGGCCCCGTCGGCCGTGATGACGTTGAACTCGGACAGCGATTGTTCGAAGACGACGCGGTTGCTCCGCTCGTCGTCGACATAGAGGACTCGCGGCTTGGGAGACGTCGCGGTCATATCGAGGTTCGATGTTCACACCGCCGCTGGCGCCCGTCCAGCGTTACTCTCCGCTCTGGTGGATCTCTCGAGCCCCGACACCTATGCGCACGGGTTCCCCCATGACGCGTTCCGGGAGTTGCGGTCCCGCGATCCGGTCTCGCTCCAGCACGACGGCTCCGGCCGGCCGTTCTGGGCGGTGACCCGCTACGACGAGCTGGTCACGGTGCTCCGGACACCTGCGACCTTCTCCTCGTATCGCGGCGGCGTGCTGCTCGACGACCCGCCCCCCGAGTTCCTCGAGCGGTTACGGGAGAACATGCTCAATCGCGATCCGCCGGACCACACGCGGATGCGCCGGCTGGTCAACCACGTGTTCTCGCCCCGGCGCATCGAGGCGCTGGAACATCGGATCGCGTCGCATGCGCGGTCCCTCGTCGCCGGTGTCCGCGACCGGGGGCAGTGCGACTTCGCCACCGAGGTGGCCGGCGAGATGCCGCTGTTCGTGATCTGCGAGATCCTCGGCGTGCCCCCGGCCGACCGCACTCGCCTCTACGGGCTGACCGCGCGGATGTTCGGGAGCGTGATCGCCGATCCGCAGGCCGCCCTCCGCGACGGCATGGCCGCCGCCGGCGAGCTGCGCGCCTACGGAGCCGCGCTCGCGAAGCAGAAGGCCGACACCCCCGCCGACGATCTGCTGTCCGACCTGGTCGCCGCGGAAGTCGATGGCCGGCGGCTCACCGACGGTGAAGTCCAGGCGTTCTTCATGCTGCTGTTCAACGCCGGCGCCGACACCACGCGCAGCCTGCTGTGCTTCGGGCTCGAGCTGCTCCTCGAGCGCCCGGACGTGATGGCCGAGCTGCGCGCCGACCCGACCAAGGTGCCGGCGGCGATCGAGGAGATGCTGCGCTTCGAATCGCCGGTGATCCAGTTCCGCAGGACCGCCACCCAGGCCACGACGCTCGCCGGCAAGTCGATCGCGGAAGGCGACCGCGTCGTGGTGTTCTTTCCGTCGGCAAATCGCGACGAGGCGGTGTTCGCCGATCCCGACCGGTTCGACATCGCCCGCTCGCCGAACCCGCACGTCGCGTTCGGCTACGGTACCCACTTCAGCATCGGCGCACCGCTCGCCCGGCTCGAGGCCAAACACGTGCTGCTCGAGATGCTCGCCGCGTTCTCGCACATCGAGCGGCTGGCACCGCCCGTGCTGTCGCGCACCAGCTTCATTCGCAGCGTGCATCACCAGCAGATCGGGCTCCGCGCATGATCGGTGACGAGCGGATCTGGGATGTCTGGATGGCGGCGTTTCACGCGCCGACGCTCGCGGTCGCCGACGAGCTCGGCTTGTTCTCCGCCCTCGCGACCGCACCGCGTGGCGCTGCCGAGCTCGCCGACGAGCTGAAGATCGAGTTGCGCGCGACCGAGACCATGGCCGGCTTGCTGACGTCGCTCGGCTTCCTCGTCGCAGACGGTGATCGCTTCGCCCTCTCCGAGACGGCGCGTACGTACTTGCTCCCCGATAGCCCGTTCTACTGGGGCGGCCTGCTCCGCCGGATCCGCGACAACCCGCTCGATTGCCGCGCGCTGATCTCGTCGCTTCGCCGCGGCAAGGCGGCCGCCGAGGCTCGGCTGACCGAGATGTGGCAGTCGCCGCGGCCTCCGGATCAGGCACTCGTCGCGTTCACCCACGCGATGCACGCGCACTCGTACGGGCTTGCGTCGCGGATGGTTCACCACGCGGATCTCGGGCGCGCGCTCCTCGATGTCGCCGGCGGTTCGGGCAGCTACGCCATCGCCGCCGCGCAGCACGATCCGTCGCTGACCTGCACGGTGCTCGACTTCGCCGCCGTCTGCGAGGTCGCCGCCGACTACGCGGCGAAGCACGGAGTCGCCGACCGGGTGCGCACCGTCGCGGCCGACATGTTTGTCGACGCCTGGCCGCAGGGGCACGATCGCGTGCTGTTCAGCGACATCTTCCACGACTGGGACGACGCGCGCTGTGCCGAGCTCGCCCGGCGAGCCTACGCGGCATTACCTGCCGGCGGCCGCGTGCTGGTCCACGAGATGCTGCTCGACGACGATCGGCTCGGTCCTGTCAACGCGCTCTCGTACTCGATGATCATGGTGTTCGTGGCGCAGGGGCGGCAGCGGACCGCGGGCGAGATCCAGAAGATCCTGACCTCCGCCGGGTTTCGCGATTGCGAACGAACGCCGACGGTGAACGGGTTCTCGCTGATGGCTGCCACGAAGTGACGTGTTACCGTGACCGGGCGTGATCGGGGTCCACGGCATCGGTACCTATTTCCCTGCCGAGGTGCGGACGAATGCCTGGTGGCCGGCCGAGCTCGTCGCCGGCTGGATGGACGCACGCGCGAAGCGTCCACCGCCGCCACTGGCCGCTGACGCGTCCGCAGGGGTGCGCCGCGTCGCCAAGGCGATGGCGGAGCAAGCGCACGACCCGTTTCAAGGCACGCGTGAACGCCGCGTCGCGGCGGCCTCCGAGACCATCGCCGACATGGAGGAGCAGGCCGCTCGCAGCGCGCTCGCGCGGGCGGGGACCGATCCGAGTGCCATCGATCTATTGCTCGTCCACACGGTCGTGCCCGACGTGCTGCTGTCGAACCCGGCCGCGGTGCTGCATCGCCGGCTCGGGCTCGGCAGTGCGTGTCTCGCACTGCAGGCGGATGGTGCGGCGTATTCGTTCCTCGCGCAGCTGGCGGTCGCTGAAGCGATGATCGTCTCCGGCCGCGCGAAGGTCGCGCTACTCGTGCAGTCGTGCGTCGCGACACGCTTGATCGACCGCGAGGATCCGGGCTCGGTGCTCGTCGGCGACGGTGCCGCCGCTGTCGTGCTGGGACAGGTGAGCGGCGACCGCGGGTTTCTCGGCGCCGTGCACTACACCGATGGAAGGTTCCCGAACAGCCTGGTGATGAGCGTGCCGGGCGGGACCTGGATGGATGCCGGGCGCGCGCGGATGCACGTCGCCGACCCGCTGCAGATGCGGGACGTGTTTCTCTCGACGGCAGACGTCTGCAAGCAGAGCGTCGATGACCTGCTCGCGAAGATCGGGCTCGCAGTGAGCGACATCGGCTATCTGTGCGTCTATCAGGGCACTGCGTGGCTGCGCCGCGTCGTCCACGACTATCTGGGGATCGGCGAGGTGCGGTCGGTCGAGACGTTCAGCCGGTATGGCTACCTGTCCGCCGCCATGATTCCGGTGAACCTGGCAGCGGCAGAGGCCGAGGGCGAGCTGCACGACGATGCACTGGTGGTGTTGACCGGAGGAGGCACCGGAATGACCTATGGTGCGGCTGCGCTGCGGTGGGGGCGCTGATGAACGAGGTCTCCTGCAAGGTCTTCGAGATCCTGATCGAACCGCTCGCCGCGAAGCGAGTGTCCGTCGAGGATCTCGTCGAGGGCACGGGCGTGTCACCGGCGCGGCTCCGCGACAAGAAGGAGCGCATCGACTGGGCCGACTACGTCGCGATCATGCGCAACGTGCGGCCGCACTTCTCCGACGAGGAATACCGGGAGCTCGGCAGGTCGTACATGCGCTCGCCCGGCCTGCGGTTCGCGTTCGTGATCGCACGCCTCGTGTTCTCGCCGCTCGACATCTACCGCTGGTTCAACAAGCCGCGCGAAGGCGTCGGCAACCAGATGTTCACGTGCATCGTTCCCAGCCATCACGAGCCGGCGCCGAATCAGATCGTGCTGGAGCTGACGCTCCCCGACGGTTACGAGGTGTGCTGGGACTTCTTCTTGATCTCGAGCGGCAACATGGAAGAGCTGCCGCGGTTGTTCGGATTGCCACGCGCGAAACTCGAGCTGTCGCAGATCCCGCGCGGCGCACGCATGGAGATCGAGATCGCGAGCCCGCGCATTCCGATCCTGCAGCGCATCTGGCGCTTCGTGACGTGGCCCTTCACCGCACGCTCCGCGGCGCGCGAGCTCAAGAAGGCGCACGAGACGCTGGCGCTGCAAGCCACACAGCTGCGCACCGCACACACGATCACCGGGCTCGCCCAGCGAGCGCTCGAGCTCGGACCTGCGCTCGATACGATCGCGAAGGCGCTGGTCGAGCAGGCGGGCTTTGCATCGGCGGAGATCGAGCTGGGCGATGGCTCTCGCATCGCACGGGCAGGCATGCCGAACGATCAACCCAAGCTCGAGCGCACGCTGACCGCACGCGCTGGCCAGCCGATCGCGCGGCTCGCGGTGTGCCCGGATGCCGATGCCGATCGCGAGGAGCGTGAAGAGCTGCTCGAGTTCATCGTCCCCGGCCTCGCGATCGCGATCGAGAACGCGGTGTACCGCAGCGACCTCGAACGCCTGGTCGATCGCCGCACGGCCGAGCTGCGCGTCGCTCGCGACGAGCTGTCGGGAACCGTCGATCAGCTGCGGCAGGCGCAGGGCTCCCGCGAGCGGTTCTTCAGCTACATCTCTCACGAGATCCGGACGCCGCTCTCGATCATCATGCTGGCGAGCAGCGATCTCGACATGCGGACGAGCGACATCCTCGAGCCGCGCCTGCGCTCGCGGTTCGGCATCATCACCGATGCCACGCGCAAGCTGGTCCGGCTCGTCGACGAGCTGCTCCTGCTCGCGGCCGGTCACGAAGGCAAGCTGCGGACGAATCCCGAGCCCACCGATCTCGCGGCGCTGGTTCGTCTGCTCGAAGCGGCATGGCGACCCGCTGCCGAGCGCGCCGGGTTGACGATGGTCACCCGGATCCCGGAATCGCTGCACGCGAACATCGACCCGGTCGCCATCGAGCGGGTCGCGACGAACCTGATCTCGAATGCGGTCAAGTACACGCCGGAGGGTGGGACGATCGAGGTCGAGCTGGCGATCGACGAGGGGATCCGGTTCTCGGTGCTCGATACCGGCCCCGGCATCGCCGACGATCTCGCGACGCGGTTGTTCGAACGGTTCGAGCGCGGCGACAGTCGCGGCATCGGCGGCACCGGCCTCGGACTGTCGCTGTCGAAGCAGCTCGTCGAGGCGCATCGCGGCACCATCGCAGCTCACGCGCGAGACCAGGAAGGTACCGAGCTACGCGTCGTGCTACCCGCCGAGCTCGTGCTCGCGGATCGCACCGCACCGAGCGCCACCCAGCTGCGGCTCGTCGATGGACCGCCCGAGGCGGCGGACCCGCTGCGCCAGGGGGCGCGACTCGTGCCAGCCGGCTTGTCGCGCGGCACCGTGTTGCTCGCCGAGGACGACACGCGGCTCGCCGAGATGATCGCCGAGCTGCTGTCCGACGAGTACACCGTGATCGTCGCCCACGATGGCAACGCCGCGCTCGAGATGATGCGGCGACATCAACCGCAGCTGCTGGTCACCGATGTCGACATGCCGGGGCTCGACGGCATCGAGCTGTCGCGACGGTTTCGCGAGCAGACCGGCGAGCGGCTCGCACCGATCATCATTCTGTCGGCGATGCTCGATCTCGGCACTCGCGTCGCCGGGCTCGACGCCGGGGCGACCGACTACGTCAGCAAGCCGTTCGATCCGCTCGAGCTCAAGGCTCGCGTGCGCGCGCAGTTCAGGATGCGCGACCTCGCGCTGCGGCTGCATCGCGCGGAGCAGCTCTCGGCGCTGGGCGTGCTCACCGCGGGTTTGGCGCACGAGCTGCGCAATCCCGCCAACGGCATCATCAACGCGATCCCGCCGCTTCGCGAGCAGTTGCCCGCAGAGCTCCTGCAACCGGCGCATCCGGTCGCGCAGCTGTTCGAGGTGGTGGCCGAGTGCGCCGAGCAGGTCAACCAGCTCGCCCGCCAGTTGCTCGGCTTCCGCGAGGGCGGCAACGAGCTCGATACCCGGCAGATCCGGCTGCGCGACATCGTCGATCGCGCACTCGCGCTCAGCCGCGATGCGTTCGCAGATGTCGAGCTGACCACGACGCTGCCTCCGTCGGACGAGCCACTGAGCTGTGCGCCCCCGTTGATGTTGCAGGTGCTGATCAACCTGCTCGAGAACGCGGCGTACGCCGCCGGCAAGGGTGGGCAGGTCGAGATCGCGGCGCGGATCGAGTGCGACAAGCTCGTGATCGAGATCTCCGACAGTGGTGGCGGCGTCCCCGCGGAGCTGCGCGAGCGCGTGTTCGAGCCGTTCTTCACCACCAAGCCGGTGGGAGTCGGCACCGGCCTCGGGCTGCCGCTGGCGCGCGACATCGTGCATCGCCACGGCGGCACCCTCGATATTCGCGACCGTGGCGCACGTGCCGCCTTCGTCATCGAGTTGCCCGCACGACGCGCGGACGTCGCCGCTGCCGGTTAGTTGAGATCGCGCTTGTTGCGCGGCGCACCCTCGGGCGACATCGCGGCGACGCGATCGCGCTTGGGCACGATGATCTTGGGATCGATGTGGACGTCGATGACGACCGGGCCATCGGTCTCGTTGATCACCATCACAGCCGCGCGCAGCTCCGCGATCGTCGTCACTCGCACGGCGGCGGCACCGAGGCCGCGCGCGATCGTGCAGATGTCGAGCGGTGCCGTCGGATACGCCGGCGACCGGCCGTAGACGGTGAGGTGACCATCCTCGACCATGCCGAGGCGCTGGTCGTTGAACACGAACACCCGGATCGGTGCGCGCTCGGCAACAGCCGTCGCGATCTCGAACGCGCTCATCGCGAAGCAGCCGTCACCGCAGATCGCGGCGACGCGGCGCTCGGGCGTGGCGAGCTGCACACCGATCGCACCGCCGATCGATTGCCCCATCGAGCCGAGCCCCGTCATCACGAGGAAGGCATCGGGATGCGTGATGTGGAGGAAGTGGACCGCGCTGACGAAGTGCTCGCCGGAATCGACGGTGTAGATCGTGTCGGCGGGCAGGATGTGCTGGATCTCGCGAAGCACGTCGTGCGATGCGACGCGGGCGGGTTCCTGCGAGGAGGGCAGGTCGACGCGCGAGATGCCCTTGCACGTGTTGCGGCTGCCCTCGGCGAGACGGTTGCCGTGGCGATCGAGCAAGCCGCCGAGCAGCTCGCCGGCCGAGGCCACGATCGCGTGGGTGGGCGAGTAGCTCTTGCCGATCTGCCGCGCGTCGATGTCGACGTGCACGAGCGCACGCGTCGCCTGGAGTTGCGGCGAGAACGCGTCGGTGGAGAGGTCGCCGAGGCTGGTGCCGATCGCGATCACGACGTCCGGGCCGGCGGCGAGATAGTCCCGCGCCGAGGGATGACCGCCGAGCCCGAGCACGCCCAGCGACAGCCGGTGATCCTCGGGGAACACGCCCTTGCCCTTCGGCGTGGTGGCGACCGGAACCGAGAACTGTTCGGCGACCGCGAGAAGGCGCCCCGGAATGCCGCCGCCGCGCATGCCGTTGCCCGCGAGGATCAGCGGGCGCCGCGCGGACTGCATCAGCTCGGCGAGCTCGTCGATCGTCTCGGGGGCGAGGAAGCCATCGATGGCGACGTTGCCGCCGGTCTGCGGCGGTGCGATCTGCGCGGTGGTGACGTCGAGCGGCAGCGTCATCGCGACCGGACCACGCCGGCCCGAGCGCGCGGTGGCGATCGCGCGGCGGAGCAAGTGCGGCAGGGTGCTCGGCGACGGCACCTCGACGGCGAGCTTGGTGACGTGACGCGCCATCTCGACGATCTGCAGACCGTGCGCGGAGCCGTCCTGCAGCACGCCCTTGCCGTGGGCGGCGCGCGGCACCTCACCGACGAGCAGCAGCACCGGGACACCGTCACACCACGCGCTCGCCAGACCGGTCATCGCGTTGAGCACGCCGGGTCCCGAGGTCACGGCGACGACGGCGACCTTGCCGGTGGTGCGGGCATACGCGGCGGCGGCGAACATCGCGCCGCTCTCGTGACGCGTGGTGATGGCGCGAATCGAGCTGTCGAGGAGCGCGTCGTGGATCGGAGAGATCGCGCCGCCCGGAATTCCGAACACCACGTCGACGCCCTCGGCCTCGAGCATGTCGACCACGAGATCGGCGCCGCGCACGGTCTGGCGCACCGGAGCCGGCGCTTCCGGCGGGACCTCGTTGCCGAGCAGGGCGGCGATGTCGATCGGCTTGGTGATCGCGCGGCTCGCGCCGGCACTGCGGGCCGAGGTGGCGAGCTCGTCGGACATCGCGGCGCTCGCGAGCACGACGTGAATGTGCCGCGTCGCCGGGTTCGACTTGATGCGCCGGCATGCCTCGATGCCATCGAGGCCGGGCATGTAGACATCCATGACGACGAGGTCAGGCGTGTCGGTGCCGATCAGCAGCAGCGCATCGATCGCGTTCTCGGCGGTCATCAGCTCGAGCTGCGCGTGACCGCGGAACGAACGAGCGAGCGCGCGCAGCTGCAAGCTGTCGTCGTCCACGAGCAGCACTCGCATAGGCCGCACCCCAGCAGCTGTGCGCCGCTCACGTAGCGTGCCGGACAACATCTCTGCGCGCCTTATACCGCTGTCTCCGGATTTCGCGATGGAATTCCGTTAGGTCGCACTGACCGCGACCGGCAACCACTCGCAAGGCAGCGAAAGGGTTCAGCTGCGGCTTGTCAGCCGGCGGCGCACGGCATCCCGGAGCTGCGAAACGTCGCAGGGTTTCTCGAAGGTCTCGACGCCATCGAGGACTTGCTCGGCGGCGGAGTCGAGCGACCCGCCGGTCACGAAGATCATGCGGTCCGCCTGATCGGGAACCATCTCGAGGAGCGTCGCTCGCAGCTCGATGCCGGTCATCTCCGGCATCATGACGTCGCACAGGATGACGTCGAACCGCTCGCCGCGCTCGAACCGCTCGAGCGCCGCGCGACCGTTGGAGGCGAGCGTGATGTCGTGCTCGGGGGCCAGCAATCGCGACAGGGCGCGCGCGAACAGCAACTCGTCATCGACGATCAGGATGCGGCCGCGCAGGTCGCTGTCCGACGCGGTCTTGTCGACGAACGTGATCCGCGGGCTGCGCGCGCTCCGCGATGCCGGCAGGCTGACGACCACGCGCGTGCCCATCGACTCGGAGCTGTGCAGCGCGATCGTTCCGCCGAAGCCCTCGACGATGCCGCGACACACCGCGAGGCCGAGGCCGCGGCGACCGACACCCTTCGTGGTGAAGAACGGATCGAAGACGTGCGCCTGGATCGCCTGCGGGATGCCGTGCCCGCGATCCTGGATCTCCACCACCGACCAGTCTCCGTTGTCGCTGTACGCCGCGATCTGGATCTCGTTGTTCGGCGAGCCGGCGATCGCATCGAGCGCGTTGTGGATCAGCTCGAGGAACACGCGCCCGAGCGCCGTCGCATTCGCTCTCACCGCACGGGTGGGCTCGAGCCGCCGGACGATGGTGGCGCGCGTCTCGAGATCCGGAACCTGCGCGAGCGCGGCGACGAGGACCTGCTCGATCTGGAGCGTGCCGTGCGAGCCGGTGTGGCCGCGCGTGAACAGGTTGAGATCGGCGATCGTCGTGCGGATGCGATCGACGGCCTGCACCGCATCCCCGATCGGTGCGCTCGCGGGCAACGATTGCAGCACCGCGAGGATCACGGCGAGCGGATTGTTGATCTCGTGCGCCATCGCGGCGGTCAGCAGCACGAGCGACGAAGGCTCCTGCGCGGTCAACTGATCGGTGACGTCCTGGCAGGTGCCGACGATGCTGCGCAGCATGCCGTCGTTGGCGATCGTGCGCTGCATGCGGATCTGCAGGCTGCGCCGATCGACCGATTGACAGCGAAACGCGAACAGCCGCGGCTCTCGCCGCGCGCGCGCGAGGTGCGCTTCGAACGTCGGCCGATCCGACGCGTGCAAGGTGCCGAGCAGTCCGCTCATCGTCGGCGCGACGCGCGGTGTCTCGAGCAAGCCGAACATGCCGTCCGACCACACCATCTCGTTGGTCGCGGGAACCCACTCCCAGATGCCGAGGCGCTGCGCGACCTCGAGCGTGCCGAGAAGGTACTGCGCACGAGCGAGCGCGTCGTCAGGCATCACGCGCTCCGAACATCGCACCTAACGTCGGCGATCGGGGAGCAAGTTTGCAAGGTGTCCGATACAAATCAGTTAGCCCTGGGTAGCGAGGAACCCGGCGATCGCGTCGGTCAGATCACCTTCGATCACATGGCAGTGACGAACGTGCTCGCGATAGACAGCCGCCACCTCCGGCGGGTGAAACGGGTCGACGCCGGGGACCAGCAAGCACGGCGCTCGAATCGCTGCGAGGTCTTCGCCGCGATCGAAGGGTTGCGTCATCGCCGCCATGAAGCGCGTGCTGGTCGCGACGCTCGCGGGATCGTAGGTCGCGACCAGCGCCCGGGCGCGCTCGCGGATCGCAGGCGGCAACGGATCGAACAGCGGGAGCAGCACGCCGATACCTTCGGCCACCGCTCGCGAACCCGCGGCATCCATCGCCCGCATCGCAGCCTGTTGCGCTGCGTCGAGACCGAGCGCGGTCCCGCCATACGCCGGATGCAAGACGAGCAAGGCCGACACGAGCTCCGGATGCCGGAGCGCGACGCGTACCGCCACCCCGGCACCGAACGAGATGCCGCCGATGACCGCATCGCGAAGCCGCGCGTGCGCGCAGAGCTCGGCGAGATCGTCCGCCAGCAGATCCCAGTCGAGCGGTCCGGAGAAGTGCGAGCGACCACTGCCGCGCAGGTCGGGGGTGATCACCCGGTAGCGCGCGGCGAGTGGATCGCCGAACACGCGACAGGCGGGATGTGCGGCCAGGCCGCCGTGCAGCAACACCACCGGCCGCCCGGCACCTTGCTCGAATGCGAACAGCCGCGTGCCGCGGCTCGACCACCAGATCTCGGACATGGAAGACCTCCGTTCGGCGGGCACACGAGGCGGCGCCCGAGCCGAAAATGAAAAACGCCGGCCCGACATGGGCGGCGTCGAGATCGAGGCTATCGAACGCAGGCCGGTGTGAGCAATGCATTGACGAGCAAATAAAGTTGCAACGGTGCAATCAAAGTTGAGTCGATAGGATGGCTAATTTTCTAGCCAGTCGAATAATTCCAGCCAGTTGTCGTGCTCGCGACCTGGTCCGCCGCTTGTAAATGGTCCGGTCATCATGAAGATCGCCAACTCGCTTATCGCTGCTCTCGCTCTCTCGCTCTCGACGCTCGCGGCCACCGGCTGCGCCACCGGCGAGGACGACGTCTACTCGGAGACCGACGACGAGGCCTCGGCCGCCGGCAAGCTGGCCTTCTGGCAGTCGTCGGATGCGCAGTGGCGCTTCCACCTGAAGAGCGGCAACGGCGCGATCCTGCTGACGTCCGAGGGCTACACGAACCGGACCGGCGCGATCAACGGCGCGCTGTCGGTGCTCGAGAACGGCGTCGACCCGGCGATGTACGTGGTCAAGCCGGCGGCGAAGGGCTATAGCCTGTCGCTCAAGGCGGCGAACGGTCAGACCATCGCGTTCGCGCAGACCTACTCGACGAAGTCGAACGCGACCCGCGCAATCACGTCGTGCGTGAAGGCGACCACGACGCTGCTCGACAAGCGTGAAGCGGCCACCGGCGCGCGCACCGAGGTCGTCCTCGGCGCCAGCGGCCAGTTCCGGTTCAACGTCTTCGCGAAGAACGGCAAGATCATCCTGTCTTCCGAGCAGTACACGACGGAAGCGGCGGCGTACAACGGCGCGTTTGCGGTGCAAACCGAGGGGCAGAACGCGTCCGCCTACACGCTGAGCCAGAACAGCAAGGGTGGCTTCTACTTCACGGTGAAGGCGCAGAACGGCGAGGTCGTCGGCACCAGCGAGCAGTACACCACCAAGGCCGCGGCGACCGACTCGATGGCGTCGCTCCAGAGCCTGCTGAAGTCGATCGTCGTCCTCTGAGAAGCAGCGTTCGAGTCCTCTAACGAGTCGAACGATAGGCGAGTCATGAAACCCGAGCGGGGTGGTCTTCACGGACCACCCC
>JAEYYY010000724.1 GCA_023430775.1 Pseudomonadota bacterium
GGCTGGTGTCGTCGGTGCGCACGCCGGGCTACGAGCGCGCGTTCGTGACCGAGCACCCGCGCGCGCGGATGATCGAAGACCTCGCCGATATCCCCGCGTTCGCGTTCGGCGCTTGACTCTGCGGGCTCGGGCGGCAAAGGTTCCCCCGTGTCCGCCGACGACAAGGTGATCATCTCCTGCGCCCTCACCGGGGCGGTCACGACCAAGCACCACTGCCCCGCGATCCCGTACACGCCGGTCGAGATCGCCGAAGAGGCGAAGCGCGCGTACGACGCCGGTGCCGCGATCGTTCACATCCACGCCCGCAACGACGACGGCTCGCCGACGTGGTCGAAGGACACCTTCGCCGCGATCATGGCCGAGACCAAGAAGCGGTGCCCGGTGCTGATCAACTGGTCGACCGGCGGCGCCGGCCCGATGACCGAGCGGATCAGCCACCTCTCGCAGCGCCCGCACGTGGCCGCGCTCAACATGGGCTCGATGAACTACGCGAAGTGGAACGCGGCGAAGAAGAGCTTCGCGTTCCAGTTCGTGTTCACCAACTCGTTCGACGACATCATCGCGTTCGCGAAGGCGATGAAGGAACACGGCGTCAAGCCGGAGATGGAGTGCTTCGACATCGGGCACACCAACAGCCATCGCGTGCTCGCGGATCTCGGCCTGATCGAGCCGCCGTTTCACTTCTCGTTCATCATGGGTGTCGTCGGCGGCATTCCCGCGAGCGCGCGCCACCTCGCGTTCCAGGCCGAGCAGGCTCCGGCGGGCTCGCGGTGGAAGGTGATCGGCATCAGCCGCGAGCAGTGGCCGCTCGCGATGGCGGCGCTGTCGCTCGGCGGCGATGTCCGCGTCGGTCTCGAGGACAACTTCTATCTGCCCACCGGCGAGATGGCCAGGAGCAACGGCGAGCTGGTCGCGGCGGCGGCCGAGCTGGTCAAGCTGTCGGGGCGCAGCGTGGCGTCGGTCGACGAGGCGAAGGCGCTGCTGTGGCCGAAGGGCGGCAGCAACTGATGTCCGAGCACGACGACCAGACGCGCGACCTCACGCTCGAGCCCGAGCTCCACGTCGCCACCGCGCTCGCGAAGAAGGCCGGCGCGGAGGTGTGGCGGATCCAGAAGACCGGCCAGCTCGGCGTCGAGCACAAGCAAGGCGACGAGCCGGTGACGATCGCCGATCGGCTGGCCTCCGAGATGATCGTCGAGGGACTGCGCAAGGCGTTCCCGAAAGATCCGCTGATCTCCGAGGAGCTGGCGCCGGAGCCGGGGGCGCTCGGCAGCAAGCGGCTGTGGCTGATCGATCCGATCGACGGCACCAAGGACTTCATCACCGGCTCCGATGGCTACTCGGTGATGATCGGCCTGTGCATCGACGGCCGCCCGAAGATGGGCGTCGTCCACGTGCCGGCGCAGGATCGAACGTACTGGGCCACGCCCGACGGCGCGTTCGTGCGCGTCGGCACCACGGTGCGCCCGCTCCAGGTGAGCTCGGTCGCGAAGGCGGTCGATGCGAAGCTGGTCGCGTCGAAGTCGCATCGCAGCGAGGCGCTCGACAAGGTGAAGTCCGAGCTCGGCATCACCGACGAGCTCAACATCGCGTCGGTCGGCGCGAAGCTCGGCCTGATCTCGACGGGCGTGCGCGATCTCTACGTCAGTCCGGTCACCAAGACGAAGGCGTGGGACACCTGTGCCCCGGAGGCGATCCTGGTGCGCGCGGGCGGCACGATCACGGATCTGCTTGGTAGGCCTCTGGACTACACGGCCGAGCTCAAGCACACGCGCGGCCTCGTGGCGTCGAACGGACGGATCCACGACGAGGTCATCGCCAAGCTGGCGCCGATGTTTCAGCACCTGACTTGATGTTACGATTGCTCGCATGATGGGGCTCTCGCGGATTGCTGCCGTCCTCGTGCTGTCGCTCGGCGTTGCCGCGGCGCAACCGAAGCCGGCACCACCGACGACGCAGCAGAAGGCCGAGATCGAGAAGCTCGCGAAGCAGGCGATCGCGAAGAGCCAGAAGGGCGATCACGAGGGCGCGATCAAGGACTATCTCGACGCCTACGCGATCCACCCGAGCACCGGCGTCAACGGCACCACCGTGCTGCTGTCGAACGTCGGCCACGAGTACAAGAAGCTGAGCAAGCCGTACGAGGCCTTGAAGTACTTCTGCATGTACCTCGAGAAGGAGCCGACCGGCACCGCCGCCAGCTACGTGCTCGCCGAGGCCAGCGGGATCTGGAAGGAGCTCGGCAACAAGGAGGGCGAGGTCTGCGTCAAGAAGGCCGAGCCGCCGCCCGATCCGCCGCCGAACGTGACGGGGACCGAGAACATCCAGAAGCCACCGCCGCCGCCGCCACCACCGCCGGGCGGCAACGGGATGAAGTTCGCGGGTCTCGGGATCGCGGGCGCCGGCGTGATCGCGCTCGGTGCCGGCTTCTTCTTCGGCATGAAGGCGCAGGAGAAGAGCGACCTGATCGATGGCGGGCCGCCACTCGACAACGACGGCAACCAACTCGACTGGGGCCGCCACGACGAGTTCGGCTGGGACGGCATCGCGCAGATCGAGGCCGACGGAAAGAAGTACGAGAAGTACCAGATCGGGCTCACCGTCGCCGGTGGCGTGATGGTGATCGGCGGAACCGCGCTGTACTTCCTCGGCCGCTCGAAGGGCAAGGAAGCGCCCGCGGTGTCCGCGTCGGCGACCAAGGACTCGGCCGGGCTCGTGTTCAGCGGCCGCTGGTGATCAGTTCGTTCCGTGCGCCTTCGCGAGCGTGCCGTTGGCGCGCAGGGCCCACACCGCTCCGGCGCGCTCGAGCGTTCCGAATGCATGCGCCGTCTTGCCGACCAGCTCGGCGCCGGCATCGACCTCGACACCGATGATCATCGGCTTCGATTCCTGCGCGACGACGCCGCGGATCGTCACCGACTTTCCCGCGCAGGCATCGAGCTGCGATGCCGTGTTGAGCACGCTGCACGAGCGAGCCGCAGGAGTTTGATTACGAGCGCACGCCGCGGCGAGCGGCAGGGTGAACATGATCGCCAGCGAGAATCGACGGAACATGCGACCAGGATACGCAGCGCGATCGAGTGGTCGACGATCGTGCATGCGACTGCTCGCCGCGCGACGCGCGCGACCTGGCGCGACCTGCGACGTCGCTGCGACGAGCTCACTGCAACAGCGGATTGAGCCCCGAGCCGCCTGCCCCGTTACCAGGGATGACGGTACTGCGGACTCCCTCGTCGATGCACGCCGCGGCGGCGCGGTCGGTCGCCGACGCGAGGGCACAGTTGATGACCGGATCATGGGTGCCGGCCCGGCAACTCGCGAGCATCGAATCACGGACCTTGTTGCTCGAACGTGGGTGGCCGGCCTCGTCGCCGAGCCGCTCGATCCGCTGAACCGCGCGCTCGCATTCGTCGGGCTCTCGGCCACACGCGACGGCGAGCAACAGCAGCCACGCGCGCATCACGGAAGCACCGTCGACAGCTCGATCACCACGTTGTCGGCGGGGACCTTGACGCGCGTCATGCCGACGATGTCGCCGGGCTGCGGCGAGGCGCCCTCGCCGTCCTGATCGTAGCGAGCGATCACGAGGACCTCGCCGGTCGCGCCGCCGAGCTCGAACCCCTGGCCGTCGCCCTTCCAGATCAAGCGATCGACGGCCATCGCGGTGCCGGTCGGCTGTCCCGAGGCGTCGGGCGTCTTCGCCATCAGGTAGATGATGCCGTCGGGCTGGATGCGACCCGCGAGCGCCTTCGCGACCCGGAGCGTGCCGCGCACGCGCGTCGCCGGATCGGAGGGCACGTCGGGATCGACGTTGATGTGCGCGGGGTCGGTCTCGTCGATGTCGACCTCGCCCGCCGCGAAGCCGCGATGAGTCTCGTCATCGGGCATGTCCTCGCTCGGCGGCCGCGGACGCGCAGGATCCTGCGGTGGAGCGATGGTGGATGGATCGGTGTTGTCGCTCCAGTCGGAGGCGGGCGGCAACCCATCCGCGCTCTTGCTGCTGCACGCAGCGAGGCATCCGACGAGGATCCACGCGAGACGCATCACGCGTTTATAGCCCGGATCAGATCCAGCGCGAGGTCGTCGTCACCGTCGCCAGGCTCGCCGCGCCGGGATGCGCTTCGCCGAGCCAGGCCTGATAGCGCGCCGCGGCAGCCGGGCCGGCATCGGCGAGGGCCGTGATCTCGTAGCGAGTCGGCGGCGCGGCGGCGAGCGTCAGCGGCACCTCGATGAGGCGATGCCGGCGAAATACCGCGAGTGTCAGCGCGTCGCCGGGTCTGCGAGCGCCTGTCAGGTTGCGCAGATCGTTCTCCGAGCTGACGCGGAAGCCATCGACGGCGATCACCTCGTCGCCGGGAGACAGGCCGGCCGCGTGCGCGGGGCCGCCGTCGAACACGCCGGTCAGCTTGATGCCGCTGGCGGTGGCGCCGATCCAGACCGCGGTCGCGCCGTCGCCGAGCTGCCCCGGATCGGTGGTCATCCGCAGCTCGAGGCCGAGGTGCGAGAGCTCGCCGGGGAGATCCGGATCGTCGACGCCGCGGATCTGGCGATCGAAGACATCGCCGAGCGACAGGCCCGTGGCCTCCTCGAACACCGGTTGCAGGTTGTCGGGGTGCGGCTCGCCGACGGCGCCGAACCGCTTCCACATCAGGCGGAGCACGTCGTCGAGTGACTTCGCATCCTCGGTGCGGCGGCGGATCTGGAGATCGAGCGCGGCCATCACGAGGCCGCCCTTGAGGTAGTAGCTGACGGTGGTGTTGAGGTTCGACTCGTCGGGCCGGTAGAGCTTGATCCAAGCATCGAACGAGGATTGCTCGAGGCTCTGCCGGCTGCGGCCCGGCGTGGCCTGCAGGCGGGCCCAGTCGTCGAGCAGCTTGTCGAGGAAGCTCTTCGCCGTGATCCGGTTCGAGGTCTTGAGCGCGTAGCGATCGTAGTGGCTGGTGATGCCTTCCATCACCCACAGGCACGGCGTGTAGGCCTCGCGCGAGTAATCGAAGTGAAGGAGCGGCTTCGGGGCGATGCGCTTGCCGTTCCAGGCGTGGAAGTGCTCGTGCGAGAGCAGCTCGAGCAGGCCCTCGTACGCCTTGCGCGATGCCGCGAAGTGCGGATGGAAGAGGTTGACGCTCGAGTTGCGATGCTCGAGGCCGCCGTACGCGTCGTGCGCGAGCATGACGAGGAACGTGTAGTTCGGGAACGGCGCCTCGCCGACGCGCGCGACGTGATCGTCGACGATCGCCGCGAGATCCGTGCACAGCCGCTGCTCGTCGAACGTGCCGCCCGGTGCGCGGTCGCCCCAGATCGCGAGCTTGACGGGGACCTTCGCGGGCACGCTGTACGTGGTGACGCGAGCGCCGACGTGGATCGGATGATCGTAGAGCTCGTCGACGTTGTCGGCGCGCATCGTCTGCGGGTAACTCGTCGTCGCATCCCAGGCCATCGCCGACGTCAGCGCCCAGCCCTCCGGCGCGTGGAGCTCGACCTCGATCGGCGATCTCCGCGCGTGCGTCGGATGGAGGAACGTCGCGGGGCCGTGGAGGAAGGCGTGACCGGCGTCGATGTGGTTCGTGCGAACGGTCAGATCGTGGCCGTAGACCAGGTAGCGCGCAGTCAGCTCCTTCGCGCCGTTGGTCTCGATCTCCCACGTCGACTTGTCGGTCTTGCGAACCGGGAGCTTGCCGCCTGCCGTGGATGACACCTCGAGATCGCGCACGAAGCGCGCGTAGTCGCGGATCAGATAACTACCGGGGCACCACGCCGGCAGCGCGAGCTCGGCGCGCGGACCGTCGACGGAGAACGTCAGCGTGACCTCGGCGACGTGACGGTGGGGCGCATCGATGCGGACCGCGTAACGCAGCATGTGACCTGGGTAGCACAGCTGCTATGCTGACGGGCATGCCTCGGCTCTTTCGCGCCCGTGCGGTGCTCGTCGGGATTTGCCTCCCGGCCATCGCCCTGGCCGAGGCGCCGCGCGGCAAGGTCGTGCGGGTCGAGCGCGAGCGGTCCTTCCCGGTGGTCACCCCGGTGCTGTGCGTGCAGATGCAGGCAGATGGCACCGGGCTCTGCATCGGACCGCAGCCGAAGGCCGGTGAGACCGTGGTGCTGGTCGACGAGAACGCCGTCCACGCCGAGGTCAAGATCGACGGCGCCACCAAGGCGATGCCGACCTGCGACTCGGTGTGGAGCGTCACCGGCACCGTGCTTCGCGGCGACGTCAACGCCGGGCGCCGCAACAAGATGATCGGGCTGATCGATGCCAACATCGATCGCAACAAGGCGCGCCGCGTGCCCGAGAGCAAGGTCACCAAGCCCGCGCCGGATAGCCGCGTCGAGATCGGGATCGATCGCGACGGCGACGGCACGCCGGATGTCCTCGCCGCCGAGGCCACCTGCCCCGGCGTCGGTGGCGAATGCATCGAGTTCTGGACGCGTCGCCCCAAGGGTCTCGAGCGCGTGTGGTCCGCGAATCTGCGAATCTGTCGATGACCGATCTCGATCGCAGAGCCTTGCTGGCCGCCGAGCGCGGCACCCTGTTCAAGGAAGCTGAGACCCGCGTCGCGCTGGTCTATCCGTCGCCGTATCGCGCGGCGATGTCGTCGCTCGGCTATCAGCAGATCTATCGCACGCTCCACGCCATGCCGGGCGTCGCCGCCGATCGCGCGATGCTCGACGTGCCGCGCACGCTCGAGGAGGATCGCCCGGTCGGCTCGTATCCGATCCTCGCGTACTCGGTCGCCTACGAGCTCGAGATCGCCGGCGTCGTCGAGACGCTCGAGGCCGCCAGCATCCCGGTGCTCGCCGCCGATCGCGACGACCGCCATCCGCTGATCATCGGCGGTGGTCCGCTGACGTTCTCGAACCCGGCGCCGATGCTGCCGCTGTTCGACGTCATCATCGTCGGTGAAGGCGAGCAGCTGATCGTCGAGCTGATGCAGCTCGCGCGCGAGGTCTCCTACGTGCGCTCGCGCCTGTGGGACGCACTCGCCGGCAAGCCCGGCTACTACCTGCCGTCGCACGGCGAGAAGGTGCCGCCGGTCGCCGCCGTCGACGACGCCCTGCTCCCTGCCCGCTCCGTGATCGCCACGCCGCACACCGAGCTCGCCGACATGTTCATGACCGAGGCGGCGCGCGGCTGCTCGCGCGGCTGCACCTACTGCGTGATGCGCCGGTCCACCAACGGCGGCATGCGCATCGTGCCGCGCGAGGTCATCGTCGGCGCCATCCCCGAGGGCACGCGGCGGGTCGGCCTGGTCGGCGCCGCGGTGACCGACCATCCGCAGATCGCCGCCATCGTGCGCGATGTCGTCGAGGGCGGGCGCGAGGTCGGCATCTCCTCGCTGCGCGCCGACAAGCTCACCGACGAGCTGGTCGGCCTGCTCGCGCGCGGGGGCTATCGCACGCTCACCGTCGCCGCCGATGGTGCCAGCGAGCGGATGCGCCGCGTCGTCGAGCGCTCGACCAAGGCGCACCACCTGATCAACTCCGCGAAGTTCGCCGCTGCTCACCGCCTCCACACGCTCAAGGTCTACATGATGCTCGGCGTGCCCGAGGAGACCGATGCCGACGTCGACGAGCTGGTCCAGCTCTCGAGGGAGCTCGCCGCGATCCATCCGCGGGTCGCCTACGGCCTCGCGCCGTTCGTCGCCAAGCGCAACACGCCGCTCGACGGCACGCCGTTCGCGGGCATCGATGTCGTCGAGCACCGGCTCGCCCGCCTGCGCTCCGGCCTGCGTGCCGCCGGGCTCGCCGGCAAGGTCGAGGTCCGGCCGACGTCGGCGAAGTGGGCGTGGGTCGAGTACATGCTCGCGCAGGGCGAGACCCGCGCCGGCCTCGCCGTGATCGACGCGCATCGGGCGGGCGGCAACTTCGCCGCCTACAAGAAGGCGTTCATCAAGCACGGGGTCGAGCCGACGGGGCCGCGTGCGCGGGTGCCGTCGAGCCAGGAGCTGATCGCGCTCAGGAAGCGCGCGCTCGCGACGATCGCCGGCTAGCTGCGCTACGCTCGCGGGGTGAGCGAGCCGTGGCAATGAATCGAGACGCGTTCGCGACCTGCCCGATCGACAAGGCTGCCCTCGATCCGGATCCCGATGACCGCAAGCTGTCGTGCAGCCAGTGCCGCGGCGCGCTGGTCACCGAGGCGGAGGTCTCGCGCGTGCTGGCGGAGCTGTTGCTTCACGACGAGCCGAAGCCGCTCGAGCTCGACAAGCCGACCGAGACCGCGCCGCTGCGCACCTGCCCGCGCTGCCAGCAGACGATGACCAAGCACGGGCTCTACGGCATCCAGATCGATCGCTGCGAGGCCCACGGACTGTGGTTCGACAGCGAGGAGATGGCGCGGGTGCTGAACGAGGCCGGCATGCGGGTGGTCAAGAAGGAGCGGTTCCGCGAGGGCCTCAAGGCCGCCGTGATCACCACGGTGTTCATCGGCGCCCAGCTGATCCAGTTCCTGTTCGCGTGAGATGCTCGCGGCATGCGCTCGGTCCTCGCCGTCCTCGTGATCGCTGCCTGCGGCAGCAAGCCTCCTCCACCGCAGAAGAAGCTGTGTGATTCGCCGGAGCCCGGTCAGGCGATGACGCAGGCGCAGTGCGAGTGCCAGGAGGGCCGCGTCGTGCTCGCGGTCGGCAAGGCCGTCGAGCTGCACTGCGAGGCGGACGAGCACGAGATCGGGACGGCGAAGATCGACGACCGCGAAGGCTGGTGCTGCAAGTAAGAGCTCGTGGCCGTGCGATCCCGCTCGCAGTGAGGAGATGTGCGCAACTGACTGGCAGGCATCACGATGACTGACGGTTCTCCGGCGTGCCATCATGGGAGGCGATGCGCGGGTTGCTCGGGCTAGCGCTCCTCCTCGGAGCGTGCTTCTCGCCGACCTACCCGGAGGGCGTGCGGTGCGCGGCGCCGGATCAATGTCCCGATGGGCAGATGTGCGATCCGGGGACCAACTCCTGTCGCAGCACGTGTAGCCCGGGCTTCGAGGCGCTCGGCGGTGCGTGCGTCGATGTCGACGAGTGCGCCGGCGCCGGTGCGTGCAGCGCCGATGCGGCCTGCACCAACACGCCCGGGTCATTCACCTGCGCGTGCAATGCCGGCTTCGAAGGCGATGGTACGAGCTGCGCACGGATCTGCACGACGGCGCTGATCTTCGACGACTGCGATGCCGTCGACACCAACTGCGCGACCCTCGAGGACACCACGCTGACCGACGATGCCGCCACGGCGCTCGGCCTCGCGGTCAAGCGCGGCACGGTCGCCGACCTGGCGGCGTTCAACGGGTTGCTCGACGAGGGCGGCTTCGAGCTGCTGATCATCGAGTCTTCGCTCAACAACATCGATGTCGACACCGCGACCCGGATCGCCGGCTTCATCGATGGCGGCGGCCGCGCGATCGTCAGCTTCTGGGACCTCGACAACGCCGACGAAGGTGCGGTGCTCCGCACTGCCCTCGAGCTCGACACCGGCACCGATTTCTTCGAGCCGAAGCCGGTCCATCCAGCGACTGCCAGCTTCGACATCCTCGCGGGCATGCCGACGCCGCTGTCGTTCACCAACATGATGCAAGACGATGGTGACGAGCTCTCGCTCACCGGCGCGGGCGAGATCCTCGCGCGCCACGATTCACCGGACGGTGCGGGCGCGATCGCGTTGACCCGGGATGGTCGCGCGATCACGTTCGGCTTCCTGCCGGTCGGCCTGATATTCGGCGGCGTCCGCGACGGCGATCTCGACGATACGCCCGATGGACAAGAACTCTACCAGAACGCGATCGGCCACCTGTGCGGCCTCACGACACCTCGCTAGTGCCCTGCCTCTGAAATTCGCAGGCCAGATCGCCGACGAAGCCGAGCATCGGCGATCAGTTGCGACCGGATCGTGACGTCGAATTTCAGATCCGGTTCACCAGAAAGCCCCCGACTCCACGACCGAGCGCACGGCGGGTGC
The DNA here is from genome assembly GCA_023430775.1 of Pseudomonadota bacterium. Classification (GTDB taxonomy): domain Bacteria; phylum Myxococcota_A; class Polyangia; order Haliangiales; family Haliangiaceae; genus JABFXX01. The sequence continues at coordinate 9,934 of JAEYYY010000724.1, forward strand.
TTGAATCGCGACACACCCTTCTGTCGCCGCCCGCAGTTGGCGGCTCCAGCCATGGCTGTGTTCGCCGACAACGCGCGATCGCCGACGAAGCCGAGCATCGGCGATCAGTTGCGACC